>CAYWVS010000022.1:0-42168 GCA_964461765.1 uncultured Anaerovorax sp.
TTGTACCGGAGGCTTGCTGTGGGCGAAACAAATTATTGAGCATTTAGGTGTTTTTGGTTCGAACACTTTAGAATGTTGGTATGAATATTTTAGTACCGGTGATCCGAAACATTTCTTTGCCCTCATGCAAACTTTGCCATCTATCAATGAAAACTGATCCACTCTGATTTTAGGTTTTTTTAGATGGTATCTTTGAATTTTTCGTATAGGTATACCAAGCTGAAGTTGCAAAAAATATTGGCATCAAAAATAATACTATGGTAGTGTTTGTTGAATTCCAATCAAAGATATAGGTCCAACCCGAACCCACGGTATTTGGATAGTTCAAAAGCCGTATCAACATGAAAATAGCAACGATTACCCACAAAGAGGTCATTATTATCTTGTTTTTTGTAAGCTGGGGCTTGTATTTTATTCTATTTCGTATGCCTATTATCAGAAATGCTACTATACCAATAAATAAAGCAACGGCAATAACGGAGCTAAATATATCTATCCACTGATTAGCATATGTTTGTTGCAAATCACCGTCTAAAATAGACTTTATGCTTCGTGCCAATCCAGAATGAACGTTACCGTTTGCTAAAAATAGAACGCCCTGTTCTTCTTCTGTGAATAGGGCTATAGTGGATGTGAAACTTGGCGTTTGTCCGTCGTGTACCAATAAATCGCTATCTGCCTTAATTAACCAGCCTGCTGAATAGTAGTAGTTATTTCCCGATGACGGCCCATTCAGATCCGCTTGATGAGCCTTTTCAATTACTGGTGAAAATATTTCCGGTATGTCTTGAACGAGTCCTAAATGTATGCCCGCCCAACGTGCCATATCGTAAGAACTGGAAATAATGAATCCTGCTGGTTTCATGCCACCATAGATCGGTGCATCATAAGGAAACGTCATGAAAATAGCTTGGCGGGATCCTTGTGCCATTCTGCCGGTTTTAATGGCTTCAGCATGGTATAGAAATGTTTCGTGTAAGCCTAACGGCTCAAACACCTGCTCTTTCATAAAGGATTCATAGCTTTGCCCGGATACCGCTTCAATGATCAATCCTAAAATGTTGTAGTTCGCATTATTATAGGCATAGGATGTACCCGGTGCAAAATCCAATGTCGCACCTACAAACGGCTCAACGGTTTTGCGTAACATATCTGCACCCTCGCCGCGGGGAGCATCTGAATGGCGTTTGCTGAAGCCACTAGAATGATTCAGAAGATCCTTTATGGTAACAACCGCCCTTTCGTTCTGATAAGTAACGTGAAACCATGGCAAGTGGTCTTCGATACGGTCTTTGGTCGAAAGCAAGCCTTTCTCTTGAAGCAAAAGAATACCCACTGCGGTAAATGCTTTACTCAAGGAACCAATTTCATACAATGTATGGGCATCAACCTTTGAGGGATTCTTGCTATTATTACTGCTTGTATGTCCAGAATTAAAATAGTATGTCTCATTATGAGAAATAACTGCCACAGATATTCCCGGTACACCAGAAACACGAACGGCGTCATCTATTAGCTGTTGAATGGCATCGGCTTTCTCTGTTGGTAATGCATAGGCTGTTGATGAAAACATACCAAAAAATATTAAGAAACATAAAATTAGTACACTTGATTTTTTCATTTTGTTTTTCCCTCTTTCAAATCTTTAATAAGAGTTAGTCAGCTTATGCCATAATGTTGTAGCTGTCATTTCTGCCCAACTGTATCGGCTCATGTATTCACCCATATACGAGGAATCCATTTTCAAAAGCTCGTAATTACTTCTTTATACTATACAACAATATAGTCTGCTTTTCAAGGGAGTTGGCTGTTAGGTTTTGGTTTCTGAAACATATAGTCCATATAGTGTCCTACCTCTTTCATTAAAAATCCCCAACAAGATCCCTTACAATGCTTCCAAATTCCCTATCGCTCATTGCGGCAAACTTTAATATAACCGCCTCCGTTAGCTCCACAAGATTGGTTTCATTTCCTTACCGCAAGACAGTAATGAATAGCTTGCAAGCATTTTTTCGTTTGCAGCTCCGGCTAACATTACTTGCTTTTTCGCCCGTTCCCCTGCTTTGTCGGTAAGGCTGCTTTCATCGGGGTAATCAAAGATAATGGAGCTTCCTTCTGATAAAAATGAGCTAAGCGTAAAAGTCAGCCTTTCAAATGCCTGTTTTGAAAGGTAGTAGGTTAAGCCCAAAATACTGCAAAAGCTTATTTTGCCGCTTTCAAATTCGGTTGTTTCCATCAATGCCTTGCACCAATTTTCTTCCGTGAAATCAGCTTCTACAAAGTGAATATTTTTGGGAATTTTAATACCGGCATTATGAAGGCGTATCTGTTTATCCTCTGCGGTAGCAGGATGGTCAAGCTCGAAAATTTGCAGCTTTTCCCCAAAGTGAGGTTGACGATAAGCAAAGGTATCATATCCTGCACCCATAATTAAATACTGCCTTGCTCCAATAGTAACTGCTGTTTCAAGAGCTTTTTCCGCAAATGCTGCTCTACCAAGAGGTGAAGGCGATAGCTGATTGTCTACAATCCATCTTAGGGCTTCATCTTCATTTCCGCTAAATGATGGATTCAAGAAACCAATACCCTTTGCCACACTTAGACAAATGTGGGTGTATTCATCGTTTGATAGTAGCAATCTTGCAACGCTGTCATCAAAAATTTTCACCTTGTTATTATCCGCGTGATACGCTCTTGCAAATGCACATACGAGTGCGGTCATACTTTTTTGTTCCATTATAAAACACCTCCATATACTTAATACACCCAAAGCGTATCCATTACAAGACTTGAAATCTTCCCGATTTTGTGGTATAGTAAGCGTATAAAATCAAAAGAAATCGGGTAGTAGGTAGATAATTTGAAATACGGTGTATTTATATAAGGGAGGTTGGCAAATGTTAAAAATTACACACGCAACAGAAAGTGATGTATCTGATTATTTCTCAATAGATAAACACCTCTTAAAATCTGAATTTGAAAACAAAATACGAGATAATAGGTGCTATATTCTGCGAAATGACGAAACAACCATAGGTGTTATGCGTTACAATTTGTTTTTAGACTGCATACCTTTTCTCACTTTGATTTACTTTAATGAACCATATCGCAATAAAGGTTTTGGAAAACAAGCAATGTTATTTTGGGAAAAAGAAATGCTTGATCTTGGACATAAAATGGTTATGACTTCAACACAAGTAGATGAGAAAGCACAGCATTTTTACAGAAAACTCGGTTACATAGATAAAGGTGGACTGTTCTTTGACAATACGCCATTTGAACAACCCCAAGAAATGTTTATGATAAAAGTGTTTTAACTTCCTGCTATGAGCATACCCTCAGCGAAAAAGGATTCAGCCACCACGAGGGCATTTGCCTATGCTCTCACCCTTTTGGGGGACTATGAAATTACACACTTTAGAATAGTGGAGTATTTTGGATTTCGCTGTAAGTAACTCTACCCTCAGCATATAATTTGCGTTTTACATAGATTATAAATTATTTTCATTAGCGCTAAACCTTTTAGATATATTTCCGATATATCTTATAAACAGATGTTAAATCAACCATACATTAAAATTATATTTTGAGCGAAGGAATAGAAACTATGAGTATACTGACCAGTGGTTTAACTACGGCTTTATTGTCCGCACAATCAAGCGCAAAATTAGCATCTCAACCAATGAATATGGTATCAAGAGAATTAAAAAAGCTTAACCCTGATTTGCAAATAATTAAGAGAGCCGGATCATACGGTGGTGATTTGATGCAGAAAGCTGATAAATCTCTTGAGCAGGCTCAAGAAGAGTTTAGAAAAGCACAAGAAATTGCAAGTGAAGAAAAGAAAATTGAAGAAAAATTAAAACTTGAAGAACAATTAACAGAAAACGATACTAAGGAAACAATTGATATAGATGCATCTCCAAATCCTAACTTTGACACAGTTGAAATCAATACAGATATACTACCAATTTCACCAAACACACAAAGTACTAACGTGGATATTACAAAAACATATACACCAAGTGGATTAGCAGCAGCGAATCTGTCGGGTGAAGTAGCCATAACAGGGAATTCACCAAGCAATCCTCTGATAGATGTTAAAGCGTGATACGTTAAATTGGCAATTTGCTGTATAGCTGTTGTAAACTATAACATTCATATTAGACGGCCGAAGAATGAAATTCTTAAAAGTGAAATTGTTGCACAATAGCCTTTACTCCGTTTAATACGTTATCGTTACAAATATTTCCATAACCCAACAACAAAGTATCCTTATACTTGTCGCTTCCAAGAGCATAGCTATTGCAAGGAGAAATAGCTATGCCTTTTTCTTCACAAGCAAGTTGAAATTTATGGTCAAATATACATCCTGGGACTTGCATTGCAATGTGCAGGCCTGCTTTTTCACCGATTATCTTTGTATTATCAGGAAAATAATTACGAATTGTTTCAATAAGTATGGCTTGCCGATTGGCGTAGGTCTTGTTCATCATACGGATATACCTATCCATTTTTCGCGTTTTAATAAATTCAGTCAACACTACCTGTTCGATCATTGGGTTTTGTATATCAGAATACATACGAAGCTCTATCCATTTTGCTCTCAATTTTGGTGGCAACAGCACAAAACCTATTCTCAGTGCCGGAAACAGGCTTTTACTGAATGTGCCCACATAAATGACACGCTCCGGATCCATTGTATAGAGCGGGCTAATTGTAGGGCCACTATATCGAAACTCCCCATCGTAATCATCTTCTAAGATATAAAACTCGTTTTCTCGCGCCAATCGGATTATCTCTACCCTCCTTTGAGCCGAGAGAATAAATCCCAAAGGGAATTGATGAGAGGGCGTTAGATAGACGCAGGAAATTTTGTCTGCTTGCATAGCGTTGGTCTGTAACCCTAGATGATCAACGTCAATGGCATGATAAGGCATGTTTTTTAATTCAAGTATTTTTAGTATTCCTAAATGACATGGGTTCTCCAAGCAAAATTCTCCGAGTTGATTTTTAAGTATTTCAGCTACCAAACTAATCGTTTGGGTAGCACCAGCTGAAATAAACACATCCTCTGGGGACACCGTCATACCCTTTGTGCGAAACAACCAGTTCGTTATTTCTTCTCGAAGTGGCAAATATCCCTCGTAGCTCCCGTATAGCCAATTGCCCCTATCAATGGATTCAATCAGCCTGTTTTGTAGCTGATTCCATGTATGAAAAGGAAAATGCGATAGATCGGGAATGCCTGTGCGGAAATCATAAATCAGCTTTTGCCCCAAAGGGTTTAATACGCAGTTAGACGTTGTCCTATTATTTTGTACCGGCAGAAACAGTTCAGAATTTACCCTGCAGGGTGACCCAGCTCGGCTTAAAATATATCCCTCTGCTTTCAACATTTCGTATGCTTCTGAAACAGTGTTTCTCGCAACACCTAATTGCTTTGCTAACTCACGAGAAGATGGTAGCGCTTCCCCTGCGTGTATCTGATTTGCCAAAATAGCCCCAGTGATAGTTTGATAAATCTGACGTGATATAGAAATGGGGCTGTCCCTGTTAATTTGAATACCAAACATAAGTTTCCTCCCAACTGGCATAGTAATAATAATTATTTACTGGCTCTTTAACATGCCACTTTGTTTTGGTATTATTTTATCATGCTGTAGTTTATTTGTATAGAGGAGATGGATATGAAATTAAACAAAGGAAAGCTATTTTTATCTGCTGCGTTTATTTTGGCTGGCTCATCAGTTGTTACCGCTAGGTATGTTTCTGGGAACTTGCAGCCATTTACCATAACCTTTATGAGTTTAATGTTTGCCGTGTTGACAGCCTTCCTGTTTAATGGAAAGTCAATATTCAACACCTTAAAGCAATTGAGTAAACGTCACTATACAATACTTACTTTGCAAGCAGTGTTTGGAATATTTTTATTTCGAATCTTTCTGACTTTTGGATTACGTTATACAACTGGCGTGGAAGCAGGAATTATAACAGGAACCTCCCCAGCCATAACCGCTATTTTTACATGGCTTATATTAAAAGAACGTTTGAGTAAGAATAGCATATATGCAATTCTCTTAACTTTGATAGGCGTTTTGATGTTACAAGGATTCCCCTTTAATATGGAGGCTTTTAATGTGTCCCATTTATTAGGAAATATACTGGTGCTTGGAGCCGCTGCGTGCGAATCTCTATTTACTACGCTTTCCCGCAAAGCTCATACGGATTCCAAAGAAGAATATGAGCTTGACCCTATTGTGCAATCCGGAATCGTAAGTACCATTGCCCTTGTATTATGCATTGTCCCAATGTTGTTAGAAAGTCCATTCTATGAATTAACTAAGCTAACAGTAGGTGGCTGGATGGCACTTGCATGGTATGGGAGCGTCGTAACTGTAATTGCCTTTGCTTGTATGTTTACAGGGGCAAAATATTGCGACGGATATACCATAGCGGCGTTTACTGGTCTTATTCCCATAAGTGCTTTAATTCTCTCCCTTATCGTATTAAAGGAAACAGTGGCGTTTTATCAAATGATTGGGTGTGTATTCATTGTAACGTCAATTACTATTATGAGCCGCAAAGGTCATTCTCAAAATCTAAAGACGCAAAGGCACAGAGCCAATAACCCCTAAAGTCTGCATATTGGTGGACTATACAGGAATTTTAAAATCATGGTTCCTCTGTCAAAGTAAATCAACACTATCCTTTTGAATTGGGTTATAATAGAATTGGAAGATCAAACCAACCAATGAAAAGAGGTACCCATGAAACCAATTATAAAAGCAGAAAAAATTACTAAAATGTTCAATAACAAGATTAGTAATATTTTAAGTGCTAAATAATATCATTTGGTACTATCTAATGTATTATCAAGGTATCACCTTGGTCTTCTGGTAACATAGTATCGAATTACGGTGCTAAAAGCATAGTCATAAAGAATAAACACCACTTGGGCTACTGCAAAAAAGACAATCATAGGATATTTAAACGTGTCAAGCTTCAATTGGGCAAAAAGAAGTTCCTTTGCAAAAAAGAAACCCAAAGCTAACATAATATTAAAAAAAACAATTTTTAATGCAAGCTCTAAAGGCCTTTTTCCAATTGTTTCGGCATAATATTTGACCAATGGATAGCATCCGAAAAAGAATATGTATAGAAGGATATCCATTTTAGAAGGAATCAGCACAAAAGACAGCAGAGCTGATGCAATATAAAACATCAGACCCGCTTTTATCCCTGATTCCAGAACCACGAAGCTCACATAAAAGGAGCTCAATGCCAAAAGGGTAAGCTTCCCCGTGGGAAGAATACTTTCAAAATATAATGTTACAATGGACAAACTCAAAAATATGCCACCTAAAGCAACGGAATGGCTCTTATTCATATGAATTCCTTTTCTCTAACAGCAGCTTATTATATCTCCACCGAAACATTCACAACAGCAATCGGAACAAATAAGACATTGGCACATTTCGCAAGCACCATTGTTGGCACCGTAACCTCTGTTATAGGCAGCTCCTCTAAAGCTACCGGAGGCGGCATTTAGCTGCTGAAAAGCTCTTTTATATTCAAAATTATTGGGTTCCATAGCCATAGCTGTTTGGATATTTTGCATGGCGTCATCATACCAACCCTTTTTTACAGAAATCATTCCCTTTAAAAAATACCACTCTCCACAGTTTGGAGACATTTTAAGTAAAATCTTCTCTGCCCCTATGATATTCCCTCTGTCTATGTTTACGCGTACGTCGGTGAAGTCATTCCTGCTATTTTGTGCATAAGAGGAGGTATTGCCGCTGTTTTGATAACCGCTATCTCCTGAGCCTCCATTTTTCGTTAAATAGTCATAAGCCCAATTGATTTCCTGTAATTTTTCTTCCGCAAGTTCTTGTAATGGATTATCTTGGTGCTTGTCCGGATGATATTTTTTCACTTGTTCCCGGTAAGCAGCTTTGATTTGCTCCTGAGAGGCTCCTTCGTTGATTCCTAATATTTCATATGGATTTTGCATTGTTTTTTGTATTCCTTTCTAAGACGTTTTCTGTCTTTTTTAACATTCCAAAGTAAATTATATTTTCAAGAATTTCTTTATTTTTTTTAATTTCTAAAATCTCAAAATTCTCCGCAATTTTGTTGAGATAAAGCATCAAATTAAAGGTTGCCCTTTCTTTTAAATCTGTACATTCTCCAAGGGCCAGGAAAGGATTATAGCCACCGGACTTTTTATTTTCCTCTAAATCGTCATAGGCATCGATCATATAGATCCATTTGCCCAGATGATAGCCTATTTCGGCAAAGCTCCCCTGAGCAATTCTATCCTTTTCAAGCTCTTTTTTTGATGAACTTTCTACAACATGCCCCTCCCCTGCTGAAAAGATTAATTTCATGATTTGTGCAAAGGGCTCTGCCACTTGATCCATGGAAGGACAATTTTCCTTTTCAAGCCTTGTCAATTCTGCCAAATACTCTTCTAACAGTATACATTGTTTTTCATATTTTTTCATTAATTTTTTATATGAGCCTTTCAAAAGCATCATACCGGCTACTGCCTTTGCCGAATGTTCATCTTGACAATCGTCCTTAAGCTTATGGTATGATAAGATTAAGTGAATATCAGCGGCATAGTCTATTGCTTTGTTTCCAAAGGCAACATTTCTCTTTTTTATGGGATGTGCAATGCAGGTTTCATATTTTATGTTTTCTTTTTCTTCATGAATGCTATCCAGCAGCATGGCTAAGAACACAGAATCATAATTTAAAGTAAGCCTGGGAATTTGACCATATCTCCTGCCCATGGACTTGCAAATGCCACAATAATATGCACGATAAAGCTCGTATTCACGTATTTTTAATTCCGGCTTATCCGGAACAATATATCCAAACATGTTAAATCTCCTGATTCATAGTATATCATAAGATTTATAAAAAGGAAAAAAGAAATGTACGATTATGTCATTTTGTGGAGAATATATAATGATATCAGAGTCTAATGCCCTATAGTATTAAAGTTTTAGATGCTATAATTCTAAGTCATTATAGATTGAAGTTTAATTTTATTTAAATTTAAAATAAAGCTTTGCTCTTACTCTTAAGAGTTAGAAATTTAAATAAAGCTTTGCACTCACTCTTAAGAAATTATAAAGTTAAAATAAAGAAGATACGAAATACTCAAAAGTATAAAAGCATAATACGTCACTTATCGTCAAACACTATAATTAGGGGCTACTGAATATCTTCATATAAGTAATTAAATGATTAATTTTATGGATGAATCATTTATTTTCAAAACATTTTTTTATTTAGTAAGCCCTAATTATGTTTAATAAAAGTGAATGAAACCCCTTTACAATGACTTTAATGTTTATGTATTCATAATTCCATAAATCATTACTAATTGATAACGCTATAAAGGATACTCTAATGGAAACAAAAAATAAAAAGAAAAAAATCATAATAATGCTAATAGTCTATTCAATTCTCATCATTGTCCTGTTTCTCCCCTCAATTAGATTGTTTATAAACCAATCCATCAATAAGGATTTTATAGCTACGGTTGAGAAACATGCACTTTCGGCAAATATTAAAATAGTGCAATTAAACTCCAAAATTCAAGGAGGTAATACTTCCACCTCGGTTTCAGCAGGTGCCAGTGGAGTAATTTTCAATAGGGAAGGTCAAACATACTATGCCCTTACCGCCAAACATGTGGTTAGCAATCTTGAAGAAACGGATCAAACTCAGCATTTTGCAATGAATTTTCAGCAACTAGACTTTAAAGATTATATTGATAATGGTGGAGAGTTTCAGGGAATTATAGAATACTATTTACAATTCCCCTTAGCTACAGTGGAGTATTCCAGTAACAAATATGATTTAGCCATCATTAGCTTTACTTCCGATAAAGAATACGCCGTTCTACCC
This sequence comes from uncultured Anaerovorax sp., assembly GCA_964461765.1. Classification (GTDB taxonomy): domain Bacteria; phylum Bacillota; class Clostridia; order Peptostreptococcales; family Anaerovoracaceae; genus JAVVUJ01. Next base: position 9,928 of record CAYWVS010000022.1, read on the forward strand.
ATTTCCGCAAAAACACCTCAGCATGGTGATAAGGTGGCATCTATGAGCAATCCCTATGGCAAAAGAAATATTGTAACTGCCGGAAAAGTAATCAGCCGAAAACCAAAACCCTTTGGTGATCAAGCAGGAACTTTACAATATCCCATTATCAGACATAACGCCATGTTATCAGAGGGAAGTAGCGGCAGCGCTTTGCTTAATGAAAACCTTGAAATTGTAGGGATAAATTTGGGGGGTGGCGAAAATATAATCCGGAAGTTCGTTTATGGAATGGCCATGCCAAGTGACCGAATCCTTAATTTTTTAAGCGAATACAATGAAATATAAGCGGTGCTTTTATATCTAGGTGCCTTAATAGTTAAGCAAATCATCTCCACCCTAGTCTTTTTCACGACACTATAGCTGTTCCCTACTGTTTTCAATCAGCCCATATAAAATCCTAATATTAGTCAAGTCTTTATAATACATCAAAATATATAAATATTGTTAAAAAATAAATTTATATTTACATGGTAATTTTTATGATATACTGTATACAGTATATCGGGAACTTGACCCTAGTTTAGGATCCAATATTCCGGAAAGGAAGGATATTATGAAAAGCAAACTGATTATTGTAGGTGGTTTTTTAGGTGCAGGAAAAACAAGCCTACTATGGGAAACGGCAAAACTACTAGGCAAAAAAGGTAAGAAAGTGGGATTAATCTCAAACGATCAGGTCTCTGAATTAGTAGATACTGCTTTTTTAGAAACCAGCACTAAAATGGTAAAAGAAGTAAGCGGCAGTTGCTTTTGCTGTAATTTTAACGGTTTTACCGATGCCATTCACTATATCAGGAAAAAAAACCACGGTGGAATTATCATCGCAGAACCTGTGGGAAGCTGCACCGATTTATCCGCTACCTTGATGCAGCCAATTAAGGAAAGGTATTATGAACACATAGACTTAAGACCCTTGACGGTTTTGGCTGACCCATTTAGACTGAAGGAACTACTAAAAGATGCATCATCCTCGGCTTCTTACATAATGTTAAAGCAATTTGAAGAGGCAGATATTATACTTATAAATAAAATTGATTTGATTTCAGAGGATGAACTTTCTGCCCTTATAAAAGAAGCGGACGAAAAATGGCAAGCAAAGATAATGACCATCAGTGTAAAAACGGGTGAAGGCTTGCCAGAATGGCTAGACTTGGTTTTAAGTGCACATTCAGCCGGAGATAGAATTGCTGAAGTAGATTACGACATCTATGCGGATGGAGAAGCTGCCTTTGGTTGGCTGAATGCTTCCTTCTTATTGGATCATTCCGATGAAATTCAAACCATTTCAAAAGAATTTTTAGATAATCTAATTAAAAGATTTGAAGAAATTAAGGTCAATGTGGGTCATGTTAAGTTTTTAGTTCAAACTAAGGATAAACAGATTATAGGAAATATTACAGGAACGGAAAAAACATCTGCATTAAGGGAAATAGATCATCACAGTCACAGCACTCATGACACCTTAACGGTAAATGCCAGAGTAGAAATGAGCCCTGAGCAATTACAGCAAATTGTACTGGAAGAAGTAGAAAGAGCATTTTCAACTGTAAACTACAAGCAAACCGCATTAAACTGTTTGATACCCGGCAGACCAAACCCAACCCACCGATATGATGAAATTATAGGTTGAGGTTAAAATATATAAAATTAACTTTTTTAATTTACACCTTCTCAAAGAGTAGCGTAATTGCTGCTCTTTACTTATTAATTAAACATTAATTTAAAAACCTCTTCATATTTTCAGCAAATGCCAAAGCCCTCTCTTCTATTCCCTCAACCTGATAGATGCTCTTAGGGTCATTTGCCGTCTCCATCATGGCAAAATAGCTAGGTAATATAAAGCTCTTATTCATGTTGAGTCCTGCTATGAGCTGTTCCGCCACAATATCGCTTCCACTGTAGCCGGAAACGATGATGGCAAAGAGATATTTATCATAAAATCCCGTCTTTCTAAACAGAGCTGTGAGACGATTGACAAAGGCAGAAAGGTTGGCACTGATTGCATCGTTATAATTGGGGCAAAGCATCACCAAAGCGTCACATTCCAATATAGCCGGATAAACCTGCTCTACAATAACGCCTCCGTAATGGCAACTGTTTTCCTTTCCGTAATGGAGGCACATGGTATAGGGACACCCTACGCAATCCACTACACTGCCGTTCCTGAGGGAAACATCCACAATTTTCATTTCTCCCAAGTGGCTTTTTACCATATCCCAAAGATGGAGGGTATTGGAGGTTTCATGACTACTGGCATGAAGAACTAAAATATTGGAAGTTTTTTGCTCGGGCTTTGGAGAAATCGGCATGAAATTTACCAGATCTCGGATTAGCCTTTTCCCGGATTCCACATAAGCTTGAAAAGCATCAACCCCCAAATTTTTAGAAATAATACCGAAATTTTTTAACGATTTCGTGCCCTCCACCAAAGGTTTTCCTTGAAAAGAACACCCAACCATATTAGCGCTGAGGGTCAAGGCTCTAGCGACTGATTTAGTGAATAATTCGCTTTTTCCATCCACTAAGATGGCACCGGCTGAGCCTTGAAGGCAATCTTTATTCAAACGAATGACCTTTAATATCCCGTAAAATTCCAAATTGATTCCTGATTCCCCCAGAGAAATAGCAAACAAGATCTTTTTACCCTGAAGCTGACCTCCCAAAACAGCAGTTTCAAATTCCTCTGCCGTGGAAATAGTAAGGTAAGAAAGCTCTTCTAACCCACTTTCAATAATTTGCTTTAGTCGTTCAGCCTTTGCGGCTTCCAAACATTTCGGTTCTATTAAAACAATTTCAGTCATGACATCCTCCAAAGAGATTTTTTAAGTTGTCATAAGCGGTTTCTACCCGATGAAACAAGGCATCGGGCAAGGGTAAGGCTTCAATCTCAGTTCCCTCTTCAGTCATGCGGTTTTTACAACCCATAAAGACTTCCCCTAATAAAACAGAACTGTAATTCCACTCTCCACGGAGAGTCTGTAAAATGGAAATTGCCGCTGATGATAAGGCCGGGGCAATGTAAGGCTTAAACCCTGCTTCTCTACTGCGTATATTGGATTCCACCGCCAGCTTTGTGAGTTCTAAGGAGAGCTCTTCATGGTAATGCTCTATACTGTTGGCTATGACCAAATCTTTCCCGTGAGGACCAAAAGCCCTACCCTCTGTGAGGAAGCTGCTAAAGCGTTCATCTTTTTTAGCATAGTAAGCAGCACGGGCATTCATTACACCTAACCCGTATCCTCGAATTTGCTCAGCCAAAAGACCTGGTTTATAAATTTTCTCCCCACAGTTCCTTTGTCCTAAAGCTTTCTCTGAGGCTTGCTCAGAATATAATTCTTGCTCTTCTCCATAGCTTAAGCTTACGTTCCCTGTCTCTAATGCCTGCCTACATAGCAGATCCACGGGGTCGGAAACCACTGCAAAGAGACCTTTGTATTCTTTCTTTGCCGCCTCTTCTGCATACTGAGAGACAAGCTTGCGGTTGCTTTCAAATTGAGCCATCCTTACATCCGTAACATTGGAATCCACAGGGGGAACCCCCATGGAAGCACAGAATATAAATGCTTCGCAATGAAACAGATCCTCCCTTTTGAGAGGTACCACCTGGGGAAGCAAGTCATACTCCCAAGGAAAATTCACCTGATTCATCTCCATTTCCATTCTGGTCATAGCAGACTCATGAATGTCATAAATTCCTATGGATTGAATCACATCTCCCCCCAAAAGCTTTAAGCCCATTAGAACCGTGGCGCCAACATCCCCCAGAGCCAAGATATTTACCCTTTTTTTCCCCTTAGGGCTTGCAGAAACTCCGGTTCCCCTCCAATGGTTTAATTGTCCCTGTTCCAAATCTGTTAAATATTTCATCTCATCTGATCTCTTCTCTACTTTATTCTACGCTATCTTTATTTAAGTTTTAATTAGCTTTACTTTATTCTTAACAAAAGTTTTAATTTAGTTTACCTTTTTAAAAAATAAAGATTCTTCATATATACAATCTTAAAGCTTATTTTCTACCATTTAAGTCGTAATAATCCCCTTTAACCGAATCAAGTTCTCTATATCGTTTTGCAGATAAGTGGATGGTGCAAGGTTCAAATCGTAATACATGTTGACTCCCTTGTCAGGTATTCTTGGGAAAATCACAGCCTCACTGAGTCTGTTTAGGGTCAGCTTCTTTTCAAAGGCCTTTTGATATTCCTGCTCCAATGCCACCATAATATCTCTGGCGTTTTCCAAGCAAGTCAAGGAATATTCATAGAGAGCCTCCTTGGAAGTACTTGATAAAAAATTAGGAGCCACATAGGGTAATACCAAATTGATGGACGGCAGCAATCCCACATTGAGATTCCACTGGCGCTGAATGCTGTCCCCCCCTATAAATGGATACACCGTAGATTCCACAAACCAAACCTTTAAATTGGGAATAAAGTAAACGCTTTCCACCGTTCGCTTTTGAATTGTCATGAGGTCTTTTCCCCTACCGGACAAGATTCCCACAATAATTCTGTCAATCTGCACCTCTTCACTTTTGAAAAGGGGATCCAACTTCTTGATTCGATACCCCTTATGCAATAGATCATCTACCAATAACACGGGACGCTTAAAGGATTTAATGGTTCTCACTTGGTTAGCCAAGGGAGAATAGTATGGAAAGTGAGTAATCTCAAAGCCTTTCATTTCAGGATCAAAAACCTTCTCCGTATGAAGTGCCTTTGTTACCGTATTAGGTACCGCCATCCCTCTCAAAATCTTTCCGAAAGGCACGCACATGGATGCCCCCAATTTTCTTACTTTTAGAGGCTCTGAGGGAACCTGATTGGCTTTTGTCACCATATCAATCAGCCGATGATGCATGACTCCGGAGTTAAAGGAAAGCACCAGATGACCGGGATATAGCTTAGTTAATGCCCTTTGCAACCGTTTGTGAGCTTGATCCAAAACTCGAATTACATTTTCATTTCGGTTTAATGGATCCTTCAAGGTTGTTTCAATGTTCTCAAAGAGTGTGATGGGAGATTTCATGTCCACCGTATAGATATTTCCCACACCTTCCTGCTTATCTAAAGGCACAAATCCTTGACGAGTGAGAACTTCCAAGGTGTCCTCTTCCTCCTTCTCAGACAAATCGCTATTATATACTGCGTAGGTGAAATCATGTTTTAGTGAGTGAGCCAAGGTTTCAGTCAAAACCAATTGTTTTAAATGTCTAATAGAAGAATTATCGGAGGAGTAAATTCCGTTAATGACGATAATCTTTCCTGAAGCACTTTCTCTCAAATAAGCCGAAATCTCGGGATTCCTAAATTCATGATACAAATCAGAGACAGTAACATGATGATAGATGGCTAAAGCTACGGTTTCATTGTTTTTCTCACCGTCCCTTATGATCACCGCCACCGTTCCTGCCCTTTTGAGAATTTTGGCGATCCTCTGTAATCTATTGTTTCCTAATAGCAAAGAGCTTTCCAATTCCCTTATAAACTCCGGTTGAATCTTGCTGATCACTTCAAAGGAAATGGCCTTGGCTTGCAGGATGCTCTTATATTGTGGCTCTCTTAAATACAAACTATTGTCGTAAATAAAATTTTGGGCAACAGTATCTATTAAATTGGATATATCACGATTTAAATCAATGTTTTCTCTGATTCTTGTAGAACTAATGTCCTCCAAATACATGGGTAATTTAAGCTCCACTATCTTACCCTTTATTTTCTGATATGCAGTATCCAGATCACAATCGTACTCAGTTCCCTCAGAAATGCTATCCCTGCGAAATACAACGTGATTCAGCGTCAGAACAGAGTTTTCCACAAATTCACCTTTATAAGAAGATGCATTGAGAATGACATCACTGCCTACCACAATGTAAACATCCTTCTCCGGAAAGAGAGAAGTCAAGGTTTGAATGTCTTCCGGGTTGGCGATATTGATGGGAATATGATCAGGAAACAGATATACATTGTTTTCATCCGCTACTGACATGTTGATGATCTTTCTGCGGATCATTCTTGGTTGGGTTTTCTTTGACCATGAAAATTCATCCAATGCCAAATACACTTCAAAGCCCAAGTTCCTTATCTCCTTTACTATCCCCTTATGGGAAAGGGAAAATGGATCAAAGGTTCCCGGGAAAAAGGCCACTTTAGTGTTGGGTATAAAGCTGATTGCCCCTTTTTCAAAGGTATAGTCGGAAATAAATCTATATATATGGTTCAGAGATGCCGCATTGTTAAAGAAGGAGAGTTCCGTTTCCTCCTGATCCACGAAAAGATTTAGCAGCTTCTTGTGCATATAGTGGAAGATTCCATATTTTTCTTCTAAGTTGAGCTCCTTTGATCCAAAGATATATTGACCGATAACCAAAAACGCTTCTTGGCTGACCACTTCATTGTAGTTTGCCAAACCTCTGAGAAGCATTCCTAATATCTTTTCCTTACGGCGATAATAGTTTTCATGGCTTTCTTGAAATTGCTCTAGGTACTCAGGGTATCTTTCTATGAGAATTCCCATGGTATTTAAGGCTACTGATCCGACTTTTTCATTGGTGCTTTCAAAAAGCTTGGTAAGGTTTACAATAAATTCATCCAACTCATTAGGGTGCAGAAACAGTGCTAATTGACCAAGATATTGAGGAATATATTTAGAGATTTCGTATTCTCCGATTTCCAAGCCTTTTGTCAGCTCGATAACTACCTCGTTTCGTTGATCCAGTGTCAGGATGGGCATAATAGCCAGAAGCGCCCTTCCCGCCCGATGCCTGACGGCTACTCGCTCACTTACCTTGATTAAGTTGGAAAAATGGGTGGCCACATGAAGGATTTGTATATGGTTTCCGGATTTAATCTGATCCAATAGCAACTCGATATTTACTGCCTTAATGGACCAAGGAGTGGCAGTCTTTAAGTTTTCCAAAAAAATGGCCGACGTGGCATGAGGATCATGAAAAACTTGAAAGTTTTGAATCTTATTTGCTTCATCTGAATTAAGAATCGAAGTATGCTTTTGTAAGTTTTCAATTATTTTAGCTTTTAAATAAGCTACACAAAGGACAGAGGGTTCTTCTATGGTTGTTATGATGTCAGTTAAAGTAGCTATGTCCTCTTTGGAAGTAGGTTCATAATCTGTGTAGTGCTTTAAAAATCTTAAAATAGCTACATTAATTTCTAAAACTTTTCTATTTGTTAATTTTTTAATAAAGTCGTTAAACAACGGTATATTCTCGCCATTTAGATAAGATAAGGGGATGGATCGAATGGCATCCACCATGATGAAAGCCGTTGCATCATCGTAATTTTCCTCCTGAAAATACCTTAAAAGAAGAGAAAGATAGGTGTTGCCTTCCTCCTGTTTGCACCTTTTCAACACAGATTCCACAAGAATTTTCAAGGAGTAACCGATCCAACGTCTGTGTTGCTCTGTCACCTTATGATCAGGGTGAATGGTATTTTGAAGAGTTCTCTTCCAGAGATCCAGTGCTGTAATCTCTCCATGGATTCTTACCGTATGCTCAGGCATTTCCTTTCTGTACTCTTCATCATAATTAACGATAATATTACCCATCAAATCTGCGGCCTGTCTTCTGATGTCTCCCTCCCTATGCATGAGAAGTTCGTAGAGAAAATTCAAAGTAATTTCCTTTTGTTTGTTAGACATGTAGGTGAAATACTCATTAAAAATATTCACGTAAGCTCTTATATTTTTCCATTTTTTTTCACTTCGAGCCGCTTCGATAATGTTAGCTAATGAGATTTCACCGTTTAATTTATTCATGAGGAAAATGTTATGAGCGATGGCATGATATTTTAACTGCTCTGTAACACCTTTAGGGGAAAGCAAGGAGGCATCTACCTGCTGTACCGGAGACAGTTCTGCTTGTCCCGGTTCAGTATGTACCCCCAGGGATACCATGTACTCCTCGAAATCCTGCAATTTATTATATACACGTATATAGCGGTTTCGTTTTGCTTCATCTACATTATCCAATTTATTTAAGATTACATCGAATGAGTCTTTCAAAGTATAAAAGAGAATTTGTTCCCTCCCCTGCTCATCTCTGGCTCCTTTCACCCGAAAATCTGCATAAATTAAAATCAAGGATTCCACTGAAAGATTCTCTAATTCTAAATCCCAGGTGGAGTGATTCGTTGCCGTATGACCGATGGCATACATTCGATTTCTCTTAAAAAAATCATCCGTATAATAATAATGTAAGTAAGGGATTCTTTTTGCTTCCTCTGGTCTGCAACCGAACTTACCGATATCATGACCTGCCGCCGCTCCCGATACCAAAGCCAAATCAATAGGCACCTCTGCCTGATAAAGCTGGGCTGCTACGTGCATGGCGATATAATGAACACCGGAAATATGCCCCAAAATATTATAAGGGGTGTTTTCCTTCACCAATCTTAAATATTCATAGATATAATTTTCTTTGCAAAAGCCTACAAAGCGTAAATATTCTTCCCCGGTGTGAAAAACCTTAGCTTCCTCACTTTTTATCAACTGCATATAGTTCATTGGATCAAACTCTTGGAATCTTTTTTGAAATCGATAAAATGTCCTTAAAACTTCCAGTATAAATAGTCTTCCCTTTTCATAAATAGGATCTTTATTTGCAGTATAGTTTTGAGGAAATAAAAGATTTAATGCACAAGCCTCTATATAAGGAAACCATCCATTTGGTGGTTCCTGAGAGATTTCATTTAAAGCCGGCTTCATCATCTCCAGCAGATTACTCCAAGAGTAATCCTCTGACAGAAGGGTCTCTTCCACAGCACGTTTCCAAGCTTCTTTGTGAGTAACCTCTAGAATCATCTTTTTAGAACACTTTACATCTCTTAAAAATGTTTTCGTTGTTACATTTTTCTCTAGCTCTTTTACTAAGTCTGACAGTATTTTTTTTTGCATAATACACCTCATTTTTAGAAAATGTGGAAAATTAATATTTTAACATTAAAACTTGAAAAATTACCAAAATAAGATTTCATGTTTCTTAATATATTATGACTTCTTTTCATTCAATTTACAATATATTTCATTCTTCTAAAATAAGTTTTCTCAAGGATAATTTTTCAGAATATTAGAACTTTGCAAAAGACCCTCATTTTAAGTTTTTTTATATTGACTATATTTTGACAATATGCTACGCTTTACCTATCAAATATACCTAATTTTAACATTTTAAAAGAGGAGATGAAACCAATGGCAAACATCGTAGAGCAATACATTGAGATTGCTAAAAAAAGAAATCCGGGCGAACCAGAATTTCACCAGACAATTGAAGAAGTTCTACTTTCTTTAGAACCGGTTCTTGAAAAACACCCAGAATACATAGAGTCAGGTCTTGTAGAAAGACTGATTGAACCTGAAAGAGGAATTTCTTTCAGAATTACTTGGGTAGACGATGCCGGCAAAGTACAGGTAAACAGAGGTTACAGATATCAGTTCAACAGCGCTCTGGGACCTTACAAAGGCGGTCTTAGATTTGCACCTAGCGTATATCCCGGAATCATTAAATTCTTGGGTTTTGAGCAAATTTTCAAGAACAGCTTGACCGGACTTCCCATCGGAGGCGGCAAAGGCGGTGCGGATTTTGATCCTAACGGAAAATCTGATGCTGAAGTAATGAGATTTTGCCAGGCTTTCATGACCGAATTATACAGACATATTGGACCTGAAACTGACGTTCCTGCAGGAGACTTGGGCGTTGGAGCAAGAGAAATCGGTTATATGTACGGACAGTACAAGAGAATCGTTAACAGGTTCGAAGGCGTTCTTACAGGAAAAGGTTTAACTTGGGGCGGATTAAACGGAAGATCTGAAGCTACCGGTTACGGTATCGTATACTTTGCAGATGCAATGATCGAAGCTTGCGGCGAAAAACTTGCAGGAAAATCCGTAGTATTGTCAGGTTTCGGAAACGTTACTTGGGGTACTGCATTAAAGCTTAACGAATTAGGAGCTAAAGTTATCACTATCTCCGGTCCCGATGGATATATTTTAGACGAAGCAGGAATTTCCGGTGAAAAAGTTGATTATCTGCTTGATCTTAGATCTTCAGGTAAAAATATCTGTGCTCCATATGCAGAAAAATTTGCCGGTTCTAAATTCATCGCTGGCAAGAAGCCTTGGGAAGTTAAAGCAGACCTTTATATCCCATGTGCTACTCAAAATGAAATTCTTATCGATGATGCAAAAGCTATCGTCGCTTCAGGATGTAAGTTCGTTTGCGAAGGTTCCAACATGTCCTCTTCCAACGAAGCCATCAAATACCTACAGGATAACGGCGTAAACGTTGGTCCTTCTAAGGCTGCAAACGCAGGTGGTGTTGCTTGCTCTGCAATCGAAATGGGACAAAACGGTTCTAAGTGCGTATTTACCCCTGAGCAAGTACATGCACAGCTGAAGGAAATCATGGTTAACATCCACGATAACTCTGCTAAAGCTGCTAAAGAGTATGGTTTTGGTTACAACCTTGTTGCCGGTGCTAATATTGCCGGTTTCTTAAAGGTTGCTCAAGCTATGATGGAGCAAGGGTTAGTATAAGAAGTCTTAAATAACTTATTAAGTAAAAAATGATATTTAAAAGGCACTTTGATTACTCAAGGTGCCTTTTATAGAAGAAAAATGAAAAAAATGAGACTGTAAAAAAAGACTGTTAATGCTTATTGCCAAGGATTTACCACTACCTTGCTGGCCTCAGCACTTCCTACCATTTTTATAGCTTCCTCAGCTTTGTCAAATGGCAATACATGGGTTACTATTTTATCTATTGGCAATGTGGTTCTTGACATAAAGTTTAGTGCATCTCTAAAAATAATAGGCGGAACTGCCCAACACCCTCGAATGTCACAGTCTTTGTTACAAATCATAAATGGGTTTACTGATGCATCTCCAGTGTTTGTATAATGACCTGATTCAATAACAATTCCTCCCCTTCTTACAAATTCAATAGCCTCTGTAAAGGCAATAGGTGCGCCTGCAGCCTCAAATGTAATATCCGGCAGCAGTCCGTTATTATTCTTCATAACCAATTCTTTTCTCTCTTCCAGCGAAAGATTGGCATCAATGACAACATCAGCTCCCATTAACTTAGCCATCTCTAATCTAGCTGGCAATCTGTCTGTAACAATTATGTTCCCTGCACCCACATATTTTAACACTGCTACTATGAGAAGTCCGATAGGACCCGCCCCGATAACCATAACGCTTCTTCCAACTCCTAGACCATTTCCAAATACAGGCTGACCCGGCTCAAAAGCTCGTTGCACAGCTCTAACAGCGACAGTAACCGGCTCTGCAAGAACAGCCTTATTTGCATTTATATTATCAGGAACTTTAAATAAAAAGGAATTATTTACAGCATATGTATATTGAGAAAATCCACCCAAAATATGGGGTTCTGTCTCGCAAGATGAAAATCCGTAAATAAACCTATTGGTACATAAGTATGGTCTATCTGGATGAGCCAAACAATTATAACATCTTCCACAGGCTTTGGTTCCCGGTCCCAGAATTACCCGATCTCCCTCTTTAAGTTTATCTGTACCAATTACAAACACGCTGTCTGTAAGGTTACTTCCCAATTCTTCCACAATACCACACATTTCATGGCCCGGTACAATTGGAAACTTAGCAGTACCCCCTTTTCCACCGTACAAATGTTTATCGGTTCCACAAGCACCTGCAGCTTCGATTTTAATGATTGCTCCATCCTTTTTGCATTCGGGATATGCAAACTCATTGAGTTCTAATGCCCCCGGACCTTTCATGACCCATGTTTTTACTATTTTACTCATTTTGTCCTCCTTTAATATTTGTTAGTTTTTCAATATTTAATTATTTTAAATTTATTTTAACAATGTCGGCAAGAATGTAGAAAGTGCCGGAATGTAGGTAATTAATAGCAGAACCCCAATCAGTGATATGATTAAAGGTACAAGCCATTTGAACATAGACTCAAAAGGTATTTCTGCAATTCCAGCGGCCACAAAGGTATTGATTCCCACAGGTGGTGTACACATGCCAATTACTAAATTAACAATGCAAATCAATCCAAAGTGTAGTGGGTCTACACCAAAAGGTGTTACTACAGAAAGTAGCAGTGGAGCCAATATTAAAATAGCTGTAATCGTATCAATCAGCATTCCTGCCACAAATAGAACTACATTAACCAGTATTAATACTACAATCTTACTTGAAGTAAGTTCCAGTATTCCATTTGAAATCATAGCTGGGATTTGTTGAATGGATATTAGTCTTGCAAAAACTCCAGCACTTCCGGCTAATACCATAACCGTACCTGTAGTTAATGCGGAGCTTACAAATATCCGATAAAGATCTTTAAACTTTAGGTCTTTGTAAATAAACAACCCCACTATTAGTCCGTAATCACATGCTACTATAGCAGCTTCTGTAGGTGTAAAAATGCCTCCATAAATGCCACCCAATATAATTACTGGAAAAACCAGGGCCCATTTCGCTTCACTAAATGATTTCCATTTTTCCTTAGTAGTTGCTTTTTCTCTAACAATTCCAAATTTATATTTTCTTGCTGTAACATAAACAAAAATCATCATTGCAATGGCCATTAGTATTCCTGGAACGATCCCTGCTATAAACAAATCGGTTATTGAAACTCCTGCCAACACCCCATATAATACCAATGAAATACTAGGGGGTATTACCGGACCCAAAGAGCCTGCCGCTGCTGTCAATGCACCTGCATAGGCCGGATCATAGTTTTCCTTCTTCATGGCAGGTATCATAATGCCGCCAATGGCAGCAACAGTAGCGGGCCCAGAGCCAGAAATTGCCGCAAAGATTAAGCATGTAACTACAGTAATCATTCCCATAGATCCAATTTTTCCTGCCATTAGAGTTGTGGCAAATCCAACCAACCTTTTAGATATCCCTCCATGCATCATAATATCGCCGGCTAAGATAAAAAAAGGTATTGCCAATAGAGGAAATGAGTCTCCCGATGAGAAAAAAGAAGACACTAGGAATTTATATGGCACAATTTCTGTAATAACTATTGTCGTTAATGCTGCTGCAGTAAGTGAGTACCCAATAGGTATATTTAAAAATATTGCTATTGCAAATACTATAAAAATAGTCCAAATTTCCATTACAAGTCCCCTCCTAACTTCTTATTACCTACCACTCTTTTCATAATGTCAGAAAAATACTTGTCATAAATGTTTCCCATGATCCTAATAATTAGAAATAAATATCCAATTGGAATGGCTGCATAAGCAAAGGCCATATTTGTTTTTAAGGCTATTGACATAGAACCCGAAAAATACTGCTCGATGGTAAATTTGGTACTTATGTAAAGGATAAAAATACTAATGCATAGCCATACTATGTCCCCTAGAAAAAACACTATTTTTTTTATTTTTCTTGGATAGATTTTTTCTACAGAATCAATTTTAATATGTGCATTTTTTTGAACTGCAAAACTACCGCTTAAAAATATTAGCCAAATAAATAAATATCTTGATAATTCTTCTGACCATTCAGGAGTATTTGAAAAAATGTATCTCATAAAGATTTGATACGTTAATACCAAAAGTATAGTGAGTAATATGGCCACTGACACTGTTTTTTCAATATTCCCAAAAACATTTCTTACTTTTCCCATGCCGTATCCTCCAAGTTTGGTTATTTCACCAATTGAGACTATCAAATACTTATAATTTTCTTAAGTATTTGATAGTCTATCATTTATTTACTTGTTTAACAGTGCTTTAGCCTCACTTAAGACCTCTTTTCCAGCTACATCAACAAAATCATTCCATAAAGGTTCTCCTGCCTTAGCCCATTCTGCTCTTTGCTCTTCTGTTAGCTCTGTTACTGTCATTCCATTTTCTGCTAAAGTTTTTTTAGACTGTTGCTCTGCTTCTCCACAAATTTTTCTTGCATATTCCACATATTCTGCTGCACATTCATCCACAATAACTTGCAAATCTTCAGGTAAACCTTCGTACCACTCTTTGCTTATAATTGGGGTATGTGTAATTGGAGCAAAATCTACAACTCCCATATACTTTTGAACCTCATAAAATCGGTCAGATACGTATAAAGTTGTGCTAGTACACATTCCATCTACAGTTTTCTGCTGAAGTGCTGTAAAGGTTTCCCCGTATGCCATAGGTGTTGGGCTAGCTCCAACATTTTTTAAGAAATTGATCAACAAGTCTGAGGTTCCGCATCTAATTTTAAGACCTTTTACATCTGTTGGTAGGGCTATGGGTTGTTTATTTGAGGAAATCTTTTGCCAACCAATATTAAAACTTGGGTATGCCTTAAGGCCAACTTCGTAAGCCTTCTCTCTTAGCCTATCTCCTGTAGCACTATCTACAAATTTGTATAATTCCTCATCACCATTAAATAAATATGGGAAATCAAATACATTCCATTCTTTTAAGGTTTCACTTGTAGTGTTAAATGCAAATTGTGGAATAGAAGACATTTGTACAGTATTTTGCTGGATTAGTACTGCTACTTCAACATCGCCGCTACTAATTTGCTTATTAGGATATATCTCATATTTAATTCTTCCTTCAGATTTCTCTGTCAGTTTATCACCAAAAAACTTATATCCTAAATGTAAGGGATCGGTTTCTGATGTGTGATGAGCAATTTTCATTAAGTATGTTTCTTGTCCTTCGGTTCCACTTTTTGAGTCACCTTTTGAAGCACATCCTGCAAATGCAGATGTAATCAGCACTAAAACTAATGTGATGATTAAAAATTTTTTCATCTTTTACTCCTTTTTTTACTTTACTATAACTATTTTTTATGATTATTTTTTTAACAAGTCCTAAATTGATTTAAAGAGCCTTAACAATATTATTGGCTACTATGCTGCTCATATTGGTCAATGCCTCAAAGGTATATCCCGCCAAATGCGGAGTAGCTACTACATTATCCATATGAAATAAGCTTATATCCACCGGAGGTTCTACAGAAAAAGCATCAATCCCTAATCCCGCTATTCTTTGCTCTACTAAAGCCTTCTTCACTGCCATTTCATCTAATATTCCTCCTCTCGCAGTGTTAATAATAATAGCATTTTTTTTCATCTTATTAATTGAATCTTCATTAATCAAATTTTTAGTATCCTCTGTTAATGCAACATGTAGCGATATAAAATCACTCTCTCTATAGATATCTTCCAAGGTTCCCTTCACAATATCATTTTTAGCTATAAAGTCTTCATCCCATTGTATGTCATATGCAATAACCCTCATTTGAAATCCCCTTGCACGGAGTGCTACCCCTTTCCCAATAGCGCCAAATCCAATTATTCCTATGGTCTTTCCATAAACAGGATATCCTGCTATTCTAGGCCATCTTCCATTGGCTCCTTCTGAACTTCCAAAATTTATTCTTCTCGCTACATTTAACAATAGTCCAAAGGCAAAGTCTGCTACTGCTTCGCTATTGCTTCCCGGTGCATTGACAATCGTAACACCTCTTTCTTCTGCAGTCTTTTTGTGGATATTATCAATTCCTACACCATGCTTACCAATCACTTTAAGACTCTTTGCCGCATTGATTATGGTTGGAGTAATTTGCTCTAATCCTACTAAAATAGCTACTGTGTTGTCTAAATGTTTTAGGATTAAATTTTCAGTAACCTCTTGATCCGAGATATTAATTATGTTTAAATTAGCTTTTCTTAAAATCTCTATAGGTTCCTCTGAAAATTTAGAAAATGTGGGAGTTGTAATTAAAACATTTTTCATGCCAACCTCTTTCTTAGCTTACTTGCTACGATATGTATTCTTAAATTCATTAACCATCTGATGGGAGTATTTTGCCAAGTCAACCATATCAGACATCATTACTACAAAGCTATATCCTCTATTATAGAGTTGCTTAGCATGCTCTACCCCATTTGCTACAGTAGCCAAGAACTTATTTGTTTGAAGAACCTTTTCTTCTATACCTCGTATCACTTGATCAACTTCTGATGTATGGTTACCAAAGAATCCCATTGATGCTCCCAGATCTGCAGGCCCTATAAAGATACCATCTAAGTCTTGTACCTCTAAGATTTCATTTATATTGTCTGCAGCTTCTTTTGTTTCGATTGCAACCATTACAACTATCTCATCGTTTGCAGCTTGAAAATACTCGTTACGTTTTAACCCATATTGAGCTGCGTAATGACACCCTGCAGTCCCCCTAATACCTTTTGAAGGATATTTGCATGACTTAACTGCAAGCTCAGCTTCCTCTTTGGTGCAAACAAATGGAATAGAAACTCCATATACACCGCAATCTAACATTTTCTTTAGAGATACCATATCGTTCCAAGGCGCTCTTGCAAAAGGCAGTGCTTCCGTCCCTTGAGTAGCCTGCACCATGGATAATAGCTCGGGAAATGCTGCTGGGGAATGCTCTAAGTCAATCATTACTACATCAAATCCCGCATTCGCAATAATGCTTGTGCAGGTAGGATTCATAGAATGAATCCAAGCTGCGGAAACTTTATCTTTTTTCTTTAACATTGTTTTTACATGATTGTTAAAATATCTATCTTCCATAATTCACCTCATTATCTGTTAATTCGTTTAGACTACTCCACGGATCTTCTGGATGTTGTATTAACATTTTGCCTCCAGAAATAACTAAAATTTCCCCTGTAATATAAGATGCTGCTTCGCTAGCTAGAAAAATTGCTCCATTAGCTATGTCTTCCGGTGTTCCCAATCGTCTAAGTGAAATCAAAGAAAGCAACTTTTCTTTTTTGTTTTCTATTTTTTCTTCTGTCATAGGTGTGGAAATCATTCCCGGTACTATTCCATTTACTCTGATCCCATAAGGTGCTAATTCAGCTGCCATAACCTTTGTCATTGAATTTACTCCGGATTTAGTTATTGCATAGATTCCACTTCTAGCACTGGGGCAAATTGATGTAAATGAGGATATGTTGATAATTGATCCTGCACCTATTTGTTTCAAATATCTCGATGCAACTTTACTGCAAATCCAGGCTCCTTTAAGATTTATTGACATAATCCTATCCCACATCTCTGATTCACACTCAGTTAGATAACCTAGCTCTTCCACACCTGCGTTGTTTATCCAGATATCTATTTTCCCAAAAATTTTAATTACATTTTCCGTAAAAATTGATATTTCTTCATAATTCGAAGCATCTGCTACCCCAATGTAAAGATCTTTAGATAAGACTTCCAGTTGGTTTTTAAAGTTTAAGAGCTTAAATTCAGTCCTACCACAAATAGCAACCTTACATTCTTCCTCTAAAAAAGCTTTGGTAATCCCTGCTCCGATTCCGGAGCCGCCTCCTGTTACCACCACCACTTTTCCTTTTAAGCCTAAATACACTTATCCACCTCCTATAATAGGAAATAACTTTATTTCACTCTCATCGTCTACCATTTGATCTAAATTACAGGATTTACCGTTACTTACTACTACACCAATGTAATTAATGTTGAAATTTATTTGATTTAATATTTCTCTGATGGTACAAGGCAACAACACATCTAATTCAATTTCTCTTTTTTTATCCGGAGTATATTCTTTTAACTCTCCTCCGAAGATTATTTTCAACATAGTCTT
The DNA here is from genome assembly GCA_964461765.1 of uncultured Anaerovorax sp. Classification (GTDB taxonomy): domain Bacteria; phylum Bacillota; class Clostridia; order Peptostreptococcales; family Anaerovoracaceae; genus JAVVUJ01. The sequence goes on from CAYWVS010000022.1 coordinate 27,574, forward strand.
ACCTCATTAACAAATAAAGGGCTTATATTGGGAATCTTCTAAAAATTCGTCTTCAATTCTCAAATCCATAGCTTTCCAATATTTTGGATACCCTGTTGTTTCATCCCATCCAGAGAGACCATAATATAATCTAATTGCTTTGGCAAAATTATTCTTATCAATTCCAACACCTTCTAATGCTCCATTTTCTAATGGCTGATATAGTCTCTCCGGCAACTTATCGTCTTCAGATTCAAAGCCACATGCTGAGTTATATAATCTACTCATATAAAAAGTTCTTTCAGTAGCCTTCATCATTTCATATAAGCTCATATCCCATCCTGTAGCCGCAGTTATCAGTTTTTCTAACTTGTCAAAGGTTAAAAATCCTCTGGGGGCAGGTGTAAAAGCACAAGCTCCCAGTAAGTTATATAACCCCCAAACCATTTGACTAGTATAATACTGTCTAACCTTTTTAGGTCCATCTTCTAGGGCTGATGTTGGCTCTTCAAAACCTAAAGTTTTCATTGAGTCAAAGAAAAAATTATGCGCAGCAAACGAACCATCGTGCAAAGAATGCATATGGTCTGCTCCAGTATCTGAAATTGCATACCCAATACCTATTCCTACTTTTCCCCTTGGATCATGGAGCGGCAACTCTTGATTTTTAATGGTCATTGCATATTGTTCAGCGCCTTTTCCCATAACTTCTGCTGCACGATTGGCACCTTCTGCTAACAGCTTTCCAATACCTTCTTTTTTTATTATTTTTCTTAAAATTTCTAACATGGCCTTACCATTACCAAATTTGAGTTCAATTCCATCCGTATCATTTAGCGTTATCAATCCGTTTTCAAAGCACTCCATAGCAAAAGCAATGGTCATTCCTGCAGAAATAGTGTCTATAGTATGCTTATTACATAGTTCGCTAGCTTTAGCTATGATTTGCAAGTCATCTACACAGCATGCTGACCCAAAAGCACCAATGGTTTCATACTCTAATCCTCCAAATCTCTCTTCCACTTCAAAATCATTGTTTTTAAAAGCTACTGTTGTTTTGCAACGAATACTACAACCTAAGCAACCATCATGCTTTTTAAGTATAGAATTGTTAATCGTTGGACCGGAAAAATTCTCTGCTTTTTCAAAGTATCCCTTTTTAAAATTCTCTGTTGGAAGAATACCTCCTGCGTTTAAAGGATTAACGCTAATTGGTGTACCTTCGTCAGACAGCCCTTTTAAAAGAGGATTCTCTTTTACTTGCTGGTTATACCATTTTGCCATAGCCATAACTTCACCCTGATCTGTATATTCTATGGTTCCGGTCCCTCTTACCGCAATAGCCTTTAAGTTTTTTGATCCCATAACTGCACCAAGTCCGCATCGTCCATTAAAGTGCTTCAATTCATTCGTAATACAGGCGTATCTTACCAAGGACTCTCCTCCCACACCAATTTGAGCAACTCGATATTTTTGATCTCCTAACTCTTCACGAATTTTATCTTGTGTAATTCCAGTATCCGAACCCCATAAATGGGAGGCGCTCCGTAAAAAAACCTCTCCGTCGTTAATATCTATGTAAACCGGAGTTTGTGATTTTCCTTCAACAATAATTGCATCATATCCTGCTTTTTTTAATTCAGGACCCCAAAATCCACCTGCCTCTGACTGCCCGTATCCGCCTGTAAGTGGAGATTTGGCACCAACAGCAAATCGAATAAATCCTGGTACGGGAACACCTGTTAACACTCCTGTGGCAAATATTAATTTGTTTTTTTCAGAATAAGCATCCACAGATGGCGGAACCTCTTTCATCAGGTAATAACTGATTAATCCCTTTCCACCCATATATTTTCTCATAAAGTTGTCATTAAGGGGCTCTTTGGAAATTTTTTTGTCACTTAAGTTAATTCTTAAAAGCATACCTACATAGCCTTTTGCCATAAATTCACCTCACCTACTCAACATTTTATAAAGTTTAATATGATATATGATATATGATATATCATATATCATATATTGTCAATGAAAATTTTATTAATTTTGGAATTTTAGAGATTTAAATTAGATGAGATATAAGATAAAAAAATATGATTTTAATTGTCTTTACTTTTTTTTTCTTCTATATATTTAAATGTATACTCAAAAGAGCCTTGCTTATGTCTCTGTGCAATTTCTTTTACTTGTTCATAATCTTTATTTTTAATTGCATTTACCCATTCTATGTGATCTTTATACGACACTTCCATTCTAGTAGGATTTTTTGTAAAAACAGTTCTTGCATACTGCGATTTATTTCTTAATTCTACATAAATATCATGCAAGATTTCATTTGGACAACTATCATAAATTATTTTATGAAACATTTTATCTAAGTTATCATAATTTATTGGGTCGTTCTCATCCATACATTCATTCATCTTTACATTAATGTCTTCAAGAGCCATTAATTGTGTCTGGTTAATATTCTTTGCACTTAATTCAGCCAACAAACCTTCTATTGCCAATCGAACTTCTAATATCTTTTTTAAAGTATCCAAATCGTGCTCGATAACCCTTGCGCTATTGTGTGGAGTAGCCTCTACTAATCCATCTTGCTGCAATTGCTTAATCGCTTCCCTTACTGGGATGGTACTGACATTATACTCCTTTGCAATAGCGGCTAGGATGAGCTTATCGCCCCCGGGAATATCTCCTTTAATAATTTTTTCCTTTAATGAATGATATACCAACTCATTCTTAGTGATGTAATCCATTTTTACCCCCACAAAATAATATATTATATATAATATATTATAATTATTTATAAGTTAAAATCAACTATTATTAATATTTTGAGATAAAAAATGTAAATATTAAATCCACTTAACTATCGAATCATTCCTGTAAGGAATTTTTTTATAATTTTCATTGTCTGCATAACCTAAGGTTAAGGCTCCATAGATTTGAAACCCTTCCGGAATATCAAGAAACTCACGGATGGATTGGCAAGTACTTGAAATTCTCCTCAGGTATCCTGCATGGCAGGTTCCTACCCCTTCTGCATTTAGAAGCAGCTCCGTGGTAGTCATGGCGATCATGCAATCCACTTGAGGAGCGATTGTTTTTTCATCACTATAACAAAAGAGCAGATTGGGAGCATTTAAGGTTACAACGTTATTTCCTATTTCGTATTCAGATAAAATTTCCGGAGCATTTCCCGTTTCCTTAACCCAATTGAGCACCATACCCATAATTTTATCCACAGTGTCTCTACCTTCAACTACAACCCATTTTAAAGATTGTTGGTTTTTTGCAGTTGGACACATCTTAACCGTATCTAATACTCTTTGAATTAAAACTTTTTCCACCTTATCTTTTTTATACTTTCGAATGGATCTTCTGGATTTGACCAGTTTTGACAGCTTCTCGGCAAAGTCTTTATCTTCTTGTAACGCAAGTGCATCTTCCTGGGATTTCAGCTCCGGGGACAAGGCATTCTCCTCACACACGCAGACGCAATGATAGCAATCTAAACATGTTTTATCGCTAACGAGCTCCGGATATCCATCCTTCATTTTAAGTACGGTAAAAGGGCAAATCCTTACACATTTGCCGCATTGTTTACATTGGGATTTGTTTAGAGTTATCATATTTTCTCCTTCTATAATAGTCTTGTTTTGTGTTATCGTATAAAATTAGTCCAAGCACGTTCCTCTGCGACTGGGTTAGCTATTTTTCCTTTACTAGCATCGATCACCTTAAGTAACCAAGCCATGGCTCTTGCATTTTTTATAGCGGTCTGCATCCCTTCTCCATCCTGCAATACTTCGCCTTTTTCGGCTCCGTAAACCGCTGTCCAATATTGAGATGGCGGAATCACCATTTCTGCAAGTTGATAATAGTTGTTCAGTTGGTGTATTACGTCAACACCACCAGCACGCCTGACCGATGCGATAGACGCTCCCACCTTATACTGAAAATGTCCAGAACTTGTATAAAAAATCCGATCTAAAAAGGACTTCATCGTTCCGGCAATACCTGCGTAGTAAGTGGGCGAACCTAGTATCAATCCGTCTGCTTGCCGCATTTTCACGGCTACTTCATTGGTAATATCTTCTTTATAAACGCATAGATTGTCTTCTGAATCTGCACAATAATTGCAGCCAATACATCCATGAATCGATTGATTTCCTATGTGAATCGTTTCTACGTCTATGCCCTCATTTGTCAATTCCTCTGCCATTACCTTTATTAAAGTACCGGTATTTCCGTCCTTCTTTGGGCTTCCGTTGATTGCGATAACTTTCATTTATATTACTCCCTTCTTGTTCTTGCTAAATAAATTATACACCTTATCTAATATTAAAATCCAATATTATTTACTTCTTTTTTTCTTCAAATGACAGGGGAACCTTCCTTGGGTGAAACTCAGTTCAAGTTCACCGCTTATTATTGTTCAACCTTTACTTCTCTATCAATGCTAAATAAGTAAAGATAAGTCTCTAAAACTTTCTTTCCCAGTATTTTTTCAAGGGCTTCTTTATATAAGGAGAGCTGACCTTTGTAATTCTCCACCAATTCATTGACCGCAGATTCCTCATAGGACCTCTTAAGGTAATTGCTCTTATAGTCCATAAGTATAAGCCCGTCACCCTCTTCAAAATAACAATCAATGGTTCCCTGCAGGATTATTTCCTCTCCAAAAAACTCTTTTTTAAGATTAAAAGAGCTTTCTTTATATAGTCTTTTGGCTTCGGAGGCCCTCTTTCCTATAGATGAGTCAAAGAAAGCCAATACTTTCTTTGTGTCGATGACCAGCCCTTCTGCCTCCAGCAATATTTCCCGTTTCACCAGATCTTCAATTTGACCTCGGATAAAATCTTCACTTCGATTTTCCGGTTTCATCATAAGGCCAAAGTCCAACTGCTCCATTAATGTGTGAATGGCCGTTCCCACCTCCGATGGAGACAGGGGTTTTTCATCCGGTAGGAAAGCAGGCATTGTCAATTTTTCTCTTTTGTAATTACCATCTATGCCATGATGACCCTTAAGGAGATTTAATTCCGACACGGAAAATTTGGACTTAAGCAAGGTTGCCTTTGAAAATTCATATTTATAATCCAACCTGCTATAGATCTCTTCCTTTAGGTTGGGATCTATATTTTGATCTAAAGGTTGGTCAAAAAACTCTTTTATGAAATTGGTTGATTTTGTTTCAATTTCCCGATTTAATTGAATTTCTTGTTTATTGTGAACAATCATTTTTAAATTAGTTTTATTGAGAATAGGCAAAATATAGTCTAAATAACTGCTACCCCGCCTAGGGATTCCTTGAATCATATCATATTGGACCATGGATTTTTCAAAGTCCGGCAAAGAAGCCAATAACACCAATTTGTCCATGGCTCTGGTAAAGGCTACATATAGCACTCTGATCTCCTCCGCCAAATCCTCCCCCATCTTTTGTTCATCAATGATAGTTTGCAATAGGGTTTTCTTATAGCTTTTTTTAGCGCCATCCACCCAACGCAAACCTATCCCTATATCTTTGTGAAAACATAAGGATGCCCCCGTTGTACCCAGTTTAAACTTTTTGGATAATCCTCCCACCAATACCATGGGAAATTCCAGCCCCTTGCTCTTGTGAATGGTCATGATGCGCACCACATCGTCCTTTTCCCCTAAAAGCTTCACCTGACCCATGGGAACCTTTTCCTTCTTAATGGCCTCTATATACTGTATGAATTGGAACAAACCCGATCCTTGGCTCTTTTGAAAAAAAACAGCCTTATCCACCAAAGCTCGAATGTTGGCTTCCCGCTGTACGCCCCCCGGCAATGCTGCCACATAATCTCCATAAGCCGTTTCCCCTAAAATCATCCATAAGAAATCATCCAAGGGCATGAAGGTAGCCTCCTTAGCCCATTTCCTGATTCGATTCATAATGTTTTGGCATTTTATTTTTAATTCTTCGTTGGCACCTTGTTCTCCGTAAATGGTAAAGGCCTTATGGTAGGCACCTGCTCTTTCAGGGATTCGAATGGAAATCAGCTCTTCCGTGGTCAAGTCAAAGATAGGAGATCTAAGCACGCTGATCAAGGGAATATCCTGCCGATAGTTGTCTATGATTCGAAGTAAGTTTAGGAGCACTTCCACCTCCACCGTGTGAAAATATCCATCTCCCCCATCTGCAAAAGCGGGAATTCCTTCCTTAGATAATGCCTGACCATAGAGCTCTGCCGTATTTTTCGCCCCTCTCAGCAAAATTACTATATCTCTCTTTTGCAATTCCTTCCACATTTGAGATTTACAGTCATAGTAAGGAGTAGACAAAGCCTCTTTTATGATAGCCGCCGCACAGTAAGCCTCTTGCTCCATCCTCTTCATATCGCGGATTTCTTCATCGGGAATCTCCCCTTCCTCCAACTTAAAATCTGCAACATGAAGCTCTGGTACTATCATTCCTCCCGGTCCTTCTAACCCCTGATAGAGTTTTGCCTTTTCGTCATAATCAAGCCCTGTGGTTTCTTTGCTCATGATTTGACTAAAAACCGAATTGACACATTTAATGACGGATTCCTTACTTCTAAAGTTTTCATTTAAATCTATGATGGTATTATCTTCTGATTCCTGTTTTGAGTAGTTCTCATATTTATTTATAAAAATTTCAGGCTCTGCCAATCGAAATTTATAGATACTTTGTTTTACATCACCTACCATAAATAAATTGTTTACTCTTTTAATTTTTCCTATGAGGGTTTCTTGCACCAGATTGCTGTCTTGATACTCGTCGATAAAAATATATTGAAACTTATCTCGATATTCTTGTGCCACCTTTCCATCTTCTAAAATTTTTAAAGCCATATGCTCAATGTCATTAAAATCCAACAAGTTTCGGTTCTGTTTTTCTTTCTTATACAGTTCATCAAACTCCATCACCAGCTTTAACAAAAACTTAGCACCCCTGTATGTATCGTTGATCTCTGCAATATACTCCTCCAAAGGACGAAGTGAAAAGCGAGTGCAAAGCTTCTTTATTAGATCTTTTGCCTCGTTTCTCAGAGCAGTTACTCTATCCTGGATTTCTTCATAATCTGCCTTTTCCTCTTTGTTGGCTCTGAACTGCTGAAACTTTACGGCAGAAAGTTTGGATAAAGCTTGATCAAATTCCAAGGCATCTGAAAACTCTCTTTGAAAGACTTCCATTAATTCCATCAGAGTATTCAAGTCCTGCTTGCATTTTAAAGCCAAACCATCTAACTGGCTTTCCTCCAAAAGCTCTTCCGTCCTTAGGACAAATTTAATGGCCTCCTTCATAGAAGATAAAATAATGGATCTCATGTGAACATAGAGAGGGGTCTTTATGAAACCCTCTGTGGATATTTGCAGCTCTTCAATTTTTTCTAAAAGCCAATCATAGGGATCCGGCATGCTCTGAATGAATTCATGGGTGCCTAAAATCATTTCCTTAGCCGCATTTTCATTTTTAGATGAGCAGTATTCCTTCAAAAAATAAAAAAATTCCGGATCTTCCTGCTCAAATAACTCTTGGAAAAGCTGATTCAAAGCGTTTCCTTGCAGTAATATTTTCTGAGTGTCGTCGCAGATTCGAAAGTTTGGCTCTGCTTGAATCACATGAAAATATCTCTTGATCACTTCCATGGAAAAGGCATGAAAGGTGCTGATATTGGTCTGGTTGATCATGTTCAACTGTTGCCTCAGAAAGTCTTTGTTTTCCTTGCTGTGATCTTCTATTTCAGAAGAGAGAGCCTTGACAATCTTTTCACGCATTTCTGTAGCCGCAGCATTGCTGAAGGTAACCACGAGCATGGAGCTTAAGGGAACTTGATCCTCCACTAAAAGCTTTTTAATTCTTTCCACTAATACAGCCGTTTTTCCGGAACCTGCTGCAGCAGAAACCAAGATATTTTTATTTCTAATATTGATGGCCTTGGATTGAGCATCCGTCCATTTCATTGTATTCTCCTGTTTTTTATAAAACCAATTAATCTATATTAACTTCAATTTTTGTAAGAGCTTTGCAATCTTATGACCTTTAGGTAAAAGCTCTATTTCATTCTTTTCGATGGCTTTTGTCTTAAGGAGCATAATTCCGTAAGTGAGCCCGCCTCCGCCAATAGAAACCACGGTGGATAGGCTGTTTCCCAATATCCCCAACAAACCGTAATAAAGTCCCAACACCACAACAAACATGGTGATTCCTGCCAATAAGGGGCGCAAGATGGAAAGTGTAAGATCAAATTTGGTCCGGGTAATCTTCTTTACCGCAGCAAAATTCATAATTCCAATGACTCCATAAGCCAAGGTGCTTGAAATGGCGGCTCCTTCCACATTGAGAGAAGGAAAACCAACCAAGATGTATGTGGTGATGCATTTAACAACTAAACCTACCAAAAGGGAAATCACCGCAACAGAGGGTCTTCCCAATCCTTGTAGCACACCTGCCATGGTCTGAGCTACAGATAAAAAGATGATTCCGATGGACAGATAAAACAGGCAATTTGCCGCTCCTGCTGCACTTTCAGGCTGAAGTGGGTAAAGAAGTAACATGATGGGCTTTGCAAGAGCCATCAACCCAAAGGTACAAGGAATTCCAATAATCATGGACATTCTAAGTCCCAAACGCACATTGGTATGAAGAAATTCATGATCCTTTAAGCTATTGGCTGCTGCTATGGCCGGCACCATGCTTAACGCAATACTGAGGGCCAATGCCATGGGAATGTTAATTACCGGCCCTGCCAATCCTGTCAATTGACCGTATAAGGCGTTACCCTGTTGTTCCGTAAATCCAATGTCCTGAAGCCTACGCATGATAATGGCTACATCTGCAATGTTCATAATAGGCAAAATAGATACCCCAATGGTAATGGGAATTGCAATTTTAGTCAAGGTTATTAAAATGGATTTTTTACTTTCCTTATTTTCCTGCGAGTCATTTAAATTATTAACTTTTAATTTCTTTCTTTTTATAAAATAAATAAAACAAAGCACTACTACACCTGCGATTGGTCCTACACTTGTACCAAAGGTGGCACCGGCCGCCGCTATATCAAGACCCTTGGAAAGCAAGACAACCGCAAGTGTCAATCCTACGGCAACTCTCACTGCCTGTTCTATCAATTGAGAAATAGCAGTGGGTTCCATCTGCTGCAACCCTTGAAAATACCCTCTGAACACCGCCATGATGGGCACGAATAAAAGGGCCGGCGAGATAGCTACCATAGCATAATAAGCATCCGGATTTCCGATTCGCTCTACCAATGGGCGAGCAAAGAGGAAGATAATTGAGGAAGCCACTATCCCTAACGCAAACATCAAAATAAAGGAAACCTTAAAAACCCTATGAGCTTCCCTATCATGACCCAAGGCTTCCCGCTCCGATACCATTTTTGAGATGGCTGCAGGAGCACCGTTTGTAGAAAATACCAACAAGAAAACATAAATAGGATAGGCTGTTTGGAAATAACCCATCCCTGTATCACCGATTATATTGCCTAAAGGGATTCTAAAAATAGCTCCCATCACTTGAACCAGTAAACCTGCAACCCCTAAGATGGCAGCACCCTTAATAAAGGTTTTTTTCTTTGTCATCCTTACCTCTTCCCAATCTAACTATCTTTCTAAATATCAATCATGTCAATTTGAATTCTCATCCTCCAAAGCTTTATATATTATATCAAAATTTTTTTAGAAACTACAGTGTATTTTTTATTTTTCAAGATTTTTTTATATACATTCATTTGACAAATTAAACGGAACACTGTCAATTGTAAGTTAGTTCACTAAATCCGACAAAGAAGTTATGCATTTAGTTTAACAAAAGATTTTTTGCATTTAGCTAAATAAAGAAGTGTAATAGCTATAGTAAAAGTCAGGGTGTGGAGTTTAAGTAATGGGGCTATCATGATTCTTCTGCTTTCGTTTTTAGGAGACTGTGAATAGTAACTACTTGTTATTTGTAGTTACATGATATATTTATTTAAAATAGGTATTTTACTAATGGGCAAAGAAATTATGAAGCTTAATACAAATACTAAAATCGCATTTAGTGGAACTGACAGTAAAGGGTTGTATGTAAGAGTGGAAAGACCAATTAATCTAAATAATATGTTGATAAAATCATGAACCAAGTACATGCAAAATGATAGTTTTGATAATAGAAATATTAGTTTTAGAGTCTGTTCTTTAAATTCAATTCTTGAAACATTATATTTAAAAAAAACAAATACAGCAACGGAAGTGAAAAAAGCATTAGGCATAAGAAAATAATAAAAACTTTCAAAAGGAATTCCTAAGTGTATTGAAATTTTATAGGTAAGAATTACTGTAAAAATCACGCTTATAAAGCCTAGTAAATATATCACCTTACGGAATATTTTTGAAATTTCATAATTTACTAAATAATGTCCTAAAACAAAATAACCAGAATAGCCCAGTACAAAATATATATTAGCCTTAGACAAGAGAATATCCAACTCATGGTTTATTGATGGAATAAGCTTTAGTGCGTTCATACATAGTGAAAAAATAAAAAATAATACTAAAAAATATTCTATCAACGTTTTACTTACAATAATTTTTCTTAGAAAAGGCACAATCAAATACAAACCAACCAAAGTGAATAAAAACCATAAATGGTAATGACCCACTATTGCCTTTGAGATAAAAATTTTAGGTGAGAGCTTGCCCCACTTAATATAGATGGCTAATTGGTTTACTAGGGAATAAGCAACAGACCAAAAGATATATGCAGTTATAATCCTTGAAATATTATTAACAAATATTGATTTAATAGTTTTTTCACGTGAAGTGTCGAGAAATAATACACCCGATATCATTACAAATATGGGTACACAGAATCGCACTGCACTGTCATAAAAATTAAAAACTTGCCATTCAAAAGAGTTGACATCAGTTGTATACCAATTTGATGATGCAACATGCAGAAGCATCATTGCAAATATAGCAAACACTCTTAGTAGGTCTAAATAAACTTTCCTGTCTTTCATATATTTAATTTCCATTGGAGTAACCTTGACCTTTCCGGAGTTATTATATATAAAATTTCCAAAAAAATCAATTATGAAACAGCAAATAGTTGCAAAAACTCACAATGTCGAAAGAAAACCTTTATCTATATATTCAATATTTTTATTTTAAAATATTTATATTACCTATATATTTTATTTTATTTTTTTGGTATAATAATACAATAACATAAATGTGGAAGAAAGCGGGTAAAACATATGCAAAATACGACACCTACTTTACTTATGATACTAGATGGGTTCGGCATTAATAAAACGATTCACGGTAATGCTATTGCTCAATCTCATAAAGAGCAATTGGACTTACTTTTTAACAAATACCCTTATACCACTTTAGGAGCCTGTGGCTTGTCCGTGGGGCTTCCCGAAGGACAAATGGGGAATTCTGAGGTAGGTCACCTGAATATAGGTGCGGGACGTATCGTATATCAGGAGTTAACTAAGATTTCTAAATCCATAAAAGATAAAGATTTCTTTCATAACGAATCATTGGTGAAGGCAATGGATCATGTTTTAAAGAATCATTCAGCCTTACATCTTTTAGGTTTGTTGTCTGATGGCGGCGTTCACAGCCATATTACACATCTATTTGCCCTTTTGGATATGGCCAAGGAAAAGGGTGTAAAAGAGGTCTATATTCATGCACTATTGGACGGTCGAGATGTACCTCCCAGATGTGCCCAAAATTACTTTGATCAATTAGAAGATTATATGAAAAAGATTGGATTAGGGCAAATCGCTACCATTTCGGGAAGATACTACGGCATGGATCGAGATAACCGTTGGGAAAGGGTTCAAAAATTCTATGATGCTATAACTTCGGGTTTAGGGCAAAGCAGTGACTCCGCGGAAAATGCTTTGAAAGCTGCCTATGATCGAGATGAAAATGATGAATTTGTGTTGCCTACGGTTTTAGCTTCTCATCATTCTGTAGAGGATGCAGATGCTCTGATCATGTTTAACTTCAGACCAGACAGAGCCAGAGAAATCACTCGCTCCTTAGTGGATCCTTCTTTTGATGGATTTAAAAGAGCAAAGATTGTGAAAGACCTATGTTATGTATGTATGACCCAATACGATTTGGTCATGCCTAATGTTTTAGTAGCTTTCCCGCCACAATCCTTGAGCAATACGTTAGGAGAATACCTTTCCAACTTAGGAAAAAGACAATTAAGGATTGCAGAAACAGAAAAATATGCTCATGTAACGTTCTTCTTTAACGGCGGTATAGAAGCTCCCTATAAAGGAGAGGATAGAATTTTGGTTCCGTCCCCAAAGGTTGCTACTTATGATCTTCAGCCTGAAATGAGTGCTTTTGAGCTGACAGATAGAGTTATAGAACAAATAGAATCCGGGAATTACGATTTAATCGTTTTAAACTATGCCAATCCCGATATGGTGGGGCATACAGGCATTATGTCTGCTGCCATCAAAGCCATAGAAACTTTGAACCAGTGTGTTCCAAGAGTCATTGAGGCTCTGTTGAAAAAGGGTGGTGAAGCAATTATCACCGCAGATCACGGAAATGCAGATGTCATGTTAGACGATAATGACAATGTAATTACCTCACACTCCCTCAACCCCGTCCCTTTTATAGTAGTAACAGACAGGTCTATGAACTTGAGAGATGATGGAATTTTAGCAGATGTGGCTCCTACCCTACTGGACTTAATGAAGCTACCAAAACCCAATGAAATGAGCGGTCATAGTTTGATAAAATATAGTTGACGAAACTTTAAAAAAATAGTAACATAAAAATATAAGTTTATTTTTTGATTGAGGAGTGAAATATGGATTTTGCAATAGTAATAGGTATTGTTTTCGGGCTTGGTGCCTTATTGATGGGTTTCATTCTCGAGCATGGAGTTCTTAGTTCTTTGCTTTTAATAAGCCCAGCTGTTATTGTAATCGGCGGAACTATCGGTGCAACGATTGCTTCTACTAACTTACTGGACGTTTTAAATGCATTGAAGGCAGTTGGAAAATCCTTTAAGCCTTCAGGGAATCCCGGAGAAATCATTGAGACAGTGTCCGAGTTTTCAGATATTGCCCGAAAAGAAGGAATTACTGCTTTAGAATCTGCAATGGGTAAGTTGCCCATGAATACAGACGAACAATATCTAATGAAAGAAGGCATTATACTAATTCTGGAGATGAAATCTGTAGAGCAGATTAGAAATATTCTGGAAAATGAAGTACATTCTTATACCACTAAAAAACATATTGAAATTGGTGTATTCGAGTCCGCCGGTGGATTTTCTCCCACAATGGGAATCATCGGAACAGTAATGGGACTGATCAACGTTTTATCCAATATGGGTTCACCGGATGAACTTACCAAATCTATTGCCGTGGCCTTCATCGCTACCCTTTACGGGGTTGTACTGGCCAACATTATATACTTACCAATTGCCAATAAATTAAAGAGTAATTTAAAAAGAGAAACAATAATTAGAGAGATGATTATTGACGGTGTATGCATGATTGCCAGTGGATCTATTAGCAGAGACGTAAAAAATCAACTTTCCTTATATTTCAATGCTTTTGCTAATGGTAATAAAAAATATAGAGAAGGCATAGACAACTAATATTAGTTAATAAAAGCATATAAGTGCAAAAAAGTTTTAAAGAAAATAATTGATGAGGCTAAATAAATGAGTAAAAGAGTAGAAGAAGCGGAACACGAGGGCAACAGCGAACGTTGGTTATTAACGTACGCCGATATGATTACCTTGCTACTGGCTTTATTTATCATGTTATATGCCATGAGCAATGTAGACGCTGAAAAATATAAGGCAGTCGCAGCCGCCATGGGAGCTGCTTTCAATAACCCCCCCATCGAGGGATCGGGAACCGGTAGCACTTCTGCTAGCGGTACAACAGGCAGTGCCGCCGGAGGTAACACCGGTGGAAATATGGCTTCAAATCTGAATATGTCCCAGCTTTATGAGCAATTAAACGCTTATGTTAAAGGTGCAGGTCTTGAAAATCAGATTGATGTGGCGGGAACCAGTGACTTTGTGGCTATTAATTTAAAGGATAGTGTGCTATTTGTTCCGGATAGTTCTCAGATGCTACCGGGAGGAGAACCTATCCTAACATCCATCGAAAAGCTTTTGGAAGCCGCCTATGTGCAAATCGGGCACATTACCATTCGAGGGCACACTGCTTATATAGCCGGCCAGGATAGCCCTCAAAGCGAGGAGTTTGGATGGACTCTTTCTGCGGAAAGAGCGTTAAAGGTTTTAAATGCCTTTACCACCAATGGAATGCCTCCAAACAAATTTTCCATAGAAGGATATTCCCACTATGCACCTATAGCTTCCAATGATACGGAAGACGGAAGATCTAAAAATAGGCGTGTAGAAATTTACATTACCAAATAACTGTGAAAATCGGAATCAAAGATTCCTATTCCTGAAGTCGCCCCTCTAAGGGTGACTTTTTGTATGCTCTTATTATTAAATTATATATCTTGGTTGATATAAATTCATTAAAAGAAAAATAAATAAAAAACGTGGAAATGACGGAATCAAAGATTCCTATTTCCACATGTCGCCCG
>CAYWVS010000023.1:0-41254 GCA_964461765.1 uncultured Anaerovorax sp.
CTATAGTGGGGAATTTTATTTTTCCATTTTGGGTATTTTTATTTTACATCAAACAATACATAAGAATCTAATGAATTTAAATATGACGAAGATTAAATAAAGTTTATAAGACAATTATTATTAATAGGTGAGCTTAGGATATTTCAATTTAATTAATAATAATTAATATATAGAATTTATTTATTTTTTTTCTATTTAAAATATTAGGTGTAATTTAATAAAGTTAAAACGTTGAAATATCAATGAAAATGAGAAAATAAAGGTATTAAGGCGTATCCGGTGATAACTATTCCCAAAAGATGAATTTTAGGAATAGTTATCACCGGGGAATCCTCACCCATAATCCATTCTGCACAATTAAAAACCATCCTGTCACTCAAGGATGGTTATTGCTGATAATCGTTCATACTATATTATATGTTTTAAGATTTATCATTACTATCTGTAGATACACTTCCGGAAACATCGGTAGAATTAGTAGGATTTATTGAAAGAGCCTTATGAATATCCCTGCTCAAGTTATTAAACTTTTCATCCATTTCGGTAAGCTTTTGATTAACCTTATTCAGCTTCATAAATAAAACTACGCTGAATATTACTAAGGCAACTAAGCAGATCCCTGAGATCCACACATAGTTTTCCATCATGGAAATAAATCTCTGAAGGTCTTTAACCATCTGAGGCATGGAATCCATAATTTTGGGTAGCTCCTTCATCAGTTTATCTAACCCTTGACCCAATTCGTTCATGTAACTATCAATGTTATTAAAAAATTCCATATTTACTCCATTCCTTTCGTCTCATTAGATAGTTTGTCTAAATAACTTTGTAATATAACGATTGCTGCTTGTTTGTCGATGACTTTTTTTCGATTTTTCCTACTGACATCCCCTTCAATCAAAACCTTCTCTGCTATTAACGTAGAAAACCTTTCATCTTGAAAGGTTATGGAAATGTCAGACATTCCCGTGCTCTTCATTTTATTCTCTAACATACTTTTGAATTCGTAAACTTTTTCTGTTTGGATGCTGTTTGTTCCGTTTAGATTGATAGGTAACCCTATAACCACTGTATCACAATCATGCTCCTTAATTAAGGATATGATTTTATCCGCATCCTTACGAATCCCTACCCTTTCAATGGTAGTCAATCCTTGGGCTGTAATCAGCAAGGAGTCACTTACCGCTACGCCTATGGTTTTATCTCCAACATCTAATGCAATCTTTTTCTTCATTTCTCGTCTTTCTAAAACAGTAGCGGACATAAAGTCCGCTATCAATTTAAAATTATTTGTTCAGGAATTTTCTCAGCAACTCCTCTACTAAGTCATCTCGCTCAATATGTCGGATTAAGCTCCTGGCATTATTATGCCCTGTTATATAAGAAGGGTCTCCGGAAAGGATATAGCCGACCATTTGATCAATCGCGTTATACCCTTTTTCCTCTAATGCCTCATAAACAAACTTTAACACTTGATCTGTAGTTTGATCAGGCTGCTTTTCAATGTTGCTGAACATAATGGTGTTTCTATCCATCTCTTTCACCTACTTTCCGTTTACAAAATACTACTATTATTTTCATTATACAAAAAGTATGGTCAATTAACAAGATGTTTCTTAGAATAATCTATTTTTTAATATTAATGTAATAAAGTAAATCTAATTACTTCAGGCTCTCCACTTCATTTACGGCAACTTTAAAGGCTTCTTCTACCTTGGAGATATCCTTAGCCCCTGCTTGAGCCATATCAGCCTTACCACCACCACTACCTCCGGCAGCAGCTGCAATTTTCTTCACCAGATTTCCTGCATGATATCCTCTGTCCAAAAGGTCATCACTGATAGCCACCAAGAATGTTACCTTGTCGTCGCTGACAGTTGCAAACACTATGATGATAGATTTATTTTTAGCTCTCAAACTATCTGACATTTCTCTTAGATCATTCATTTGATAGTCATTGAATTTATGAGTAATTAATTTAATATCTCCAATAATATTAGCTTTTTCAATTAGTTCATCCGTTATAGAACTAGCGTTCTTTTTCTTGAATTCTTCGATCTCTTTTCTTTGGCTACGAATTTCTTCAGTCATACTGTAAATTTTAGAAATTAAAGCTGTTTTATTTACTTTGAGAGGTTCACAGGCTTCATTGATGAGCTTTTCATCCTGGCAAATCCTATGAAAAAGCCCAATTCCTGTAAGAGCTTCAATTCGCCTCACACCGGCAGCTACCCCATTTTCACTTACGATTTTAAATGCACCTATCTGACCGGAATTGGATACGTGGGTTCCTCCGCACAATTCTCTGCTGAAATCCTGAACCGTAACAACTCGCACCATTTCTTTGTATTTTTCGTCAAAAAGACCGATAACCCCGTCTGCCATAACATCCACCAATTTTTTCTCTTCCACAGTTACAGGTAAAAACTCTGATATCTTGTCATTTACTATATTTTCAATTAATAAAATATCTTTTTTGGATAGAGCTTCAAAATGGGTGAAATCAAATCTCAGGGAATCTGACGTTACCGCAGAACCTGCTTGCTTTACATGGTTTCCCAAAACCTCCTGCAATGCCTTGTGTAAAAGGTGAGTAGCAGTATGATTTCTCGCTGTACTATTTCGATTCACCGTATCAACTAAACAAGTAACCTTATCCCCGGGGTGTAGAGTACCGGAAGCTACTTTTACTTTATGAGCGAAAACATCCTGAAATTTCTCTACTGTTTCTACTCTTAATTGGCAGCTATCGTTATAGAGGACACCTATATCACAGGCTTGACCGCCGCTTTCCGCATAGAAAGGAGTCTTATCAAGGATAACTCGCGCAGTATCTCCTTCACTGATGGAATTCAAGGGTTTTAGATTCCAAAAAATGGCCCTTACTTCTCCTTCCCCATCCAAGGTTTCATATCCGGTAAACTCAGAGCTACCGGAAATAGCAAAGTTAACATATTCCTCAGCCCATCCCGCTTCTGTGTCCGACTTTCTCCCGGATCTGGCTTGCTCCTTTTGCTTCTCCATATGGGCTTCAAAGCCTTCCATATCAACAGTACAGTTTTCTTCAGCCAAAATTTCTGCAGTAAGCTCCACTGGAAAACCATAGGTATCATATAACTTGAAAGCTTTTTTACCATCTAAAAGGGTAGAATTATCCTTCTTTAATTGTTTGATATAATCTTTTAAAATATGATTTCCTTGATCGATGGTGGCAGCAAATTTATCTTCTTCTATGGTTAAGATTTTATGAATATACTCTCTTTTTTCCTCTAAATCCTCATAGGCTATGCTGGAAACTTCAAAGACCTTGTTGGAAAGATCAGATAAAAAGGCACCTTCGATACCTAAAAGTCTTCCGTGTCTTGCAGCTCTTCGCAGTAAACGTCTTAAGACATAGCCCCTACCCTCATTGCTAGGCAATACTCCGTCGCTGATGAGGAAGGTAACTGCCCTGATGTGATCCGTTATAATTCTAATAGATACATCTGTAGGCGCCTGCCCATTCCTATATGGGGTTTTGGAAACCCTCACCACTTCTTCTAATATAACGCGAATAGTATCTACATCAAAGATGGACTCAACATCCTGCATTATGCAAGCCAGTCGTTCCAAACCCATTCCGGTATCAATGTTGGGGTTAGTCAAAGGAGTATAATTTCCCTGATCGTCTCTGTTAAATTGAGTAAATACATGGTTCCAAAATTCTACATATCGGTCACATTCACAGCCGGGTTTACAGTCAGGGTTGTCACATCCGTATTGCTCCCCTCTATCAAAATAGATTTCAGAGCAAGGACCACATGGGCCTGTCCCGATTTCCCAGAAATTATCCTCTTTTCCTAAGCGAACGATTCTTTCCTCCGGTATTCCGATTTCATTGCGCCAGAGTTCAAAGGCTTCTTCATCCTCTAAATAAATGGATGCCCAGAGCTTATCTGTAGGCATTTTTAATACTTCCGTGATAAATTCCCAGCCCCATTTTAAGGATTCTTTCTTAAAATAGTCCCCGAAGGAGAAGCTACCCAACATTTCAAAAAAAGTAGCATGCCGAGCTGTGTAACCTACGTTGTCAATATCTCCCGTTCGAATACATTTCTGGCAAGTAGTCATTCTCTTCGCCGGAGGGGTATCCGTACCTGCAAAATAAGGCTTCAGGGGTGCCATTCCCGAATTGATCAACAACAAGCTTTTATCTTTTTCGGGGATCAGAGAAAAACTCTTTCCCGGGAAATGTTCTTTTCCTTTATAAAACTCTTGAAACATGCTACGCAGTTGGTTTAATCCAATCTTCTCCATTCAGTTACCTCTCATCAATTAATTTTCAAAAAATAAGAACCTCATCCCATGAAAAAAGGGATGAGGCATCTTAATAAATAATATACCTTTTAACATTGATTTTAGTCAAACTTCGTAAGTCGTTAAATCCCCTATAAACTTCATATAATCAGTAACATTATATCAATTTTATTGTAGTTGTCAACAAAGTTTGTTAAATTAACTCTTACCTAAAAGGCGGAATTTCAACTATAAAGTTTGGTTAAAGTTATTTCCAACGGTGTTCACCAAATCGGATAAATCATTGGCTGCTCTCTTTAATTTTCTTTCCACTTCTTTATAAGCCTTTGGGTTGTTGTTCCACATCATGTATCCAACCCCTATCATAGTTCCTGCAATACCTAATCCAATTGCTTTATTTACCATGTGTCCCATTTTTTATACCTCCTATTTTTACTAAACTTATGAAAACATTGATATACAAATCTATTCATATTTTAACCAAAGGAAATATAAATATTTAAACCAAAGGTTGGCAATTCTAAGTATTTTTATTTTTAAAGAATATTTTCTTCATCAACAATTTCAGAAAAATTTTGATTTTTAGTGGGTGAACATTTTTCAATCAAAATTAAATCAAATATTCGAACGAAGGCAGCGATCAGTACCAATAAGTTTGCAAAGTAATTCATCTGGTTGGACTTCTGAGTAATGCAGTCGGGTGCCGGAGTATTCAAGTTTTCTTCCGATAAGCCATAGAAAAATAGAATTGCCCACAGAACCAGTAGATTTGCTGTTAACTTTATAGGAAATGTATCCGGTAAACAATTGCATTCTTCGCATTTTACTTCAGTGCAAATCAACTGTTTTCGCTGAATTGAAGTGGAATAATAGTTTAAACCCACAGCAAACAGAATGATTAAAATAAACTCCAATGACTCATCTATGACTTTTACTTGCTCTGTTAAGTTTTCTGAAAGTACGGTTTTTTTTGAACAATATTTTTTACAGTTCATATGTTCCTCCACTTTATTTAGAGTAAATGAGTTATGTTGTAACTCAGGCATTAAAAAGTAGGAAAAAATGTTTTAAATCCTGAGTAATATTTATATTAATGTATTCTGTTAGTTATGCCTAGGTTCGTAGATTAACCGAAAACTCCTATGCAAAATTATCATACTTTTATATTTTTCAAAAGATTATAAAATTCAAATTGCTAATTCATAAACTATATGGTCATTTAACTCTATAACCTATTTACAATCCGGTAATGTAGACCCTGCAAAGGGCAATACCAAGAGTCTTGCTTCCTTTCCCTTTCTTGTGATGGCCTCATCCACTGCTTCTTGAACAGTGGCAAAAGGAACAAGGTGAATGCTCTTGATAAACTCTTCACTTAAGTCTGACACCACAAATATCTCACATTTTTCTTGAACCATGGCTATAGCCGCCGCCTTATGGGCTCCTAAGATAAAGTTTTCCCGTATCTCCCGGATTCTTTGCTTTGGCTCCTTTTCTCGCATCCACGTCGCAAAATTCCCTTCTCCAAAGCCCTCTTTTGCTGAAGCACACCAAATAATGATCCCTCCATCTTTTACGGCATGCTGTGCATTGTCTAAAGCTTTTTGTGCTTGGTATAAATTGAGATCCTTTGGAAATCCACCGGGAGAAATTACCACAATATCGACCTTTTCTTTAATAGGTATTTTGTAAACCGTATCAAGAAATCCACATCCTTCTCGGTGTGCCAGCTTGTGATGCCCCGCAACAGCTTTGATAATTTCCTTTTTCTCATCTAATATCACATTAAGGATAAAATCAATTGAAATAAAATCAGTCACTTCTTCAATATCCTGCCTGACGGGATTAGTGTCTAAATTTCCTGCAAAAGCCCCTTCTTTGATCATATTGGCGTGGTTTGCTTGAATGGCATCCCAACTGGAAACCCCGGGCATAATGGCCTTACTTCCTCCTGAGTACCCTGCAAAATAGTGATACTCTATATTTCCGACACAGATGCGCCGATCTGCTTTGGCCACGTGTTCAAAGATGTCCACGGGTGTTCCATTTTTGCACATACCTAAACGGATACACTTTTCCATGTCACTATCCAGAATGGACACCTTGCTGTCATAAATAACTTCTCCCACAAGTGCTTTCTTTTCCTCTTCCGTATGATTTCTATGGCTTCCCAATGCCAAAACAATGGTGATATCCTCTTCCTGAGCTCCACCGCTTTTCAGTTCTTCTAAGACAATGGGGAGAATTCGGTAACTGGGTACAGGTCTGGTGATATCGCTGGTTATGATTACTATATGCTCATCTTTTTTGATTAAATCTCTTAATCTTTTGGTCCCAATGGGGTTTTGGATGGCTCGAAGTACCTCGGCTTCCCCTACTTCTTTTGCCTCTGACGCGTTGGGATACAAGGTTCCTGCATAATTCTTTTCATCAATTTGGAATGTGATTTTGCCTTTTCCAAATTTCAATTCAAATTGTTTCATTGTTACTCACCAACCTTAAATATTTGCAACGCCTGATGCCATGGCGGCAGCATAAACTGCCTTTGCCACTGCCATTCCTACTCTTTCATCAAAAGCCGGAACGATGATATAGTCCTCCTTTAATTCTTCCTTTTTTATTAAGTTCGCAATGGCAGTTGCTGCAGCTACCTTCATTGCTTCATTAATATCTGAGGCTCTGGCATCCAATGCCCCTCTAAAAATACCGGGGAATGCCAACACATTGTTAATTTGGTTTGCAAAGTCGGATCGACCGGTTCCAATGATTCTTGCACCCCCTTTTTTCGCTGCTTCAGGAAGAATTTCAGGGTCGGGATTTGCCATGGGAAATACAATGGCGTCTTTTGCCATCCTTGCCACCATTTCCTCCGTCACTAAATCCTTTGCCGATACACCGATAAATACATCTGCGCCTTCTAAGGCATCTGCTAAGCTTCCTTCTTTGCAGCTACTATTGGTTAAGTTTGCAATTTCTTGATGTACCCAGTTGTCATATTTTTGTTTTCTGGTTAAAATCCCCTTGCTGTTACATACCACAATGTCCTTAACACCCATATTTATGAGCATTTTAACAATGGCAGATCCTGCCGCGCCTGCACCACTCATAGCAATTTTGATTTTACTCCAATGTTTTCCTACGATTTTTAGTGCATTGATCAGTCCAGCTGTAACCACCACCGCTGTTCCGTGTTGATCGTCATGAAAAACGGGAATATCCAATTCTTCCTTTAATCGCCTTTCGATTTCTGCGCAACGGGGTGATGAAATATCCTCTAAGTTGATACCGCCAAACACGGGAGCGATCATCTTTACAGTCTGTACGATTTCATCTACATCTTTGGATGGAATGCAGATTGGAAATGCGTTGACTCCACCAAACTCTTTAAACAGTACGGCTTTCCCTTCCATTACAGGTAGGGCAGCCTCCGGACCGATATCTCCAAGCCCCAGAACTGCGGTGCCGTCTGTGACGATTGCCACCAGATTTCCTTTTGCGGTATACTTATAGACATCCTTTACATTTTTATGAATTTCTTTGCATGGTTCAGCAACCCCCGGTGTATAAGCAGTGGACAAATCGTACTTGGTCTGCACAGGAACTTTACTTTTAATTTCAATTTTCCCAACCCATTTTTCATGAAGTTGTAGGGATTCTTCTTGTATGCCCATTTTTTATTCCTTTCTTTTAGCAAATTTCATTATTTCAATCAACGGTACCTTGACACGCTTTTTCCATAGCCTCAATTAACGGTAGCTGATCTCCGGATAAATATTGCACCATGGCACCTCCCGCAGTGCAAATATAACTAATCTGCGAGGTGTTTATCAACTTTTGAGCCGCCGCTACCGTATCACCACCACCGATGAAGGAATAGGCACTTGACTCTGCTATGGCCTGCCAGATTCCTTTGGTACCTTTTTCAAACAATGGGTTTTCATAAACTCCGGCAGGTCCATTGACAAATATGGTTTTGGATCTGCTGATAATTTTCCCATATTCCTCAATGGTCTTTTTCCCAATATCCATAAACATCTTTTCTGCAGGGAGCTTTTCTATAGGTAACTCCATTCTTTCTCCGTTTTCCTCGTAAGCCAAATCCAGTGGAAACTTGATTTTATCGGAAAACTCTGATAAATAATTTTGAGCAGGTGTGATAAACACATCCAACCCTCGTTCTTTGATAAAAGTTTCCTTGATCCTTCCAATGGAAACCCCCTTTGCCAAAAGCATGATTTCTCCCGTGATTCCGCAGGTCAGAATGGTATCTGCCGTACCTTTTCTCAGCACTTGCTCCATCATTCCAAAGGCATCAGATATTTTGGCTCCCCCCAGTACAAAGGTACAGGGTTTGGCAGGGGCTTCCATGACTTTTTCCATAGCTTCTAACTCTTGTTTCAGTAAAGGGCCTGCAGCCGTAGGCAGAAGCTCTTGAAAAGCCACCATGGATGGCGCATTTCGGTGTGCTGCAGCAAAAGCATCGTTTACATAAAAGTTTGCCAAGGGAGCCAGATTTCTTACTAAAAATGTGTTTAACATCTCTTTTGCCTTGAGTTTTACCGCATTATCAAAAGTAGACACTTCTTCTGTCAAATAACGAAGATTGCCAAGGAGAAGAGCCTCTCCTTCTTTGAGCTCTTTAATAGCCTCCTGGGCCGCAGGTCCTGCCACATCATCGATGTAACCCACTTTCTTACCTAAGAACTCACTTAATTTTTGGGCATGCTCCTCCATAGATATGAGATTTTGATAGTCCAAGGTATCCCCTTGGTGAGCCAGAATCACCAACTTAGCTTTTTTCTCTAAGAGTCTTTGAATAGTAGGAATACTTTTTTTGATTCTGTTTTCGTTAACGATTTTCTTTGTAACCGGATCAATGGGTGAATTGATATCCACACGCAAAAGGACGGTTTTACCACCATATTCAAAATCCTCTATGGTCTTTAATTTAACTTTTTCTTTGATTTCCATATTGTCCATTCCTTTAACTTCTATATTTGACTTTTTCTTTATTTCCATGATGGTAATCCCAAGTATTGATTGGTGGTAGCCACAGCTTTATCACCATCCGTTTCCATCCCTAAAGCAGCACGGATTCCGTCAATGGTCTCGGGAATGGTAATGGATTCCTGAGGAATATGGATGCCAAACATGATGTCCTGTCCTGATTTTACGATAGTATCTTCCCAAATGGAAATTTCATATAAATCCCCCCTAGGTCTTCCCAGATCTCTTGCATAACGGAATAGAGAAGCATTTCCTAAAAATCCATCGTCGATTCTTACCAGTCGAATTCTATCGTGACTACCAAAGGCTTTTTTGGCCTCTTCTATGGACAATTCCTTTTTGGGAGTAGCTACCACTGTAATAAAATGTCCGTGGGTAACCGGTGTATGAACTAAAATTCCAGTGGCTTGAATGTGGGGTAATATGGTCATTAAATCCAAAGCTTGGTGGCTTGGAGCTTTATCCACTTGCAGGGCATTTGTCAGTCCTCTGTGATAATCTCCGGGATCTGCCACTCTTCTCACAATGGTAATGGCCACTTTTTCTATGCCTACAGCTTTATCTAAGCAATCTACTGCACGAATAAGTCCGGTGGTATTACAAGATGTCAGCTTTAGATAGTCCTGGTTGACACCCTTCTCATAATTGGCATAACCATGGAAAAATACATCTGCAATGCTGTTGCTTTCGCCTCCTTGGAAAATTGCCTTTTTTTGATACTTTTCATAGAGCACTTTGTTTTTAGCACCGATTCCCGCTCCCGTAGCATCCAGCACTATGTCCACATTCGGTAAAACTTCCTCCATGGTACCTGAGACAACAAAACCATCTTCTTCTAGGCTTTCCTTACATCCTTTGTTAGGTGCGTATAGCTTATAGGGCATGCCTTTTTCTCGAAGTGCTCTCACACTCAAGGTTGCTGCGGCATCCACAACCCCCACAAGCTCCATGTCTCCTTGAAGTGCAACTCCATCCGCCAATCTTTGTCCAATGACCCCATAACCAACTACCAGTACTTTTTTCATTTTTTTGTCCTCCTCTTGTTTGTTTTAATGTATTGTTATTTTGTTAACAGGCTCCAATTATGCAAGAAAGCCAGGAGCACTATACGTACTCTGACTTTCTATGCAGTATATTTTAATATAAGAAGTTGTCCTGTTTACCCTGTTATTCCATTTCTTCGTCTATTTTGGCAATGGCTTTTTCCAAAATATCAAGTCCGGCCAGCATTTGCTCATCTGTGATGACGAGTGGCATTAAGAATCTGATGTTGTTGTCTCGAACTCCTGCTCCTAAAACAACCAGACCATTTTGCATACATTCATTAATGATGGCTTTCGTTTCAACCTTTGCAGGCTCCTTAGTTTTTCGATCCTTTACAAATTCCAAGGCCATCATGGCGCCCCTGCCTCTTACGTCACCGATAATCTTATATTTTTCCTTCATTTCATTAAATCGTTTCATGCTGACTTCACCGATATGATTGGCTTTGTCGCAATATTGATCTCTTTCCATGATTTCAAGAACTTTTAATGCAGATGCTGTAGCCAATGCATTTCCGCAATAGGTTCCTCCCAGCTCTCCTGCGGTAACAGATTCCATGATTTCTTTTTTTGCTGTTACACATGCAACGGGTATTCCACCTGCCACGGATTTAGCGCTGACCACCATATCCGGTCTCACAGACCAGTGCTCGCATGCAAACATTTTTCCCGTTCTGGCATATCCGGCTTGAATTTCATCTGCGATTAGAACAATGTTATATTTATCACAAATTCTTCTTAGCTCTACCAAGAATTCATCTGGAGGAATCACAAATCCACCTTCCCCTAAAATCGGTTCTAGGATGATAGCCGCTACCTGCTCCGGTGCAACGTATTCTAAGAGGAAGCTCTCCTCAAACATGTTGGCGCAATGCATGTTGCAGGTTTCCTTTTGTAAAGCGTAAGGGCAACGATAGCAATAAGGGAATGGGAACCTATGTACTCCCTGTGGCAATGGACCAAAATCAAATTTATAAGGTTTTACTTTGCTGGTCATAGCCATGGTCATATAACTTCTGCCGTGAAAAGCCCCTGCAAAGCAGATAATCTCAGTTTTTCCCGTATATCTTCTAGCTAATTTAATTGCATTTTCGTCTGCCTCAGCTCCCGTATTAACTAAAATGGATTTTTTCTCACCGGGAATAGGAATGATTTCATTTAATTTTTCTGCTAATCTTGGATATTGCTCATAGTTAAATACGTTGATATTGGGTGCAAAGTATTTATCACATTGTGATTTAACAGCTTCTACCACTTCCGGATGGGAATGACCAACGTTCAATACGCCTATTCCGGCAACAAAATCCAAAAATACATTGCCATCTACGTCTTGTACCATGGCGCCTTCCGCATGATCCACAAAGACAGGAGCCAGCATACCTACAGCATCTGTAACATTGTCTTTTCTCACCTTTAGCAGCTCCGCAGACTTTGGTCCAGGTATGGTTTCTGTGATGACCTTGGGTAAACTTGTTCTTAGTGACATGATCGAGTCCTCCTTTTTGCTCTTATTAATATGTTTCTTTATAAATTTCAATAATTAATTCACGAGTCAGCGGTACATAAGAATTCACTACCAATCGTTGTTGGTTGGCCAAAACGGAGTCTGCAAAGACTTCCATATCCCCTTCTGTAAATCCATATTCCCTCAAAGGCTTTAAATGTAATATTTTTTCTTCTAAAATTGCCAAGGTCTTTAACGCCTCACTTGATTCACCACCTAAAATTCTTGCAATGGTGTTTTTCAGCTCCGCCATTTTTCCCTCAGGATTAATCCCGTTGTATTTCTCAAGAACCTTTCCAAATAGGGCGTAATTTGCTTCCCCATGTGGCACGTGATAGGTTCCTCCCAGTGGGAAAGACATAGCATGTACCGTGGCACATCCTGCTTGTAAGAAGGCAAGACCTGCGTAACAAGATGCTGTGACAAACTCCTCTAAGTAGCCAAGGCGGGCATCCGGACCTTCTTCACCGATTCTTCTAAAACCTTCCAGTATCATTTCCATAGCTTTGACTCCAAACAGCTCTGAAGTGCATGTAGCTCGTGATGGTGACAAATATGACTCTACCGCATGGATGAGAGCGTCGATTGCTGATGCTGCAAATGGTTTAAATGGCAGGGTTTTCAACAATTCCGGTATAAGACATACAATATTAGGTATTATGTCATCCGACACCAAACCTAACTTTGTGGTGTTGCCTTTCGCATCTCTGACAATTGCCACAGAAATATTGGTTACTTCTGAGCCGGTGCCACAAGTGGTAGGTACAGCGATTACCGGTTTTTCGTTGATGATATCCACTTCTCTAAAAAACAACTCATGGACATTGCCTGTTCTCTTTAGTCCCAGTAATTTTCCGATGTCCAAAATGGCACCACCACCGATTGCAACAACTCTATCATAATTCATGTTTGCAGTTTTTTCATAGATAGCGGTGATCATTTCTTCAGAAGGTTCCCCTTCTCCAAATTTTTCTTGGAAAAGATACTGACAATCTAAGTTGCAATCCTTCATGAAGGGCTCATAGATATATTCATTTGTCAGCACTAAATCCTTGCTCCCCAATTGAAATTCATCGGCAAATTCCTGAAAGCTTTTGCACTTATGTAACTGGGGTTTCATTAAGATTTCTCTCATAATTGGTCTCCTCTCTTATTACCACGCAAAATGGTTTAGTCCCATTGTTCAATGATTTCCGGAATAATTTTGAACAAATCGCCTACCACTGCATAGTCAGCAACTTGGAAAATAGGTGCTTCGGGATCCTTGTTGATAGCAATGATGATATCTGAGGTTTGCATTCCGGCTAAGTGTTGGATTGCCCCGGAAATTCCGCAAGCAAAATAAATTTTAGGTTTAACCGTGGTTCCTGTTTGCCCTACTTGATGAGAATGATCGATCCAGCCGGAATCAACAGCGGCACGGGATGCACCTACTACACCACCTACTTTTTCTGCCAGCTTCTGAATTAGCGCAAAGCCGGAAGCATCTCCGAGTCCTCTGCCACCGGAACAAATGATCTCTGCATCTGTCAAGGATACCAACTCTTTTGCAGCTTTCACCACTTCTAACACTTCTATTTGAATGTCATTGGCTGAAACTTGGCATTTTACATCGATCCTGGTTCCTTGATGACTTTCATCCTTTTCTCTCTTGTCCATAACTCCGGGTCTTACGGTAGCCATTTGTGGACGGTTTTTTGTGCAGACAATGGTTGCCATGAGGTTTCCGCCAAAGGCAGGTCTTGTTTGCTTTAAGTTCTTGTCATCTGATTTTTTATCTAAATTGGAGGTGTCTGCAGTGGTATTTGCTTCTAAGTAGTTAACATAATTCTCAGTATTGACGTCCAATCTTGTGCAATCTGCCGTCAGTCCCGTATCCAATCTGGCTGCAATTCTAGGTGCCAAATCTCTTCCGATATGGGTTGCACCAAAGAGTACGATTTCAGGCTTATATTGTTTGATGGTATCTGTGATTACCTTGGTATATCCATCGGTGGTGTATTTTTCCAATAATGGATCATCTATAACATAAACTTCATCTGCGCCGTAGGCATATAACTCAGCGATTAAAGGTTCTACCTGATGTCCTACAAGCAACGCGCATACCTTGCTATCCTCTCCAATTTCTCTGGATAACTTGTAACCTTCTCCCAAGAGCTCTAAGGCTACGTTCATGAATTTGCCTTCTCTTTGCTCTGTATAAACCCATACATTTTTATAGGCTGAAAGATCCACTTCTTTTTCTTCTTCTTCTGTCTTCACGATTGCATCAAATGGACATGCCGGAATACATTGGTTACAGACTGTACAGCTTGCATTGATGACAGCGATCTTATCTACCAGATCAATTGCATTAAATGGGCATGCTTTGATACATAGATTACACGCCTTGCATTTTTCTTTGATTACGTTGATTGCCATTTTCTACCCTCCTATATAATGTGCTTTGCCTTTAATCCACCAATTAAATTCGCTGCCAATGTCTTTGCAGTGTCGCCATCTACTGTCACGCCTTTTCCCTTTGGTTTGGGCGTAAAGGATTTATATACGTTTGTAGGGGATGCTTCCAGTCCTACTTTTGTCTTGTCAACTTGGATATCTTCCGCATTCCATACTTTTATGTCTACTTCACAAGATCGATAAATTCCTTTAATGGACATGTATCGAGGGCTATTTAATTCTTTGATGGCTGTTAGAACGCAAGGTGTCTTAATTTTTATGAGTTCATAACCGTTCTCCAAAGCTCTCTTTACTGTGATTTCGTTTTCCTTCATGGAGAATTCTTTCACATAGGTGACTTGAGCAACGCCTAATTTCTCTGCCAATTGTGGTCCTACCTGAGCTGTGTCTCCATCGATGGCTTGTCTTCCGGCAAAGATGATATCATAATCCCCCAGTTTTCTAACTCCTGCCGCCAAAGCGTTGGAGGTGGCCCAGGTATCGGAACCTCCTAAAGCTCTATCAGAGAGCAGCACTGCATCATCTGCACCCATTGCAATACATTCTCTCAACATGTCTTGTGCCTGTGGTGGCCCCATGGTCAACACGGTAATATGAGTATTAGGATCTTTATCCTTAATCTTTAATGCTTCCTCCAGTGCGTTGGCATCATCATGATTTAAAATGCTTGGTACGCCGTCTCTGATTAATGTTCCTTTTACAGGATCGATCTTTACTTCGTTGGTATCCGGTACTTGCTTTACGCACACGATTATTTTCATGAATCATTCCTCCTTTTACTTAAATATATCTGCTGAGATGACTAACTTCATAACTTCTGAGGTGCCTTCGTAGATTTCTGTGATTTTCGCATCTCGCATCATTCTTTCTACAGGATAATCCTTGATGTATCCATATCCACCGTGAAATTGTACGGCTTTTGTGGTTACATACATGGCGGTCTCTGAGCAGGAAAGCTTGGCCTGAGCTGCTTCTATGGTACTTGGAAGTCCTTTGTCCCTCTTGTCGCAAGCATTATATAAAAGAAGTCTTGATCCATCGATTCTCGTCTTCATATTTGCCATCTCAAATGCCAGAGCTTGGAATTTATCTAAGCTTTTTCCAAATTGTTTTCTTTGTTTCATATATTGTACTGTTTGGTCGAAGGCACCTTGAGCGATTCCCAATGCTTGAGCCGCAATGCCCAGTCTACCAACATCTAAAGATGTCATTGCAACCTTAAAGCCTTTTCCAAGCTCACCCAACAGATTTTCCTTTGGTACGATGCAATCTTCAAAAACCAACTCTGCTGCAATGGAACCTCTGATTCCCATCTTGTTTTCTTTTTTTCCGATGGAAAATCCGGGCATACCTTTTTCGATAATGAAGGCACTGATGCCTTTTACTCCTTTTGATTTGTCGGTCATAGCCATGACCACATACACCTCTGCAATTCCACCGCCTGAAATGAAAATTTTCGTTCCGTTTATCACCCAATGATCACCCATATCTACGGCTTTAGTCTGCTGCATAGCGGCATCTGTTCCTGCATTGGGTTCTGTCAGACCAAAAGCACCCAACTTCTTTCCTGTCAATAGATCAGGTAAATATTTTCTTTTTTGTTCTTCTGTACCATATGTAAAAATGGGCCAGCAGCACAGTGCATTGTGAGTTTGTACGATAACACCATGGGAACCGCAAACCTTTGATAGTTCTTCTACGGCCATAATGTATGCCAAATAGTCTGACCCGGACCCGCCATACTCCTGTGGAAAGGGCATCCCCATCACGCCTAACTCTCCTAACTTCCTCACTGATTCAAATGGGAATTTAGCTTCTACATCCAGTTCTTCAGCGATAGGGGCAATTTCTGTCTCTGCAAACTGCTTCATCATTTTTTTAACCATTTCTTGCTGTTTTGTGAGATTAAAATTCATAGTTTCCTCCTTCTTTTCTCTCTGCTTCTTATTTTCAGTAAAGTTTACGTTTTATTTCCCAAGAAATACTGCATTTCTTTTTTCCAAAAATGCTTGCATGCCTTCTTTTTGATCCTTAGTAGCATAACACATGGCAAAGAGGTCATTTTCAGATTCAATACCTGCATCCAAATGAGTTTCAAGAGATCTGTTGATTGCCATTTTGGAATATTTCACTGCCAAAGGAGCATTTTTTAAGATTTGATTTGCCATTTCATACGTTTTTTCCATTAAGTTTTCAGGCTCTACCACTTGATTGACTAATCCTATTTTCTCTGCTTCTTCTCCTGTAATCATTTTACCGGTGAAAATCAATTCCTTTGCCTTTGCAACCCCTACCAGCTTTGCCAGTCTTTGGGTTCCGGAAAATCCGGGAGTAATCCCCAAGCTTACCTCGGGCTGACCTAACTTAGCTTTTGTACTGGCAATTCTCAAATCGCAACACATAGCAAGCTCACATCCTCCCCCCAGTGCAAATCCATTAATTGCAGCAAGGGAGATAATAGGCGATTTTTCTATCTTTCTGAAAACCTTTGATCCGTATTCTCCCCACTGTCTTCCTTCTTCTACATTTAATACACTCTGTGAGGCAATGTCTGCACCTGCCACAAAGGATCTTCCATCTCCTGTAATGACGAGTACTCTTATTTCCGGATCCGATTGCAGTTGATCTATCATTTCATCTATTTCTATAAGCACTTGCTTGTTTAAAGCATTTAAAGCTTCAGGTCTTGAAATAACGGCAGTTGCAATTCCTTTTTCTTTTGTTAATTGAATGGTATGGAACATGATCTCTCTCCTTCCAAAATTTTAGATTTTCAAACAAAGGGTAATGCTATTAACTCAAGCAATAATTATGCCAATAACAAATATTTTAGGTAGTGGACAAATTTATACAATATTTCAACCTTAATAATAGCTTTCTTTTCATTTTAGCTTCTGTCTATATGAAGATTACGTTGGTAATACACAAAAGTAAGCCCTAGGGACTTAGTCAAAATTGACTAAGTCCCTAGGGCTTACTTCTAAAATACAAATAAAACCTATTGAATTTCAAACAAAATCAATATTTAGTCAGATTTGACTAAATATTCAGACATGACTAGCACTCTTTTCCCAGGTATTTCCTCAATCTTCTCGCCGCCGTTGCTTGGCTTATCCCCAAAGCTTTAGCAATTGCAACACTGGTACGGTGTTTTTCATAGGCGGTTTTAAAAATATGCTGTTCGTACTCTTCCATCATCTCTGCCAAACTGCTGTTCTTTTTGGTGGAAGGTTTAAAACTATTAATTTCTATATCTCCCGGCAAGTGGTTGAGTTCTACCACTTCCTCCTTTGAAATGATGACTAAACGTTCCACCAGATTCTCAATCTGCCTTGTATTTCCAAGCCATTTTTGCCTTTCCAACACTTCAAAAACCTTCTCGGAAAAGGTTACGTTTTTATCATATTTTTTGTTAAAATACTCTAAGAAATGATCTATGAGAGGTACGATGTCATCTACACGCTCCCGAAGTGGCGGAATGGTTACAGGGATTACATTAAGCCGATAAAATAAATCTTCTCTAAAGGTTCCTTTTTTGATATTCTTCTGCAAATCTTTATTGGTAGCGGCAATTAGCCTAAAATCAATATCGATTTTACTCAGCCCGCCTATTCTGCTGATGACCTTTTCTTGGATAACCTGCAAAAGCTTAATTTGCATGTTCAGAGGCAATTCTCCGATTTCATCTAAAAATAATGTACCCCCCTTTGCAAGCTCAATTTTTCCAGCCTTTCCCTTTGCACTGGCACCTGTGAAGGAACCCTTTTCATATCCAAAAAGCTCTGATTCTATCAAGCTTTCAGGGATGGTTCCGCAGTTTATTTCAATAAATGGTCCCGAGGCTCTCCCGCTGCTTTGATGCAAAATCTTAGCAATCATGCTTTTCCCAACGCCGGTTTCCCCCGTAATCAGAACATTTGCGTCCGTATCAGCTATTTGGGAAATCAATTCACTGATGGTTTCCATACTTTTGCTTTTGGTAACCAGCTCTTTATCCTTTAATTTCTTTAAATTTAATTTATTTACCTCATTTTCATACTGCTTCATAAGTTGATTCAATTTCTTATACTGCTCTTTAAAGCCTGTCATTTCTGCTATATCGATGGCGTTAAAACTGATCACATACTGGATTTTTTGATTGTCGTCGAAAATGGGAACACCCGTTGTCAGAATACTGTCTCCACTTTTATTCTTTTGCATAAGGGTAATTTTTCTTTTTTCTTCTAGCACCTTTACCGTGACGGATGGGTTGAAAACACCTTGCTTTTCAAGCTCAAATACGGATTTTCCTTCTATTTCCTCTCTTGAAACACCGAAATGCTTCTCATAAGAATCGCTAACCCGTAAAATAATCCCCTTTCCATCAGCCAAAGTTACGTCATTTTCATTGTCCATAACTCGAAACAGGATATCCATTTTTTTATTTTCATGGATGCAATGGTCACATCCTTTACACGTGATTTCCTTCATTTTCTGTCGTAACCCTTTTCTTTCTATAGTTGTAGATTCCAATATGAAGTTATAAATGCAATTATGGAAGAATTATATCAAAATCTTTTTTGTTATGCAAGAACGCTTAAATGTTCTAATAGGTTTCATTCGAATTTTTTAAAAATTCTAACTATGGCATGAAAGTTGCTTAAATAATGATTAGATTTTCAAAAAAGCGGAAAGGAGGATTTGATTTTCATTTTCATCATACAAAGGGATCCACATTTATTCTGAAATTGATATCTTATGTAAAATCAATTTAGCCAAATTGAAAGGAGAATTATTAATGTTAAAAAAAATTATTACTTTAGTATTAGCTTTTTCTTTAATCTTTACCATGTCTGCTTGTGGCGGTGGCAGTAAAGAGAATTCCGGTCAATCTGAGGGCGAGGGAGAGAAAATTGTATTAAAGGCAGCTCATGTTTTGCAAGATACGCACCCTTATCAAATGGGGTTTGAAAAGATGAACGAAGTATTACAGGAAAAAACAAACGGTCAAATCTCCATAGATATTTTTCCTAACTCTCAGCTTGGTGGAGAAGACAAAGCAATTGAAGGATTGCAAATGGGCGTAATTGACTTAACAACAATTTCTCCTGCTCCTTTAACAGGCTTCGTACCTGAATACCTTGCTTGCGATTTACCCTTCTTATTTGATGATATTCAAACAGCTTACGACTTTTACGATGGAAGCATCGGAGATGAGTTGTTTGCAAAGACAGAAGGCATCGGATTAATCGGACTGGCTTGGTGGGATTATGGATTCAGAAACTTTTCAAATGGTAAAAATGTAATCAAAAGTCCTGCTGATATGACCGGATTAAAACTGCGTGTTCAAAATGCTCCTGTACATATCGCTTCCTTAAAAGCTTTAGGTGCAAACCCTGTACCAATGCCTTTTGCAGAAGTTTACACCGCATTGCAACAAAAAGTTATCGATGGTTGGGAAACCCCTTCTCCCGCAATGATTCTTGGAAAATACTATGAAATTCAAAAATATTATTCTTTATCAGGACATTTCTATGATTCTTCTCCATTATATATCAGTGCAAAAACCATGGATAAATTAACACCTGAGCAACAGGAAGCCGTAAGAGAAGCAGCTATCATAGGCAGAGATTATATGCGTGAACAAAACAACAAAATGATTGAGGAGTCCATCCAGCAATTGAAAGATTTCGGCATGGAAGTAACACCACTCACTGCTGAAGATAAAGCAGCATTTAAAGAAGCAGTTAAGGATGTCCCTGCTCAATTCGCAAATGAAATCGGACAAGAATTTTTAGACAAGTTTTTAAAGGCTGCAGGACGATAATAACGAGAAAATGCAAGGAAGGCTCTATCCTATTAGAGCCTTCCAAAATGCTAGAAAGGAGACATGCAAGATTATGTCAACACAAAGCAAACCGAAAAACATATTGTTGAAATTTTTCGAAAATGTAGAAATGTATATTTGTATCTTAACGATTTTAGCCGTGGTGGTCATCATATTCGGAGAAGTCGTTGCAAGATATATTTTCAATCACTCTTTTTCATGGTCAGAAGAAGTAGGCAGAGTTCTGATTGTTTGGATCACCTTTGGTGGATCTGCCTATGCCTTTAGGATGGGCGCACATATCGGCGTAACTTATTTTTACGACAAGCTTAAGGGTAATGCTAAAAAATATGCTTATGTATTGATTCAGTTAGTGAGTATTGTATTTTTTATTGTATTAGCATATTATGGCGCAACTTATACATATAGTCAATGGATTCATGGACAATTGATGCCGGCTACACGTATTTCTGTAGCTTGGGCTTATTCATCCATTCCCGTAGGCTCAATCTTGGTAATCATTCGGCTTTCCATCGAAGCCGTTACCAATACCATACATTGGGATAGGAGGTGTTTAGAACAATGACAGCAGCAATCTTATTTGGGGTTTTATTTTTAGGATTAATTATAGGCTTACCTATCGCAATCTCCATCGGTGTATCCGTTTTGGTTACATTTTTATATGCCGGAATTGATTTATCCGCTTTTGCACAGCAAATGTTTGCATCCATCAATTCCTTTACACTGCTTGCCATCCCCTTCTTTATGTTAGCTGGAGTTCTAATGGAAGTTGGCGGTATGTCCAAAAGAATTGTAAGACTGGCAGATGCCTTAGTAGGTACTTTGGCCGGAGGTCTGGCGCAAGTACAAGTTCTCGCTTCTTGTTTCTTTGCTGCCTTATCCGGTTCCTCCCCTGCAACCACTGCCGCCATTGGTTCTACGTTGATTCCGGATATGAAAAAGAAGGGTTATCCCCCTGAGTATGCCGGAGCGGTACAAGCTATTGCAGGAACAATCGGCACCATCATTCCACCCAGCATTCCCATGATTATTTACGGTGTTGCTGCCAGTGTCTCCATCGGTAAGCTCTTTATGGCCGGCATTATTCCGGGACTGCTTTACGGATTATCCCTCATGATTGTGGTATTTATCACATCGAAAAAGAAAAACCTGGTATCTTCTACCAAATTTTCTATTTCAGAATGCATTCACGCATTTTTTGATGCAATTTGGGCATTGTTGGTTCCCATCATCATACTGGGAGGCATATATTCAGGGATTTTCACCCCTACAGAGTCCGGTGCTATCGCCGTCATTTATGCATTATTTGCCGGCTTGGTAATTTACAGAGAATTTAATTTTTCAAATTTAGCTACAGCTTTTGCAAAAGCATCCATCAATACCGCTATGGTGTTATTGATCATATCCGCATCCACCACCTTTTCATGGTTGATGACTATGGAAGGTGTGGCAAGAACCGTAGGCTCCTGGTTTGCTTCCGTATCTCAGGGTCAATTCGTCTTCTTGACTCTCACCGTGCTGCTCCTATTATTGATGGGATGTTTTATGGAAACCATCGCCTGTGTATTGATCGTTACCCCAATCCTTCTACCTGTGGCGGTTTCCCTGGGCATTGATCCTATCCACTTTGGAATTATTCTGATTATGGGACTATCCATCGGTATGGCTACCCCTCCTGTAGGAGAAAACTTATATATCGCTGCCGGAATTGCAGGTGTTTCCTTTGAAAAGCTTATTAAAAACATCCTCCCATTCCTATTGGCGGCAATCCTTGCAATATTAGCCACAACCTTTATCCCCGGCATTTCCCTTTTCTTGCCAAACATATTGCAATAGTGGTAAACTTACATTAGCAATAATATTGTGTAATTTAAATTATTAAACCCTAACATTAAATAATGTATACTATAAAAGGAGGTTTCAAATGAACACAACAGTAAATAATGTAACAATTGTAGGTGCAGGAACCCAAGGCTCCATGTTAGCATTTCGTAGTGCTGTATATGGCAGAACCGTTTGTGTTTTTGACTTGTCTGAAGAGGTCTCAGAAAAAGCTATGGGCAAAATCAAGGGTTGGTTCGACGATTATGTGGCTCAAGAGAAAATTACAGCCGATTTCGCCAAAGAAGCTTATGCAAAGGTAACAGTTTCCTCTAATCTAAAAGAGGCGTTGGAAAATGCGGATATTGTTATTGAGAACGTTCCCGAAGTTCTGGAGCTGAAGCAAAAGGTATGGGCTGAGATCGATGCAGTTGCACCGGAAAAAGTTCTGCTTACCACCAACAGCTCTTCCCTGAAGGCTTCTGATATCGGCAAAGACGTGAAACGTAAGGACAAAACCTTTAATGTGAACTTCATGACACCAACCAAGGACGACTTGGTAGAGGTAATGTGGAATGATCATACATCAGAGGAAACGAAAGAAGCTGCCATCTCATTCTTAAAGGCACAGAAAAATGTACCCATCATCACGAAAAAAGAAATCAAAGGCTTTTCCTTAAACCGCGTATGGCGTGCCATGAAAAAAGAATGCTTGAAGCTGTGGGCAAATGGTTACACCACTCCTGAGGACTTTGACAGAGCTTTTATTCTGGAATGGAATACCGCTTACGGACCTTTTGCTTTGATGGACAAAGTTGGCTTGGACATTGTAAAACAAATCGAGCTAACCTACTATGCTGAGAGCGGAGACCCTTCTGACATCCCCCCCAAAGAGCTTGATGAAATGATCGAAAAAGGTTATTTAGGGGAAAAAACGGGAAAGGGTTTCTACGAATATCCAAATCCAGCTTATACGAAAAAAGGTTGGCTAAAGGGCGAAGCGGAATAACGGATATATTATGATAAGGTAGCAAAAGCATCTTACATAAACATGCAAAAATAATATTACATGACAAAACATGACAGAAAATGAATTAACATGAGATGCTATATTTTGTAATGAAAATCCAAAAGCTATATATTAATTATTGCAATTAAATTGAAATCTAAATAAACATTTATTCAAATTTAGGAGGAACTCATGAAAAAACCGGAAGAATTTAAAAAAGTAGCCGTAATCGGCTGTGGCATGATTGGTTTCAGTTGGGGCGTGGTTTTTGCCAGAAATGGTCTCAATGTAAGCATGTATAATCGAAAATCCGAAACCTTAGACACTGTAAAAGATAGAATGAAAGAGGCTTTGGAATTCCTAAGCCTAGAAGGCATGATTGAGCCTAACGTGGTTCAAGAATCTCTGGATCGTGTAACTGTAACCGATAGTTTAGAGGAAGCTGTTAAGGATGCCGACTATATTCAAGAATGCTTATGGGAAGACCTGGCCATCAAGCAACCCATGTTCGTAAAATTATCTGAGCTAGCACCTGCAGATGTGGCCATAGGTTCCAGCTGCTCCGGTCTTCGCATCACGGATATCGCTGCCAATGTAACCAATCATCCCGAAAGATGTATCGTGGCACACCCCACCAATCCTCCACATTTAATCCCATTTATGGAAATCTCAGGTGACAACGCTTCAGAGGAAATAAAAGATAGTGTCTACAACTTTATGGAAACCCTAGGTCAGAAACCTATCAAATGTAAAGAAGTTTACGGATATGTTTTAAATAGAATCCAGCTTTCCCTCATACAAGAGTCTTTATATCTCGTAAAAGAAGGCATATGCAACGTAGAGGCAGTAGAACGTGCACTTACGGAAGGTTTGGGTCTCAGATGGGCATTTACTGGTCCTTATGGGGTTGAAGAGTTAAATTCTATCAATCTGGGGGACGGATTACCAAAGTATAAGGACTACATGGTTGAATTTTTCTTAAATCAACAGAAAAAGGTAGAAGATTTTGATCAAAAATTTGTAGATCAGGTTGTTTCAGAGTTTACGCCTCTCATGAAGGGCAAAACCCATGACGAATATTTAAAATGGCGTAATGAAATGGTCATTCGAACCAGAATGTTAAAAGAGAGAAACCAATAGAAATCCTCATTCAATTAAACCCTAACTTTTAATTGATTAGATAATCCTTACTTAACAGATGAACATTTCCTTTCATATTCTTTCTAATCCTTTTTAAAGGAGTAATGCATTTGTGTTGCTCCTTTACCATTTTCTTAGATTTTTTGTAAAAAAACATTGTTGTTTTAAAATTTTTGATTTTTATGATGCAATATTTACTCAAAAGACTGCCCCTTATGAAATTTTAAAAAGACTGCCTTATGTTATTTTAAGTGGAAAGATTAATTAAAATTTTTTGGTAAAATTTTTTACGTAAATTTTTTCGTAAATTTTTTATCATTAAACACTTTAATATACTTGATTACTAAAAGAAAAAATATTATAATAAAAATTCATTGAGATTTTTAATTCACAAATAAAAATCTTCAATGAGTATTTATATTTTTGGAGGAGACTATGAAAAAAAACAATTTAATCCTAATCCTTATTTTATCTTTAACAATGATCCTTTCGGGATGTAGCTCAAATTCTAAGGGTGGCGACAAGGCGGTAGAGTTTACTCAAGGCGTATCCACAGAGACTGGATTTGAAAGTGAGTATCTGAATCTGAAATTTGAAGCTCCCCAAGGTTTTGTAATGGCTACAGAGGAAGAAATTCTAAATATGTCTGATTTGGGCGCCGAATACGCAGAACTGGATAAAGATATCATCGATTACTCTAAGGCGGTAAATGTATATGAAATGATGGCTGTAGATCCTGCAACATCTGCTAATGTCATTGTAATGACAGAAAAGCTATCTCTTTCAAATATGAAATTAGAAGAGTACATGGAAGCGTTAAAAACACAATTGACCAGCGTTAGCAACATGAATTATAAAATTGAGGAAGAAACCTCACAGGTAGTCATTGCAGGCAAGGAGTACACCAAACTATCAACCACGGCTACTGTTTCTGATGTTAAGTTAATACAAAATTATTATCTACGAATGGAAAATGGCAGAGCCGAAATAATTATCACCAGCTTTATAGAGCAAAGTGCCGATAAGGAAGCTATTATGTTAGGTGGCTTTTCAGAATTAAATAAATAAGAAGCTTATTTTACTACATAATTATTATTTAGTTGTCTTAAATTCAGTACTTTCACATAAAACAAAAGAGCAGCTTTTTAAACCATATTTGCTCTTTTGTTTTTATTTTTTAGTGCTTACTGAATTCTCATTGATTACCCATGAGAATAACTCCACTTGAGTTATTCAGTAGCCCCTATTTATCTTCAACTAATTCTTTTTTCCGAAAGTTATATAAAATGGTGGATCCCACTAATAATACAAAATAGGCTACCATAAAAGATAATAGCAAATTTTCTTCTCCTAATAACCTAAAGACAGAAAAACTAACTAACCCAGTCAAGGTAACGAGCACAAGCTTAATTTTTACACTTATGGTCCCATTTTTTATCCAGTAAGGTATTTCCAAAAAAGCAAATTGCCATAAGAAAAAGGTAATTGCAGTGGCAAACTTTACACCAAATACAATATACATCAATAGGCTTACTCCAATTGCTATAGCCACCAATTTTAATGATTCACGTATTACAATTTTCATACAATCACTCTTATTTTGGAATACCACTTTCGCAAGGCACCTTACTTTGGCATAAACCACAGCCGGAAATATAATGAGAGTTTCTCACAAAGTCAGGGCCGAGTTCATTCTTGATTCTTTGCAAATATTCACTGCAAGCATCCTTGTCATGACCGGCTTTGGTAATGGCGTTTACAGGACATCTGGTTATGCAAGCTCCACATTTGCCTTGGCTGTGATATGTACAATACTCGTAGTGGTGAGCATAAGGTCGCTCCGTAGGCTCCAATTTTGCCTTTAAAATAATGGAAGTAAAGCGCATGGCTTTCCCCTTTTCCGTAATCAATCCATCTGACAACCCAAAGGTACCTAACCCTGCTACAAAAGCCGTGTGCCTGTGAGACCAATTGGATGCAATCCCAAAGGTTTCAGATGTATGCCGTGAAAACTCTTTTACTTCATCTATGGACACTGCCAATATGCCTTGCCTTCTAAGTTTCTCCACAATATCTTCCGTAATTTTACCTATAGTAAATTCCCATTCTCCTCTAGTTCTCAGCCAACGATGGGAGGGCATCTGCTTTGCACTTCTTTGGTCAATTTTAGTGGCTTCCACCTGTGGAAAAGCAAGGCTGACAACAGTCAAATCACCATCTTCTACCCTTTCTTCTTTAAATTTAAGATTGTACACTTCCTTGGGAAGCCAATAAAAGTCTCCGATGGTCTCCTTAAAATGGGTAAAATACTGATCATCCCCTGCTGCAAAACCTACCAAGGGTTTTTCCCACATGGGTTCATCCGGTAATCCCATTGCCTGAAAATTATTGTAGGGTGAACTTACTGATGCTTCTTCCATCAATGCTTGAATTTCTAGCTTGTTTAACATAAATACCTCATAAAATAAATTTTTTAATCATTTTTTGTGCTATAATATCTTTTAATGAATTAAATGTTAATCTTGTCTTGATTATAACATAATTCAAATAAAAAAACTCCTTTATTTTATTTGAATTTTTTAAAATTTTTCCATAATTATTGATTTTTTATATTAGATGATTTGTTAAATGTTTATTAAATGAAAGTTTTTAAACGAGGTAAAAAATGAAAAAAAATGTTTTAGGAAAAACAGGCTTAAAGGTTACTGAAATCGGCTTTGGTGTGTTGACCGTGGGTTGGACTCAACTCAATCTATCTGTGGAAGATGGAGCCGCTGTGGTGAGATATGCCTTGGAACGAGGCATCAACTTTCTAGACACGGCCCAGGCATACGACACCTATCCGTACATAAAAAAAGCCCTAAAGGGTACAAATTTTGACCCTATTATCGTTTCAAAATGCCTAGGTGCTTCTTGGCAGGATATGAAATATGCTGTGGAGGAGGCTCGAAAGGAAATGGATCGAGATGTTGTGGACATCTTTCTCCTTCATGAAGTTCGAGGAGAGGAAGATTTCTACAGAAGAGC
Organism: uncultured Anaerovorax sp.; assembly: GCA_964461765.1. Lineage (GTDB taxonomy): Bacteria > Bacillota > Clostridia > Peptostreptococcales > Anaerovoracaceae > JAVVUJ01. Next base: position 27,135 of record CAYWVS010000023.1, read on the forward strand.
CGATGCCTGGGAATATTTACAGGAGGCAAAAGCTAAAGGTCTGATCAAACATGTAGGTTTATCCACTCATCACGTGGATGTGGCAGAACTGGTGACTCAAATTGACGGCATAGAAGTTCTTTTTCCGTTAATTAACTTGGAAAGTTTAGGCATTCGACGTGGGGACAATCCCGGAACAAAGGAAGATATGGCTCTAGCCATTCAAAAAGCAGCAGAAAAAGGAATCGGTGTGTTTGCCATGAAAGTTTTTGGTGGCGGAAATTTGACGGGTCGATATTTGGAGGCCTTGGATTATGTGACAAAATTAGACGGAATTGCCTCCACCATGATCGGTTTTGGATTCCACGAAGAAGTGGATAGAATATTTGATTATGCGGAAGGTATCATCGATAGAAACTATGTCCCCGATCTTTCAAAGAAAAAAATTAACATTGATTCCGGAGATTGCGAAGGCTGCGGGCTATGTCTAAAGAGATGTCCTAATAAAGCCATCTATATGAATGAAAATCGCATTGCCACTGTGGATCATGAGGTCTGCCTCACCTGTGGGTATTGTGCTCCTGCTTGCCCTGTTCGAGCTATCATCATGTTCTAATTAAAACTGCCATGAGTATTAAAGCCGATTCACAGTTTTGGAAGGTTCTTCTTTATCTTCAGGCAGTTTCTAACCTTTTTTTAGTCAATCGCCATATTATTTAGCCAATATCGTCAAATTATTTATCGAAAATGGTCAAAAACTATATTCACAGATATGTAAAAGTCGCCCCTTAAGGCGACTTTAAAATTTAATCTTTGGTTATGTAATCCAAGTTCTTAATAATTCCCCCACCTATCACTCGATCCTCCTCATAAAAGACGATGGATTGACCTGGTGTTACTGCTCTTTGAGAATCTTCAAAGGTGGTGATCAGTTCTCCGTTTTCTCCATGAGTAAGGGTTGCTTTGGCAGGCTTCGCCGCATATCGAATTTTGGCCAACACTTCCTTTGAGTGTTCAAATTCCTCTACCAGCACGTTGCTCTCGGAAATCACAACCTTCTGAAGGAGCTCTTCATTTTCCCCCAAGGTTACCCTATTTTTTTTACTGTCAACCATCGTTACGAACATAGGTTTTCCAAAGGTGATGCCCAAACCCTTCCTCTGACCGATGGTATAATTTTCAATGCCTTGATGCTCTCCCAAAACATTTCCTTGTTTATCCACGAAGCATCCTTTAGTGTTAAAAGATTGGTCTGCATCTTCGTTTTGCTTCCATCTTTTGATATAATCCATGTAGTTTTCTTCCTTTATGAAGCAGACCTCTTGGCTATCCTTCTGAGCCGCATTGCTCAACCCTTCGCTTTTCAGCAAGTTTCTTATGTCTTCTTTATCTTTGGCTTGTCCTAAAGGCAGAATGAGTCTGCTTAAAATCGCTTGCTCCAATCTGTAAAGCATATAGGATTGATCTTTCCTCTCGTTTACCGCCTTTCGGATATAGTATTTTTGAGAGGGTTCATGGAAATATATTTGGGCATAATGACCTGTGGCAATATGGTAAGCTCCAATTCTATTTGCTTCCTCTATCATAGTGGGAAATTTAACGGTAGGATTGCACTTAACGCATGGGTTGGGTGTCTTACCCTCGTAATAGGAACAACAAAAATAATCGATGACAGTTTCCTTAAAAACCTTTGAAACATCACGATAAATGAAGTCAATACCCAATTCCTTTGCCGCTAAAGCCGCCCTTTGCTTTTCCACCTCTTGATTGCCCAATACATCAAAAAACATTCCTGTTACTGAGAAGCCTTGTTCCTGCAACAACAAAGTAGCGGCTGTGCTATCTACACCGCCGCTTAATCCCAGTAATACCTTTTTATGATTCAAATTACTGTTCAATGTCGCATCCATGGTGATGATCTTCCTGATCCGCTTCAGGATCAAACCCTTCTAAACCTTTATAGGTTTTGCCGTTCTTCTGTGCATAATCATATACAGCAGATTTAATGGCATGATCCGCCAAGACAGAGCAGTGGACTTTTATTGCAGGAAGTCCTCCCAACTCTTCTATGAAGTCGTTGTTTGTCAAAGCCAATGCTTCATCGATGGTTTTTCCGATGATCATATCTGTGGCCACGCTGGAGGATGCAATAGCAGAGCCACAACCAAAGGTTTTAAATTTAGCGTCCTTAATGACGTCATCTTCTACCTTAATGGTAATTTGCATCATATCTCCGCAGACGGGGCTGCCATAAGTACCAGTGCCATCGGCATTTTCGATCTCACCTATATTATGTGGATTCATAAAATGATCCATTACTTTATCGTTATATATTGCCATATCAAGTCTACCAACCTTTCTCTTTTGAAACCGGGGACATGGCTCGCAGTCTCTCCACTACCTGTACCAAAACATCCACGGTATAATCTATATCTTCTTTTGTAGTAAAATCACCTACTGTAAATCTCAAAGAACCATGTATCTTTTCAACGGGAACACCAATGGAGTCTAATACGTGAGAAGGTACCAAAGAGGCTGAGGAACATGCGGATCCTGTGGAAACCGAAATACCATGCATATCCAAGTATAGCAACATTGCCTCCCCTTCTATATATTCAAAGGTTAAATTGGCATTACCCGGCAAACGTCTTTCTCTGTCACCGTTTAAATGTACATCGGGAAGCTTTTTAAAAACTTCATCTATAAAGTAATTTCTCAATTTTGTTATTTCTTCGATATGTTTTTGAAGGTTATTCAGTGCAAGCTCAGCTGCTTTTCCAAAACCTACAATACCCGGAGTATTTTCTGTTCCCGCTCTCCTTTTGTTTTCCTGACCGCCACCATTCATAAAGTTTGGAATCAATATCCCTTTTCGAACGTATAAAGCACCCACGCCCTTTGGTCCATAAATCTTGTGCGCAGATATAGACATCATATCCACCTTTAATGCTTTTACATCAATGGGAACATTGCCCAAGGCTTGAACTGCATCTGTATGAAATACGATGTTATGCTCCTTTGCCAAAGCGGCAATTTCTCCAATGGGCTGTATGGTTCCAATTTCATTGTTGGCAAACATGATGCTGATAATGGTAGTATCCGGTCTAATAGCCTTTTTGACTTCTTCCACAGAAACAAATCCATTTTTATCTACATCTAAGTAAGTTACCTCAAAACCTTCTTTTTCAAGAGCCTGACAGGAATGTAAAATTGCATGGTGCTCAATCTTTGAGGTGATAATATGTTTTCCCTTTTCTTTTTTTCCTCTGGCTGTACTGATTACAGCCCAATTATCGGCTTCGGTACCACTGGAAGTAAAAAATATTTCCGTGGGATCGGCTCCGATCAGATCTGCTACTCTTTTCCTTGCTGTATCTAACTCCGACTTTACACCGGAGCCTAACTGATAAAGGCTGGAGGGATTCCCAAACCGTTCAGTAAAAAAAGGTGCCATCTCATGAAAAACGGCTTCCTTAACCGGTGTAGTGGCAGAGTAATCTAAATAAACTTGTCGCATTTATATTCTCCTTGTGTAAAGCTAATTTCAATACTTAGTATATTATACCAAGTATTTTTCAAAAATAAACAATTATTTTTTGATATACCGTCATTTCTATGTTTTAAACTTAGAAATTTGTATTAAAATTTAACGAAATTAATTTTGTAATTACGGGACATTTTAGCCTTGCTAATTATGTAACAAAAATTCCGAAAGTTTAAAATTATAGTCAACCTGTTTCAGTACCACCGTATAAGTTCCCATAGTGCTGTAATCCCCATTTAACCCTCGCATGATCCACTGGATATTTACTGTATAAGATAAATAATTATACATTTTTGTATTTTCCTTAATCCCATTAAGCTTCATACTCCTTACCATATCAACATTTCCTTCATTGATCTTTTTTACATTGTAAACATCCTTATTGTATAAAGGATATGTTTCAATTTCATTTAATCGCTCTATAGCTTTTCCTGTATCAATTTTACCATAATAAGCATCTTGTATGATTGCAGTTCTTTCTCTGATGAGATTTTCCATAATTTTTTCTTCGGAAGTAGTGTCAAAACCGGAAAAGATACCGATTATAATTACGATGATTGATGGGATCATTAAAAATTTATAATATTTTTTCATAGCCTGTCCCTCTTTTCTATAAACTTTTAAGGGTTTGGTTGGTACTAATCTTTAAGATACCTAATTTTTGTTTTAATATATTCTCAAAACCCTAATCATAGGGTTTATTATAATAAAAAAACAGCGAAAAATTTGTATTTTCTCGCTGTTATGATGAATATTTTGTATTTAATTTTTCGACAGAATTATACTTAGGGGGGTCCGTTCTATAATTAATTAGAATCCTTTTTTTCTTCTAAATCATCTATAAATCTAATGTTATCTAAATGGCTTTTTAAATTAGTTTTAAAGCTTTGTACATATTTCTGTCGCAATTCATGTTGTTCTGCTTTTTCCGCTTCTGTTAATCCGACTGATTTTGACTTCCTAGCTAATACATTAATTCTATCGATTTCTTCCGTTGTAACCATTCCTTTTCTCCTATATTCCAATGCTATTGAAAAATCATGTTTTATAATATCTATAATAGATGAAAGTGATAGAAAATGCAACGGATTTTTAATATTAGCAAAAGGTTTTTCTCCACGAATTTGTGCATTTTATATTTAAAAAATTCGAGATTTATTGGAAAAAGGATCCCAGATTCCTATTCCCTTATGTCACCTTAAGGAGACTCTTTGCAAGGTACGGTGTTTTATATTGGGTTTATATGGTCTTTGAAGATATTTCTATAATAAAAATTTATTTATAATTGCCTTAATGAATTAATAAGTACTTTAGCTAACCTTTCTTTCTAATCTTAATTTATCTGCTATAATTGCGATAAATTCACTATTGGTTGGTTTGCCCTTATCGTTATGAACCGTATATCCGAACAAATTATCTATGGTTTCTATTTTTCCTCTATTCCAAGCAACCTCTATTGCATGTCTGATGGCTCTCTCTACTCTACTTGGGGTTGTATTATTAATTTTGGCAATTGCCGGATAAAGCTCTTTTGTTACTGCACTGAGCAGATCCATATCTTCTACGACCATTGTGATGGCATTGCGCAAATATTGATATCCTTTTATGTGTGCAGGTACTCCTACTTCATGAATAATAGATGTGATCTCTAATTCCAAATTGTTACTTTTAAATCCTTCGTCAATAATTGTATGCATAGCACTAATTTTATTTGATTTAGTAATTTGATTGTATCCAGTTACTTGATAAATTCTCTTTACCAATGTATTTAAATCAAATGGTTTTAATATATAGTATTCTGCGCCAAGATTGATGGTTTTTTGAGTAATTGATTCTTGACCTACAGCCGATAACATAATTACCTTTGGCATGGTACCAATCTCCATAGTTTGGATTTTTTCTAAAACTCCCAACCCATCTAAATGGGGCATGATGACATCCAAAATTAAAACGTCCGGTTTCTCACTGCATACTGCATCTATTGCTTTAAATCCATCATATTCTGTAAAAACGACATTAATATTATCTTGAGTCGAAAAGAAATCTTTTAAAATTTCACAAAATTCTTTATTGTCGTCAGCAATACCTACTTTAATCATATTATTCATCATTTTTTCCCCCTTAAATATCTTAAGTACTTCTCTTTTGTAACAATTCATTACAAATTAACTCTGTTTAACTTATTATCTCTATCATATAGTACTTTATTTTTTTTGCAAGGAAAAAATAACAACATAAATCCTTATATTCCAACGGTTGTCGACATCAATCGACATCACTCTCATTTAACATCCACTCTATAAATACTCCATAACCCTTCTGTGGATCATTTACAAAAACGTGAGTTACAGCTCCTATTAGCTTGTTATTTTGAATAATGGGACTTCCGCTCATCCCTTGAACGATACCGCCACTTTTTTCCAAAAGACGTGGATCAACAACTTTGATCACCAATCCTTTTGTGTCGGCTTTTGTCTGATAATTAATTTTCTCAATTAGTATGTCGAATTTTTCTATTTTATTTCCATCCAATGTAGTTAAGATGTAGGCAGACCCTCTTTCAATCTCCTGTTGTCCTGCTATGGGTATCGGCTTATTAAAATAAGGATTTGTCATTTCATAAGAAGTAGTCCCAAAGATTCCAAAAACTGTATTTTTGTTTAATTTTCCAATGGGCTCGTCCGCCTCATAAAATATCCCTTTAATTTCACCCGGCATTCCTGCCTTACCCTGTTTAACAGATTGAACTTTCGCTTTAAGTAATTCTCCCTCGGCAACAGGCAAAACTGTTCCTGTCTCGGGATTGGTAATTGCATGCCCTAATGCTCCGAATGCATTATTTTGAGGATCAAAATACGTTAAGGTACCAATACCCGCAGTTTTGTCTTTTACCCATACACCAATTTTGTACTTTTGATCCTTAATTGACATAATAGGAATTATGTTTACCGATATTATATCATTCTTTCTTTTAACTTTCAATAGGACTTTTTCTGAATTTTCATTTATTTTATTAATTTCTTGAGTTACTTCCGCTGCATTTTGAACAGGTACTTCGTTAACCTCTAAAATACTATCGCCGATTTGCAAACCTGCTTTTAAACCAGGATTGATTTTTACTCCATTCTTCCCTTCAATTTCTTCTAAACCTACTACCAATACACCCTTAACATTCATCTTTACACCCACAGAATTTCCTCCGGGCATAATAAGACGTTCCGGTAGAATTTGAATGGTCTCTTGGTGTTCTTCCAATTTTGCAGTTTTATATGGAGCTTCATCTGTTTGAGGTAAGATACTTCCGCCCATCATAAAAAAAGCAGTGGAAATGATTAATCCTAAATATATTGTTGATTTTAAAATTTTGAATTTCATGATGCCCTCCTTTTAGCTTTCAAAATCTTGTAATAGCTCATTTAATTCGTCGATGGAATACTTCATAACCCCCTTGGAGAATAGTCTTTGATCATCTGTTGATAATAATTCATAAGGAATATCCGTAATCCTTATAAGCTTTTCTTCACCTGTGGGAGAATAATAATAAATCTTAATGAATCCATCTATTTCTTTTACAAGGTAATATGCTTTAGATGCTTCCTGAACCATTGAATCTTCTACGGCACCAGAACTTATATTTAAAGCATCATTAGTACTCAATCCGTTTTTATTTATTTCATTTAAGTCTGAAACATTTGAATAATAATCTTGAATTAAAGTATCAGTAATGCGATTTTCTTCCACAGTTTTTTTAATTTCACCTTTTCCATCTGAATTAACAGATTTATCTGCTCCTGTTACCATACTTTTTTCTTCATTAATGTCAATGTTTCCCTGACTAATCCAAAAACCAAAACCTAAAATACCTACCAATAGCAAAACTATAATGGTAGGTTTTTTGTATGGATTTTTTCTTTTACCAAACATATTTTGACTATACATATAACTCACCTCAAGTGTAGTATTGTCAATATGTACAAATTTTATCCATAAATTTTTGAAAAGTTTTTTCACCTATACCGCTGACGTTTTTAATATCTTGAATATTTTCAAATGGTCCGGAGGTTTGGCGGTATTTTATGATTTTTTCCGCTGTGCTTGGACCTACGCCTGTAAGGGTTTGCAATTCTTCTGAAGATGCCGTATTAATATTGATTAGGTTTGAAGAGTTAAAAACTTGCCTTATAATCCCCGTAGAATTGGACGGGTTGACTGATGCCCCAGAATATAAAGTTTTTGATGAACTGGAGTTTTGAGAGTTGCCAATGATATTTAATTCTTGGTTTTTAGCCGTTTCTTCCAAATTAGGTATATAGATTTTATCTCCATCCTGAACCTTTTCCGCCAAATTAATATAGGTGAGATCCGCTTGAGGTGAAGCTCCACCTGCACCTTCAATAGCTTCAAAGACTCTGCTTCCTTCAGGCAACGTAACTATCCCCGGTCTTAATACAGCTCCTGCTACATCTAAAAAAATGGTGACTGGCTGCTGTTTTTCGGGAGACTCATTTATGGAACCCTCCAAATTTTCAAGATTAACTGAATTGTTTAAAGTTGAAGCATCTCCATTTTTCAAATTGAGGGAATCCGTTAGACTTAGCTCATTACCCTTTTCACCAAATAGGGAAATGCTTTCACCGCTTTCATTTCTGAATACAAAGAAAACCAAAGCAATGAGCAGAACAATTCCTCCTGCTATTACTTTGGCCTTATTTTTAGTGTCCATATTGTTTAGATTTTCTAGTAAATTTTTCACTCTAAATTCCTCCTATAAATTTAAATGAATTCTTTTCATATTTTTTCATTGTCATTCATAGGATGAGAGTTTAGTTTGGAATTTAAATCTTGTAGGTCATTGGCAAAATTTTACAATCCTTATATTAAAAAGTCAAGTGTTTTTCCATAATTTTATATTTTATTTTATTTTATTTTATGAATGTTACCTTTAATGCTATTATTGCTCAAATCATATATTATATTTTTATTATGTTTGCCTCTTAAATCATTTATTTTATATTTTATCGCAAATAAATTTTCCTTCTAATCACTTTTATTTCATGTCTTTCACATTCGATGCCTGTAAATTTACAAAAAGCACTAATGAGCAATTCCGGGCTTAAATTCTGATCGCTACCCGCTGCTAACAAGCAGGTTAACATAATATATTTATTGTAGTGTAAATTCATTAAATCATTGATTTCATTAAATATTTCATTTTCACAACCTAACACCTTCCCTTTAAGTCCAAAAATCATGGGACGGATTTCCGCCTCGGTTTCCTTTCCCGTTTTCTTTTGAAACTTTAATACCTTGATGGATTGTTGTGCCAGGAAGGATTCAATTATTTTTTCAATATCCGATTGATTTTCCCCTTTTGTCCAAAAAACAGCAGGAACACAAATCTCATATTCCGCCTTTTCCGTTAATGCCGCCATGGTTTTACCCTCTATGTTCATTTCCTTACATTCCAGCAATTCTATCCCTTCAGGCATTAGGGGTGATAATTTCTTCAATATTTCTTCAGTGTCAAAAGTCTCTTTGGTCTGAAACTCTAAGTATTCCGCTGTCCCTGAGTAACCTAAGGACAATGGCTGAGCAAATCCCATTTTGGGATGGGGATTAAAACCTTGAGAATACTCGGGAGAAATGCCAGCTCTCTTGAAAACCCGTTTAAACAGTCTCAAAATATCCAAATGGGATGTATAAATTAAGGAACCATACTTTTTAAATTTTAAATAATATCTCATTTGTTACCTCCCATAGTACATGTCACCTTGCGATTCACACCACAGCCAACACAGCCAAGCCTGCAGTCCGGTGTTTGAGCCGCTTCACATGCTCTTTGCCACTCTGAAAAGAGAAATTCCTTGGTTACTCCCGTATCTATATGATCCCAAGGCAGAGTTTCTTCAAAATCTCTGGATCTATGAGCGTACTTCCAGGGGTCTATTCCAGTTTCTTCAAAGGCTTTCATCCATTGATCATAACGAAAATGTTCCGACCATCCGTCAAACTTGCATCCTAATTCCACAGCTTTTAAAAGCACAGGGGTCAATCTTCTATCCCCCTTGGCAAATATGGCCTCCACAAAGCTGGTTTCGCTGTCATGATAGTTATAGGATACGCCTTTAATTCCTTTTAGACCTTGTCGCAAATAATCATGTTTTTTATGAAACTCTTCTCTGGTATTTTGTGGAAACCATTGAAATGGCGTGTGTGCCTTGGGAACAAAGTTGGATACACTGACGGAAAGCTGAAAGCGGGATCCCCTTTGAGAAGCATTTCTTCGAATCTCCATGATTTTCTTTGCAATCTGTACAATTCCCTCCAAATCTTCCTCCGTTTCCGTGGGAAGACCGATCATAAAATACAGCTTCACGTTGGTCCAGCCCAAGCCTATGGCCTTTTCCACCGCTTCAAAGATATGTTCTTCTGTAATGGACTTGTTAATTACGTTTCTCAGCCGCTGAGTTCCCGCCTCCGGAGCAAAGGTAAGTCCGGATTTCTTATATTTTTGTATTTCATTTAAAACCGAAAAAGAAAAGGAGTCCAATCTCAGTGATGGCAAAGATAGTGAAACGTTTTGCTCCTTGCAATTTTTCATCAAATCAGTTACTAAATCTTCAATTTGTGAATAATCGCTGGTGGATAAAGAAAGGAGGGAAAGCTCCTCATGACCGGAGTTTTGAATCTGATTCTTAGCCAATTCTAAAAGATGGTCTTTTTCCCTTTCTCTTACAGGTCTATAAACCATTCCTGCTTGGCAAAATCTGCAGCCTCTGGTGCAACCTCTGAAAATCTCTACCACCGCTCTGTCATGAACGGTTTCAATTAGGGGTACTATGGTTTTTTCCGGAAAATCAACCTGATTTAAGTCCTGTACAAAAGCCTTTTCCGCCGTGTCAGGAGCATCAGACCACACCTTGTCCATCTTTTCCAGAATGCCGGATTCCTGATAAACAGGCTCATAAAAACCGGGAACGTAGATTCCCTTTAGCCTTGAAATTCTTTTTAATAATTCGACTTTTTCTTCCTTTGTTTCCTTCCATTCCTTATGCAGCCTGCAAACTTCTAATATAATTTCCTCTCCGTCGCCTAAAATAAAAAAATCTATGATTTCTGCCAAAGGTTCGGGATTAAATGCTCCGGGGCCTCCTGCCACCACAAAGGGCATCTCTTCGCCCCTGTCCTTTCTCAAGGGAGGAATATTTCCTAAGTTCATCATATTGATGATATTGGTGAAGGACATCTCGTATTGCAAAGTAAATCCTAAAATATCCATTTCATCAACAGGAGTTTTAGTCTCCAAAGTAAAGAGAGGCATCTGTTCTGCCCTCATATGCTCTTCCATGTCCGGAGCCGGTGCAAAGGTTCGCTCACAGAAGACGTGCTCTTGATCATTTAATATCTTATAGATGATTTGGAGCCCCATATAAGACATGCCGATTTCATAAGTATCAGGAAAGGCAAAGCAAAATCTGGTGCTAACCTCTTGAGGTTCCTTTTTCAACATGTTGAACTCGCCGCCCATGTATCGAGCCGGTTTTTCCACCTTCATTAAAAGCTTATCCAACTTTAAGACGGTATTTTTCCCACTGTCAGCGTATAAGCTTTGATTATAATTTTTATCCATTAAAGATTACTCCTATTCTTTAATAATTTGTTTTAAAAATTTTATGCTCACTTTAATAAAACAAATAGATTCTACTGTTTTAAAAAATTTAAAATATCAATTATAAATTTTTAAAATTATGCTGATTATAAATTTTTAGGTTTTTTCTCTTTTAAAAGTCAAAAGACTATTAAAATCTGCATAAATTCCACAATGATAAATACCCTCCAGAAGTTCATCCTCAGTCAGTTGCCCCCTGTAAACTCCCGAATCACTGATAATGGTAAATACATTGTTATCCCAAGGCCTATAGGACTCAATAACCTTCATAGCCCGTTGATCCTCGGTGTAAACCACCATTTGGCTCCTTTCGGCCCGCTGCCTTCCTTTCCAAGAGGTTCCCTTCCTATTTTTGGTTCCACTGCCCCGCCGATCCTTTTCCATTTCTCTGGATACTTTAAAAAAGAGAAAGGAATGGGTCTGTCTGGAGACCATAAAAAGGTTGATGGCTAAAGCACAAATAATGGAATTCATAGGATTATATTGTACCAAGTAAACACCCAAAAAGAAAAGAAAAATCGAAAAAATCAGAGAAAAAAAATTAGAAATCTTCTCAGCTACCCCATAACCCAAAAAAAATGCCAAATAAACCAAGATGACTTTTCCTCCATCTAGTGGATAGAAGGGTAAAATATTAAAGAAACATATGACCAAATTAGCCAACATTAAAGGCGTAATAAAGGTTTCCAAAAAATCTATATCTACCAATCCAAATTTATTAGCAAAGAAATGTTTATACTGCAAAATCATATAGAAAAAAGAGGCCATAATAAGGTTAAAAAAGGGTCCGGATAAGTGGATGGCTAATTCATCTATAGGGTTAATAAAGCCATTTCTTAGATGAAGAACGCCCCCAAACAATCCAAAGGATATCTTTTCCGGATGGTATCCTAAAAGCTTTGCTACCCCACCGTGGACCAATTCATGGCAAAAGGAAAATAATGCGGAAAATGCCACAAAAATTCCACTTCCCAGATAAATCCCCAGCCCCATGAGAAGAAAAAAAGATGGATGTACTTCAACGGTTAACTTAAATAAAGTAAACTTTAACATAAATTAGAAAGTGATGTACTCGTCGGGATTTACGGTATTTCCATCCTTTAAGAGAGCAAAATACAAGGCATTGTTGTCCTTATTCTCAAAGGTACCGATGATTTGCCCCTTCTTCACTTTATTCAAGTCTTCTACCATTACAGAACTTAAAGATCCATAGATGGATTCCATGCCATTTTCGTGGACGATTTTGATATACTTCCCTATCTTTTCGTTCTCATCCACCTGGGATACTGTGCCACCTCCTATGGAATACACCATAATTTCCTTTGACTTATCATCAATCACCTGATCGATAGGAGGAGAAAAAGCCATCTTATTATCGCCGGCTTTTATGGCAGTGGTAATGGAGGCGGGAACGCTTTTAATTTTTTCTATTCCTGTAGAAGCCATGACCTGTAGGTCTGATTTTGTAATATCCATGGTCAAATAAGCCTCTAAATTGTCAAGTTGTTGATTAACAATGGCAATGTCCATCTTTTTAATCATAATGATACATAGGACGATGATAATGCAAACAATCAATTGCTTTATAAAAATACCGTTCCAGCTGTTGGTCTGTCTATAGGCTCTCTGCCTTCTTCCACTTGCTCTTCCCACCATAAAAATCCCTCCTTTTTTTCACTATATAAATCATATTACAAAGAGGGATTAATTATTCTATACTTTATCGGTTATTCATCGATATACTCAAATTCATAATGGAAAATACGGATGGTATCACCTTCCTCTAATCCCATATCCTTCAACTCTTCAAAGATCCCTTTCTTTTCGATATGCTTATATAAATATCTTAATGAACCCATATCGTTGAAGTTTGTGGAATTAAATATTTTTTCCAACTGCTTTCCAGTTAAGACGAATACCTCTCCATCCTTTTCTATAAAGATCTCTCGATAATCAGGATCTTCACTTTCCTTTTCAAAATCAAAGAGCTCGTAGGCCTCCTCTTCCTGAGGTTCCTCTGCCAGACGGTTCAGTTCCTTTAATGCGGCGGTCATAAGTTCTTTTACACCCATGTTTATGGGCGCTGAGATGGGAAATACCTCGTATCCCTTTTCTTTTACATAAGTGCAAAACTCTTGATATCCCTGGTCATCCTCTTGAATGAGATCCATTTTATTTGCGGCTACTATCTGGGGCTTTTTTAGCATTTTTTCACCATAGGAAGATAGTTCCTTGTTGATCTTATCAAAATCTTCAATGGGATTTCGCCCCTCTGATCCTGAAACATCCACCACGTGTATCAGCAGTTTTGTTCGCTCGATATGTTTGAGAAAGTCCAAGCCTAATCCGGCTCCCTCATGGGCTCCTTCAATGAGGCCAGGAATATCTGCCATAACAAACCCTGTATCGAAAAGCTCCACCACCCCCAAATTAGGTGTAATGGTTGTAAAATGGTAATTTCCAATCTTGGGGTTGGCACTGGTAGCGATGGAAAGTAAGGTAGATTTGCCAACATTTGGAAATCCTATCAAACCAACATCTGCAATGAGCTTTAACTCCAAAATAACATCTCTAGATTGGGCAAAGCCTCCGGCTTCCGCAAAGTTAGGAGCTTGTCTAACAGAATTTTTGAAGTTTACGTTACCTTTGCCTCCTTTTCCTCCCTTGGCGGCCACAAAGGAATCTCCGTCATGTACCAGATCCTTCATCAAAAGCCCTGTGGCTTCGTCTATGACCATGGTTCCCGGTGGAACCTTGATGACAAGGGGTTCACCATTTTTGCCAAATTTCTTTTTTTTCATGCCATTTTCGCCGTTTTCCGCCTTGTACTTACGCTTGTACCGAAAGTCCATCAAAGTTCTCAGGTTGCTGTCAGCCATGAAAATCACATCGCCTCCCCGACCTCCGTCTCCCCCGTCGGGACCACCT
>CAYWVS010000024.1:0-38168 GCA_964461765.1 uncultured Anaerovorax sp.
CATAATGGTGGATGTCAGTAAAATCAGAAGGAGAGCCCCCACTAAATCCATGCTGCGCTTGCAGAGAGCATTGACAAAATTGTCCAAGGGAATGCGGCGGATATTGATCAAGGGGATACCGTTTATTTCATCCATATAGGGTTTGGCAGGCATGTATTGGAAGTAAAAGGGAATAACGGAGAGTTTAATGCCATTTTTTTCGCAAAGCTCGATAATTTTTGGCAACAGAGAATATTCCTCTGCATCCAATGCGGCTACTACTTCATCTGCGCCTTTGCCTTTTAAGATTTCCGCCAGTTGCTCCATTGCCCCTAAGCAAGGGAAAGTTTGTTCGTGGGATTGGATGGCTACACCACCCGATGAAACCACATAACCGGAGATGCTGTACCCCAGGGACTTGTCCGCAGAAACAGCTGTGGCATATTCCAAAGCGGAAGAACCACTGCCGACGAGAATCACGTGCTTGATATTGTGACCCTTTTCACGATATACCTTCAAAGTTTTTCTTAAAGCAAATCGCTTTGCTGTAATTAATCCGGTATTTGCCAAAAAGAACAAAACCAACACCCATCTCGAAATATCGATCCATTTAAATGTAAAAAGCATAGCAAATAGTAAAAGGGTACCAATTAAGTTTCCTTTTAATATAAGAGAAAATTCCGTCAAAAAACTTTTGTTCCTGAAGGAAGAAAAAAGCCCTATAGCTCCATAAATCAGTAGAAATGCAGGTATGACAAAAATGGACATCTGCAAATAAGCCATAAGTCCTATATGAGGTAGTCCATCTTCCATCACACCGAAACGTATGCCATAAGCGATGACCATGGCTACAAACAGCAGGATGCCGTCGGACAAAATATTTATGTTGTTCAGCAGTGTTTGATTTTCTTTTATCATGGTCAAATTATAGCATAAAATGGCTAAAGAACGCAAGAGGGCTATGCAAAGGTATGTGGCTATGCAAAGGTATAAGCTATGGGAAGATATGGGAGAATACGCTGCCGATGGTTAACGGTGCACCTCGTCAAGATGGAAAAGAAATTGATCTTAAAAATACTGAAAAACCATTACCGTTCACACCCAAATATATGGGCGAAGAAATAATATTCTCATATTATTTTATGTAATATCAGTCCAAAGTAGAAAAAAACTTTTATAAATGTTAATCATAATAAAAACATAATAAAATTTCGACTCAAAAAAATAAATAAAACTCTACAAATTTTTGACATTTGCGGATGTTTTGTGTATACTATAAACAGAGGTGATTGTTATGTCTGATACACGTTCAAGTGGGATGCACATTAGGGTTAATCCCGAAATTAAAGCAAAAGCCGAGCCGATACTCGCTGCGATTGGCTTATCTTTTAGCGATGTTTTTAATCTCACGCTCAATCAAATATGTCTTAAACGCAAAATTCCCTTTGAGTTGTCCTCCATACAACTAACAGAAAACGGCTATACCTCAGACTTTGAAGCAGAACTTCTATTGGCATCTGAAGAGGCCCATACTGCCGTTGCCAATGGTGCAAAGACTTATAAAAGCGCGGCGGAGCTTCGGGCGGTATTAGATGCGGAGGAAGTTAATGAGTGAGGATTATGTGTATTCTATTTTCCCGTCCACTAAATACAAAAGGACACGCAAACTCGCTAAAAAACAAGGGCTTGACATGGATTTGCTTGATTGGGCTATCAACCAGTTAGCACAGGATATTCCCTTGCCCTCAAACTGGAAGGACCATCAGCTGAAGGGTAATATGAAGTGTTTCCGTGAGTGCCACATTGGCGGTTCCGGTGACTGGTTACTCATTTATGAGAAACGGGAAAAGGATATGATCCTCTATCTTCTCGCGACAGGAACCCATACTGATTTATTTGGGTTGTAAATTCTCCGTCACGTCAGGTGGAATACTATGTTCTTAAAAAATCAAAAAGTCTGCTTTAAACTAAAACAGACTTTTTTCAGGAATTAAGAAGGATTGGGATTATTGAAACTTACCGGTTCGGCCTTCGTATCACCGAATTTGTTACTCGGTGATGGACCGGACAAATCGAAGTAGATTCTGGAATCGTTTGTGACACCGAAATTCTGATTGGAACCGCTGTCCTGTACTCTATTGAAGGCTTCCCTGAACATGGCGTTGTGTGCTTCTTCTCGATTTAAAAGGAAATCAATGGTTTTCTTTACCTTTTTATCGTTAATTTGGCGGTATAAATATTCATAAACCACCTTTGCCCTCTGCTCTGAAGCGATATTGGAAAGCAGGTCTGCACACAAGTCCCCGGTTACCGTGACATAGTCTCCTGTCCATGAATACCCTGATGAATTGATTAAGCCGGGATTTAGCCCTAAAATTACATGGGATTGAATCTCTCCGGCACCCACTGCACTATAGTCAACGTCATGCCCGTTTAATAGATTGATGGTTTGAGCGACCATTTCCATGTGACTCAGCTCTTCTGCAGCAATGTCCATAAACAAGTCTTTAATGGCAGGATCCTTGATTCGGAAGCTTTGTGACATGTATTGCATAGCTGCTTTTAGCTCACCGTTTCCACCGCCAAGTTGTTCTTGCATTAATACAGCATACTGAGGGTTAGCTTTTTCAACTTCCACAGGGTGAAAAAGTTGTTTTTCGTGTTTAAACATAAGCCTCACTCCTTTCTTCATAAGTAGTATTTGCAGGTTTTGGAATATTATTCTAAAACTAGAAGAAAATAAAATTCACTTTCTCTATTAAAGGATACAGTAAGGTTATAGGCATAAGCACTTTACGTTAGCTCTGTGAAATTTGGGATTGGAAATTTCTCATCTTGGTGAAATTTCATACTGGAAGACATTGACCAATTGTGATAAAATAAAACATCACATTCTTTTTAGCAAGCTAAAAGAACGATGGTACACGGAGCTACTAGAGACACGGTAGGCGGGACTGCCCTCGAAAGAGGGGGTGAGGCATATGACAATATCATGGATGGAACTTCTGACCTTTACAGGTTTGATCTTCGTGATTATTGATGTTACATATAAAATCACAAAAAAGAAATAACCGCCGAGACCCACAAGCTTAGCGGTTATTTTTAACTTATAAAATTTGTGGGCTAACCGTTTACCGGTAGCTCCTTAATGAATATTATACACCTTAAAATATTTAATTCAAGAAAAATTTTAAGATACCAGTGTCAAAAGTTATAAATCATGAAAAAGATTATTATATAATGTGTTAAGTTATTAATAAAACGACGTAAATTTCCAATATTTATTAGGCTTTTCACCTGGTATCATTTTGAAAAAATAAACTAATTTTTAGTTAGCGAGGTTTCAGAATGAAGATCCTTTACGTCGCTTCAACCTTTGGACACTTAATCAACTTCCACACTCCTTACATCAAAGAGCTGATGCTGCTGGGGCACGAGGTTCACATAGGAGGGAAAGGAAATTACATAGAAGTTAATCAAATGTCAGACTACATAGAGCAAAAGGTTATGATAGGTCAGCCTTTGTCTAAATATAAGATATTTGGGATTCCTTTCGCGAAAAAGATTACTTCTTTGGAGAATTTTAGAGCCATTAAGGAG
Source organism: uncultured Anaerovorax sp. (assembly GCA_964461765.1). Classification (GTDB taxonomy): domain Bacteria; phylum Bacillota; class Clostridia; order Peptostreptococcales; family Anaerovoracaceae; genus JAVVUJ01. The sequence continues at coordinate 3,580 of CAYWVS010000024.1, forward strand.
TTAGCCAATGTTATTCGGAATGAGAAGTATGACAAAATTATCCTTCATACCACTCTGGCAGCTTATGTTACCCGAAGAGCCATTGTCCGAAGCGGAGTGCTAAAATACGGAAAAATGCTGAATAAATATGAGTGGAAGGAAGGCCGAAGGAATGAGGATTTGAAGCCTCAGGTTATCAATGTGGTTCACGGTTATTTGTTTGATGAAAAGTCTTCCGGGAGCAAGAGGTGGGCTATGCTCATGGCGGAAAGGATCAATTCTAAAGTGACCAGCGTGGTGGTCACCATGAATGAAGAGGACTATGAGATTGCAAAGGCAAACCGATTATATAAGGACAAGCTTTATAACATTCCCGGAATGGGCATTGATTATGGGCGGTTTGCTAATGCTGTAAAGGGCGAAAACAACATCATTGACTCAGAAAACATGGCGAAAGATAATACACTTGGCAATCTCATTGACTCAGAGGATATAGGCAGTGGAAATCAAACTGGAGATTCTGTCAGATCCGAAGACATAGGAAAGAAAAATCAAGATACTAATCTTATTGGCTCAAAGGATATGGGCTATAAAAATAAAAAGGAAAACATTTCGGCAATAGAAGAAGCGGCAAATACTGAAAAATCAGAGAAAAAAGCTGCGAGAGAAAAACTAGGTCTGAAACAGGAAGATTTTGTGATGATTTATGCCGCAGAATTTTCCAATAGAAAGAACCAAAGCATGCTCATAAGAGCTATGAAGTATTTACCCTCTGAGGTGAAACTTGTTTTGGCAGGAGAAGGTGCCCTTTTAGATACCTGCCGAGACATGGCTCGGGCTGAATATTTCTTTCAAATGGCTCAAATCCAAGAGAAAGAAAAGAATGATAGTATAAAGGTAATAAACGATAGAAGGAAGGTTAAGAAGAGAGTTATCTTCCCAGGGCAAGTGGAAAATCCGGAGGATTACTACAAAGTAGCTGACGTATGTGTTTCCTCTAGTCGCAGTGAAGGGCTTCCTTTCAACATTATGGAAGCCATGGCGGCAGGACTACCTGTGGTTGCCTCAAACGTAAAGGGTCATAAAGATTTGATAAAGCAAGGGGAAAACGGTTACCTCTATGAATATGACAATGCAAAAGATTTTGCTTCTCTGGTAAAAAAGCTTATGGCTAATCCTGAGCTGTGTGCTCAAATGGGAGCCAACAATCAAATCAAGGCAGAAGCTTACAGCATTGAAATGGTAAAATCAGAAATAATGGAGATTTATTTAAAATGAAAATTTTGGTTACAGGCGTAAAAGGTCAGTTAGGCCACGACGTATGCAGAGAGTTATCTCACAGAAATAATCACCAATTTATGGGCGTGGATATTGAGGACTTTGATATAACGGACTTAGAAGGGACAAAGTCGTTTATTATGAATTACACACCTGATGCCGTTATTCATTGTAGTGCATATACAGCAGTGGATAAAGCAGAGGATGAACCGGAGCTTTGCTATTTGGTAAATGAGACAGGTACTAAAAATATCGCATTGGCTTGCAAAGAAGTAGGGGCAAAGCTTCTGTATATCAGCACGGACTACGTGTTTTCCGGAGAAGGCACAGAGCCTTATGATACAAATGATGAACCCAATCCCCAAAATGTTTATGGAAAATCCAAGCTGGCAGGAGAAATTGCACTGCAGCAAGTATTAGAAGAAATATTTATCGTAAGGATTTCTTGGGTTTTCGGCATCAATGGGAATAACTTTGTAAAGACCATGTTGAAGTTGGCAGGGCAGCCGAGTCAGAATGCGGAAGGAAGCACGATTACTGAATCCAAAAAAAGAGGAAATGCAGAAGGAAATTCTACTTCAGAATCCGCTAACGAAGGGAATGAAGTAGCTAGTTCAACTTTTGAATACTCAAAAATGGAGAATGAAAACAAAAAATCAAATTATATGATTTCCCCCAAAACAATCAATGTGGTTTCGGATCAGATCGGTAGCCCAACTTATACGGCTGATTTGGCGGTGCTGTTATGTGATATGATAGAGACTGAAAACTACGGAATATATCACGCCACCAATGAAGGGTATTGCTCTTGGGCTGAATTTGCAGAAGAAATTTTCAGGATTGCTGGAGAACTAAATTCGAATATTGAACAAGACAAGAAATGGAAAATTGAAAAAGATCAAAAATCAGAGTTAGCGGAAGAGCAGAGCAATACTAAAAATCAAGATAAGCATGTAAGTGCCGCAGTTGAAAAAATTATTGTAAACCCTATTGACACATCCCAATACCCTACAAAAGCCAAAAGACCTCATAACTCTAGGCTGAGTAAAACTTGTTTGGATCAAGCCGGGTTTCAAAGGCTTCCACATTGGAAAGAGGCATTAACTAGGTATTTGGAAGAAATAAATCAATAATTAAGTGCTATTTAGTTTTAAATTAGGGGTTCTGAGCAAGTTTGATAAAATTTCTAAGAATTTACATTTAAATCAATAATTAAAAAAATATACAAACAATTACTGTATTAATATTCAGCCCATTAGGAAAGTTTTTTTAGGCAAAACTCTTTTAATATGGGAATATCGTACTTTACAGTATCCCATGCATCCTCTAAGTCTAATTTGCCATAATTATGTGCAAATATATTTCTCATAGCTTTAATACTTCCCCATGGAATTTCAGTATTTATTTGCCTAAAATCATCAGATAAGTGTTTACACAACTCGCCTACTTGAAGAATGCACATTGTGCAAGCATGAACGTAAATCTTATCATCCTTAAAAACATTATAATCATCGCCAAATCTAATAATAGCAGCTTCAATGTCATTGCAATAATCTATAATTTTTTTTAAAATTTCTAAATCTTTATTATTTTTGTTCATAAATCAGCACTTCATCTTTCATTATATTATTTAAAAATTCTTGATCTAAGCTATTGGTGGTTACTATGTCAATTCTATTCTTTCCAATTTCATTTTCTACCTCAGAAAAAAAACCTGCAAACTGAAATAGACCCCTCATATTGCCTTTATCAATTCTTAAATCAATATCACTCTTATCATGTGCATCACCTCTTGCATATGATCCGAATAGATATACTTTTTCTATTTGATATTTCTTAGCGATTGGAACTATCTTTGATTTGATTTCTTCTATAGATTCCATTTGATTCTCCTTATAAAGTTGTGAAAAATGGCTTTTAATCATGCTATTTTTCTAAATCTGTATTGTAACATTTTTTCTATTAATTTTAATCCATATTTTTTAATTATCTTGTCTGTATTTTTTCGAGTATGATTAACACACTTGAGAAGTTATATTTTTTGTTTCCTCATAAAGATCAAGTCTTATACGATTAATGTCTTTTTCGATTATATTATTCCTTATCATCATTTAATTTTCTTTTCAAAATTATTATATTACATCCTTAATTTTTTTCAAGGATAAATGAATAAAGAAGTAAAGAATTAAAGATAATTTTATTTTTCTTTTGCTTTTTCTATGGTATTATTATATCATGAATTTTTAAATTTAATTTATCAAGCATAGATTCCTATGTCTATGTTTTAAAGAATAAAATACAGAATTTGCTACTTTTAAAAATGTTAAGATTTTAATTTAGACCTAATTTTAAATCATTTTATCTAATCAAAATTAATAATAAAGACTTAAATATTGTTTAGGTTATTTGTTCATTAAATTTACAAATAAAATATACGAAGGGTAAAAGGAGCTATATATGAAAGGAATTATATTAGCAGGGGGCAGCGGAACTAGATTATACCCCTTGACCATGGTAACATCCAAGCAATTGCTACCGGTTTATGACAAGCCCATGATTTATTATCCATTATCCACTTTGATGCTGGGGGGGATTCAAGACATTCTCATCATTTCAACTCCCCAGGATCTGCCCAACTTTGAAAATCTTTTGGGAGATGGCTCAAAATATGGCATCCGTTTAAGCTATAAGGAGCAACCTTCCCCTGATGGGTTGGCACAAGCCTTTATTATAGGTGAAGATTTTATCGGAGAGGATTGTTGCGCTATGATTTTGGGAGATAATATTTTCCATGGGAACGGTCTGACACCTCTTTTAAAGAAAGCCATCATTAATGCAGAAAAAAACGGAAGAGCTACGGTGTTCGGGTATTATGTAAATGATCCTGAGCGGTTTGGAGTAGTGGAGTTTGATGGTGAGGGAAAGGCAAAGTCCCTGGAAGAAAAACCGGAAAATCCCCGATCCAATTATGCGGTAACGGGTCTTTACTTCTACGATAATAGAGTTTGTGAGTTTGCAAAATCCTTAAAACCTTCCAAGCGGGGGGAACTGGAAATCACAGACCTAAATAGGGTTTATCTGGAAAACAATCGGTTGGATGTAAGTACTTTGGGAAGAGGCTACGGATGGTTGGATACAGGCACGGTGGACAGCCTTACAGAAGCAGGTGAATACGTAAGAGTCATTCAAACGAGGCAGGGTTTACAGATTGCCTGTATTGAGGAAATCGCTTATAAAAACCAATGGATCGATAAAGAGGCACTACAGAAAAGCGCCGATTCTTACGGAAAAAGTGCTTATGGGCAGTACTTGAAGTCGGTTATAGAGGGGAAGATAATGTATTAGTTTTAGATTCTGATTTACATAAATTATTTTGATTAAATAAATTATGATATGGGGGTCAAAAGCCCAATATTATTAAATATTTAGAATTTACCATACTATATATATTAATGTTTTAAGGTGTTAACACTTTAATATTGTGGGTAGTCTTAACAGTTATAGCTTTTGACCCTGATATTATGGATTATAGAAATTTTAATACTTTTAAATAAACATGATGATTTATCTAAGAACCGGGTAGAAATTGAATTTGGTAGAAATTGAAGTTTAAAACTATTGAATTTAATAAATATTAAAGATTAATTATTCGTTATGATTGAAAAAAAGAACTTAGTAAAATTTATTAAAATAAAAATACAAAACTTATAAAAGCAATAAAAAATCTGAATTAGGAGAGTAATAAATAGTGAAGGCTACAGCTACGGCACTAAAAGGAGTCTATATCATTGAACCTCAGGTTTTTGGGGATCAAAGGGGATGGTTTATGGAAACCTACTCCAAGATAAAATTACCGGAACTCAACTGTGAATTTGTACAAGATAATCACTCATTTTCAAAGGAGAAACATACATTGAGAGGAATTCACTTCCAGGCGGGAGAACACGCTCAGGCTAAGCTTGTAAGGTGCGTGAGAGGTGCTGTTTTGGATGTGGCGGTGGATCTCAGAGAAGATTCTCCTACCTTTAAAAAGTGGGTGGCTATAGAGCTTTCCGCCGAAAATAAGAAGATGTTTTTTATCCCCAGAGGCTTTGGTCATGGTTTTTTAACCTTAACAGAAGATGTGGAGTTCGTCTATAAGGCGGATAACTATTACAATGCTGCCAGCGACAGAAGTGTCTTGTGGTGTGATCCGGAAATCGGAGTAGATTGGGGTGTGGATGAGCCCATTTTGTCAGAAAAGGATAGGAACGCACCTTTGCTGAAGGCAGTGATTGAGTAGAACCTTTATGGCACAATTTTCATCGGCATATGGGTTACCGGTCACACCAAATATATGGGCGAAGAAATAAAATCCTCATAAGTGTATTAATATGGGGATTTATTAACCATATGGGACAAAATCATAAAATTAGAACCATAAAAATAGAAGTTAAAACAATTGAGCAAAGCTTAGATTTATGATAGGATTAAAGTTAGAGAAAATTAAAAAAATGATTATAATTCTTTAATTGTTAATATTGCTATTAAAAATAAATGATATGTTAAAAGTGAAAAAAATTAAAATTTAAAAAAGTTTTAAAACAACACTAAAAAATAGTTGGAGATTATTTTATTGAAAAAATTATTATTTTCATATTTTAATTTTAATGAAGTAATTATCAAATAATAAAGCTAATTATCTGACAATCAAGATAAGCTATACGAGTATGATTCGCTATTTAAAAGGAGAGTGGGAGATTTGAATAATAAACTTAAACCTGTGAATATTGTTGGGGATAAAAACAAAATCAATTTTTCTACAGATAATTTTAAAATACTCAGAGAGGCTGATACTTGTTATGTAGATAAGACAAAGATGATAGAGGATATTTTGTCCTATGATGACAGAAAGGCCATTCTTTTTACACGGCCTAGAAGATTTGGAAAATCCTTAAACTTGTCCATGATCAGATATTTTTTTGATATGACTGAAGATACAGAGGAGCTTTTTAAGGGCTTGTATATAGAAAACTCGCCTTGCTTTACAGAAAACCTCAACAAATTCCCCGTACTATACCTGAATTTTAAAGACGCTAACGCATTCCAGGCCGCAAATGCCAGTAAATCTATTATTAGTATCCTTAAAAGCATGGTTGAAGATTTAGCATTGAAATATGATATAGATGAATTGCTAAAAATTGATTTGGCCTATGAAGACGGTACCATTATGGCAATGAGCCTAAAGCAAATTACTAAGGTCTTAAAAGATAAAACCGGCAAAGATGTAATCGTGTTGGTGGACGAATACGACAATCTGATCAATAAAGCATACGGAACAGAAGATTTTATTAAAGTATGTACTATGGTAAAAGATATATTTGGGGTATTATTTAAATCCAACGAAAATTTAAAATTTGGTATTCTGACAGGTGTCAGTCGAATAGGAAAAGAACTTAGTTTTAGTGACATGAATAATCTGGTGGTATATGGACTGATAAGCGAAAAGTATTACGAGTACTATGGGTTCACAGAATCGGAAGTAAAGGAACTGTTTGCCAAACATGATCTTCAGCTTACTGCTGAATTTTATCAAATGTACAATGGTTATAGGATTAACGATAGTCAAAACGTATTTAATACTGCTTCAATTTTGAAATTTTTAGATGAATTTATCTTTAATGGAAAGTCATCTTTAAAATCCTATTGGGTAAATGCAGCTACCAATTCCATTTTGAAAGATAACATTAAGAAAATGGGTGCTGATTTTAAAGAATCGCTCCTTTCCACTATAGATGGCAAAACCATAGCTGAAAGCTTAGTAGCCAGCGTTGACTATCAAAGTTTAGATAAGCCCGAAAACATGTTTACCCTTTTAGTGGATACAGGATACCTTTGCCCCGTCAAATATTTATCCGGGGACATTTATGAGCTAAAGATGCCCAATAAAGAAGTTTTGTACGGGTATAGGGATATGATAGACAGCATTATGGATGTCAGCGGGCAGCGAGTGGCTACCCTTTGTAAAAGTTTAGCTGAAGGAAAAATTGATAAGTTTGAAGTACTATTTTCGGAAATTCTTCTTAGTGTGCCAAGCTTCCATGACTTTAGCGAAAAAGAAAACAGCTACCACAATTTCCTTAACGGAGCTTTGCTCTATTTGCTTGATTCACATTTTATCAAATCCAACAGGGAATCGGGATTAGGGAGATATGATATTATTTTGATACCAAAAGAAATCTTTCGGAATAAGTACAGACCGATCATCATAGAGTTCAAGGCAGTCACCGCCCGAGCAAAAGCCAAGGATTACAGAAAATATACTGAAGAGGAATTAGAGGAACTGGCGCAGCAGGCTCTACAGCAGATTGTTGACAAAAAATATTTTGCAGAATACGCACAGCTTTATAAGGAAGAGGATTTTATTCTCATAGGGATAGGCGCCCAGGGGAAAGTGGCAAAAATTGCAGCACTGAATGTGGAAGAATACTAAATCTCTATGGAATCAAAAAGGAGAGGTTTGAACATGACAGTGTAAATGAATATAATGTTTATCCTTGATGAAGTGCGAAAAAAATAGAACCGAATACTAAAAAATTAGTATTGACAAAAGCAAATATTGAAAGGAGGTGGCACCGGATGCGTAGATTTAACGTTACAGGGCTTTGTGTAACATCTGAAGATTATATGGTGGATACCACCGAGAAGATAAATCAGATTATGGAAATGATAGAAAATCGTCAATATTTCACAATCAATCAAGCCAGGCAGTATGGGAAGACTACCACTTTGAGTTTGCTGGAAAAGCGACTTCAAGAAGAGTACATCGTTGCATCCATTAGCTTTGAGGGACTTGGAGATGAGAGTTTTACTACCCAAGCTGAATTTTGCCCTACCTTTCTTCGGCAAATTAAAAAGGCTGTGGGTTTTATCAATTCAGAAGATGCCGATTTATGGTCAGATGAAAGGATCATTACATTTGAATTACTCAGTGATCACATAACTAAAATGTGTGAAGATAGAAAAGTTGTATTGCTGATTGACGAAGTGGATAAAGCCAGCAATCACCGTGTATTTTTGCATTTTCTCAGTATGCTCAGAGATAAATTCTTGGCAAGAAAAAGAGGCAAGGATTTTACATTTCACAGCATAGTGCTTGCCGGTGTCCATGATATAAAAAACGTAAAATTAAAGCTGATCAATGAAGGTGTATATAAGAAACAGGATATAGAAGGTAGCTATAATTCTCCTTGGAATATTGCTGCAGACTTTCGTGTAGATATGTCATTTAACTCAGCAGAAATAGGCACAATGCTTAAGGAGTATGAGTTAGATCACCATACCGGAATGGATATTGATAAAATTTCAGAGGAAATTTACACTTATACTAGCGGATATCCATTTTTAGTGTCCATGATCTGTAAACATATTGATGAGCGACTAAATAAGGACTGGACCGTGTCAGGAATACAAGGTGCTATAAAGATTATTTTGACAGAAAAGAATACTCTAATGGATGATATATTTAAAAACTTAGAAAATTATCCCGGGTTGTATGATTTGATATACCGGATTCTTATCCTAGGCGAAAGCATTCAATTTAATTATGGTGTTCCCGCATTGGAGCTTGCGCATATGTATGGGATTATTAAGTTTAGGAATTCTGTTTGCAATGATATAAAGATTAGCAACCGGATTTTTGAAATAGCTATTTCTAATTATTTAATTATGCATGAAATTTTAAATAACAAAAAGTCCGGAACCAGTGATGTAATTGTTGAAGACATTGTTAAAAACCATATCTTTGATATGGAATTATGCTTACGAAAATTTGCTGAGCATTATAAAGAAATCTCTAATGAAATGGATTTGGAGTTTTTAGAGCGGCATGGTAGACTGCTATTTTTAACATATCTAAAGCCACTCATCAATGGTCAAGGGTTTTATCATATTGAAAGTCAGTTTACTGATTTAAGGCGCATGGATATCATAGTAGACTTTGGAAAAGATCAATTTATAATAGAACTAAAGCTTTGGAAGGGTGAGGCAGCACAAAAAAATGCGTATGAGCAGTTAATGGGATATATGGATAGTAAAAATGCAAAAAAAGGATATTTATTAACATTTGACTTTCGCAAAAATAAAGAGACAAAAGCAGAGTGGGTTAATATGAACGGTAAGGAAATATTTGAGGTAATAGTATAATTAGAACCAAAGGCGGAATGGGGAAGAATACTAAGGGGTTGATAAAATGGAAGTGAATCTTTTGCAAAGATTACAAGAAGAAAAAAATATGAAGCTAAAGGGAGGCTTGTACCATCTTATTCAAATTAAGTTGGCCTATAACTCAAACCGCATTGAAGGAAGTAGGCTTTCTGAAGATCAAACGAGATATATTTATGAAACAAATACCATTGCAATGGAAGAAGATCGAACCACCAATGTGGATGATATTATCGAAACAATCAATCACTTTCAATGCTTTGACTATCTGTTAGATTGCGCAGGAGACAGACTCTCTGAACACATCATAAAGAATTTTCATCAAATATTAAAAAATAATACTTTGGACAGCCGGAAAGATTGGTTCAAGGTGGGGGATTATAAGGCAAAACCCAATATGGTAGGAGATGCTAAGACTACACCACCGTCTAAAGTAAAAACTGAGATGACTAAGTTGCTGGCTGAGTACAATAAAAAAGAATTAATCCAATTCCAGGATGTAATAGAATTTCATCATAGTTTTGAATCTATTCATCCCTTTCAAGATGGAAACGGTCGAGTGGGTAGGCTGATTATTTTTAAAGAATGTCTCAAGAATGGAATCATACCTTTTATAATCAATGAAGAACAGAAACTTTTTTATTATCGAGGATTAAAGGAATTTCAAAATGAAAAAGGATATTTAACAGATACTTGTCTTGCGGCACAGGATGAATTTATAAAGATGATGAAATATTTTATGTAAAGCCAATGCATATGTATGGAATTATTAAGTTTAGGGATTCTGTTTGAAATGATATGAAGATTAGCAACCGGATTTTTGAAATAGCTATTTCTAATTATTTTGTTATTAAAGAAAAGTTACAAAAAAATAAATGAAAGGAAGTATTTACATGTTATAAGATTATAAAGATTTCATCGTTTATGTAGAGAAAGATTTAGAAAGTGGAATGTATATAGGAACCGTTCCGGCAATATCAGGTGCTCACACCGCTGCAGAAACCATAGGGGAATTAAAAGAAAAAATACAAGAAGTTTTAGAGTTATGTTTAAATAGAGAGGTATATAATGTTTACCCTTGATGAAGTGAGAAAAAAAATAGAGCCCATTGCTAAAAAATATGGAGTCCAAAGGGTGTTTCTCTTCGGTTCCTATGCGAGAGGGGAAGCAACGGAAAAGAGTGATTTGGATTTTAGAATTGACAAAGGTCGAATAAAGGGCATTCAATTTTACGGATTTTTTAGCGATGTAGAGGAATCCTTTGGCAAGCATATAGACATAGTAACAACGAATAGCTTGGAACCAAAATTTTTAGAGAACATACAACAAGAGGGGGAAGTGCTTCTATATGAAGATGAACAATAGAGATATTCAGATAATAGATAAGATCATAGATTATTGTAAAAATATACAAGAAATTGATAGTAGATTTGGAAACAACTTTGAACTATTCTGCAATGACATTGCTTACAAACACTCATGTACAATGTGTATCTTGCAAATAGGAGAATTAAGCAATGCTTTATCTGAAGAAATAAAAAATAAAAATGCCCAAATTCAATGGAAAAGTATTCGAGGCATGAGGAATATACTGGCACATAATTATGGACAAATTGATATGGAAATCATCTGGCAAATTATACAAAATGATATTCCCGTATTAAAAAAAGTCTGTGAAGAAATAGTGGAAAACAAATGATAACTATCGTAATGGCTATATACAACCCGAATTTGGACTGGCTCAGGCAGCAGCTTGAGTCTCTTAACGTGCAAAGTTATGGGGATATAAAGTTAATAGCTTTGGACGATTGCTCAGACCAAATTCCTTTTGAGCAAATCCAAAATATCTTTGAGGAAACCATAACCGATTTTCCCTTTCAACTCCACCGTAATTCTGAAAATATAGGTTCCAATAAAACATTTGAAAAGCTTACCGAGATGGCAGAGGGTACATATATTGCCTACTGTGATCAGGACGATATCTGGAAACCTGAAAAAATCGCCAAGTGTGTGGAGACTCTGATGAGGGAGAATTGCCTCATGGTATATTCTGATATGGATATTATAGACAGCAATGGAGATGTGACAGCACACAGCATCACGGAGGTCAGACGACACCATAAATTTATGTCAGGAGAAGGTCTGGCTCCAAAGCTCATATTCTCAAACTTTGTCACAGGCTGCACCATGATGATGAACACGCAGACCGCCAAAGAAGCCATTCCGTTTTGCCCTTACATGGTACATGACCATTATTTGGCTTTGTTTGCTGCCAATAGGGGTACTCTGTCCATGGTGCAGGGGAATTTAGTAAAGTACCGTATCCATCAGGAAAATCAGACCCCCATAATGACAGGAGTGTTTGACAAGGAATCATATCTGCAAGAGAGAATTATAAAGCGAAAAAGCAGGGTTACGTGGCTTAAAAACCAAATGGAATGTGATAAACTGCTTCAAACAGAACTAAAGGAGATGGAGCTTTGGCTTACGGCTAGAGAAAAATGCTTTCGTGGAGACAAAAGTCAGATAAAAACTATCTGGAAATATAGGCGCTTTGGACAAGCCATCGCCATATTTGAAATAGTTACATCTTTTCTCAATGAAAAAATTTTTATGTTTTTTATTGGATTAAATAAGAAAAATCTGATATAATTTAAGATAAAGCGTAGAATTTTGGTATTGTTTATGGTAGAATTGCAACTATGAGTATGATTAAAAATTTCAATAATTTTATAATAGACATAATAAAAAACAGAAATGTACTTTGGGCCTTGGCTAAGAATGACTTTAAAGCTCGATTTATCAATTCTTTTTTAGGGATTATTTGGGCATTTCTTCAGCCATTAGTAACCATTTTCGTATTTTGGTTTGTGTTTGAGGTAGGGTTTAAATCTGCCCCCATCAACGATGTGCCATTTATCGTTTGGTTTGCTCCGGCATTTTTGATTTGGTCGTATTTTTCGGAAGCACTGATGGCATCCACAGGAAGCCTGAAGGAATACAGCTATCTGGTGAAAAAGGTGAACTTTAGGGTGAGTATGATACCACTAGTGAAGGTCATATCGTCGTCTTATGTACATATTGGGTTTATCGGGTTTATATTTTTCTTGCTGTTTGTATATGGCATAAACTTTTCCATATACAACTTACAAGTAATATACTATTTTATCTGTACTCTCATCTTATTGGTGGGGTTGGGATGGTTGCTTTCTGCAATCGCTGTATTTGTTTCAGATACGGTCAATGTAGTAGCTGTGTTTATACAGATTGGCTTTTGGATGACACCTATATTTTGGTCACCGGATTTGATGTCACCTATGGTGCAAAATGTATTAAAATTGAACCCTATGTTTTATATTTGCAGAGGGTACAGGGATAGCTTTATTGACCACGTGTGGTTTTGGCAAAGGGGATATACCAATCTATATTTCTTCGCCACCACCGCCATCCTATTTATAGCAGGAGCTTTGATCTTTAAACGGTTGCGACCACATTTTGCGGATGTGCTGTAGGTGATAAAATGAATGAGAAGAAAATAAATAATAGTGATAATGCAGAAAACAATATAGATCATAAAATAGCTATCAAAGTTGAAAATTTAACAAAGATTTATCCTATTTATGATCAAAAACAGAATAGAATGAAAGAGGCTTTAAGTCTAACCAGAAAAAAATATCATCATGATTTTTATGCCTTAAATGATGTGAGTTTTGAAGTAAAAAAAGGAGAAACCGTAGGCATCATCGGTCAAAACGGTTGCGGAAAATCCACGCTTTTAAAGATTCTCTCCGGAATTCTTACCCCTACCAGCGGAAAGGTTACAGTGAATGGTAAGATTTCAGCACTTTTAGAGTTGGGTGCAGGTTTTAATCCTGAGATGAGCGGGATGGAGAACATCTATCTCAACGGCACTATCATGGGTTATACTAAAGATGAGATGGAACAAAAAGTACCTGCTATAGTGGAATTTGCAGACATAGGCGAGTTTATCCATCAACCGGTAAAGATGTATTCCAGTGGGATGTTTGTGAGGCTGGCTTTTGCAGTAGCTATCAACGTGGAGCCGGATATTCTCATTGTCGATGAGGCTTTGGCGGTGGGGGATATGCGCTTCCAACAAAAGTGTTTTCGTGAAATAGAGAAATTCAAGGAGAGAGGAACCATTCTCATGGTTAGCCATGACATGAGTGCTATCAATAAATTTTGTGATAAAGGTATTTTTATGAATGCCGGATCTATTTGCTTTTATGGCGAAGCCACTTTAGCCGTAAAAAAATACCAAAGTTTTATCATGGATCAATTTGACAGCAAAGCAGAAGAAGTGCAGGGTAGGAAGAAGATTGAAACAGCCCCTGATCAACTTAAGTTAGACTTACCGCCAATTACGCCAGGTTTGGAGAAAGCAGGTGATGGAAAGGCTGCTATCACTCATTGTGGGCTTTTTGATAGTGAAGGGAATTATACTGAAGTTGTTGAACCTGAGGAAACATATATATTGGCCATGAGAGTGGAGTACTATGAGGAAATTAAGGATACAATAGTAGGTATGACTGTTAAAAACAGACTGGGCATTAATATTTTCGGGGCTAATTCAGATTGGCTGAACCTAAATACAGATACCATTGACAGGAATAAGGAATTCCGGTTTTGTTTTAAGATTCCTAATTTGATAAGAAATGAATTTACTATAACAATTGCTATAGCTTCTGGAATTACTTCTAACCATATTCAGCATTGCTATATTCACGATGCAGTTAAATTTAATATTATTAAACCTCCCAGATGTGAGGATGGTATATTGGCTGGAGACTTTGTTAAGATAACAGCTATATAGAGAGGATATACATGGAATTTACAGGCGAAAGATATATACCTGAAAAGGTATCAGGGCAAATCGAAACAGAGCATTTCCAAAGATATTTATCAATAAAAGATTTAGTCAAAGACAAAGTAGTGCTTGATGCTGCTTGTGGTGCCGGATATGGAACAAACTTACTGGGACAGAAAGCTGAGAAAGTTTACGGTATAGATATTAGTGTAGAGGCTGTTAACTATGCCAAAGAACACTATGGCAGGAGTAATGTAGAGTTTATTGTAAGCAGCATTGATAATTTACATTTCCCTAATGAATACTTTGATATGGTGGTGTCCTATGAAACCATTGAGCATGTAGATGAATCGATTCAAAATTTGTTTTTAAAAGAGGTTAAAAGAGTTTTAAAAAAAGACGGATTATTTATCATATCAACACCAAATAAAAAACTTTATTCTGACTTAAATGAATATAAGAATCAATATCATATTAAAGAGTTTTATGAGGATGAATTTCTTTTTTTTATAGAAAAAGAATTTAAATTTATAAAAAATTATCAGCAGTACTATGCAAATGCATCAATACTAATAAATACAGAGGAGTCAAAGGTAACGCCTTTTAGTTTTGATGAAAGTCGCAAAGGTATTTATATCATATCTTTGGCTTCTAATGCACCTGAAAAGCTTAATGTAAATTTGAGTTCTATATGTTATTCTAGGGAATTAAATCAAGAAGTTGAAAAGCCTGAGTTAATGATTTTCTTAGATACAGGCAAAGGCTATAATTCGGAAGAACATGTGAGCACAAAGTCTAAGTATGATAAAGATACGGATTGTTTTATTGCATATTATAGTATTGGCTCTTCGGATGATTCCAGGGATCAAATTAGAACGATTCGCTTTGACCCAATTGAAGGACAACCTTGTAAGGTCAAGATTGTCCGTGTAACATCTGATGGTATTATTTCTGAGGTCATACCTTTAAACGCAAATGATACGATTGAAGGATGGGATCTATTTCTCAACATTGACTCTATGTATGAAATAACAGGGAAATTTGACAAGTCAACTTTTTTAGAAATTCATTTTAAGATTGAATATATAAAATTTGAAGAAGCTATACAATTGTTATATAGTGAGAATTTGCAGTTACCTCAGTATGAAGCAGTTCTTGCTCAAACCCAACGACAACTTGAGCAGACTCAAGGACAGCTTGAGAAAACTCAAGGGCGACTTGGGCAAACACAAGGACAACTTGAGCAAACCCAAGAACAGCTTGAGCAGACTCAAGGACAGCTTGAGAAAACTCAAGGGCAACTTGGGCAAACTCAAGGACAGCTGGAGCAAACTCAAGGACAATTTGAGCAAGCAGCACACGAATTAATGTCCATAAGAAGCCAATTAGATCAAGTTCTATCACAGCTAAGTGTAATTGAGAATTCACAATGCTGGAAGATGACAAAGCCTTTGCGAAAAATATTGGATATCATTAAAGGAGTATAAGGAGACTTTATGTTTAATGTATTAAAGAAAATTAGAAATAATATTAATACTAAAATACCAAGTGATATTTCTAAAATTAATATTGGATTTTGTCCTATCTGTCAAAAGGAGGTATCTTTTATTAAAGAGGCTGATTGGTTGAGAGATCATTATTTTTGTACACAATGTAGGTCTATTCCAAGGCAAAGGGCTATTATAAATGCATTAAATATTTTTAGCCCAGAATGGAAACAAAAAAATATTTATGAATCTTCTCCAAGTGGTCCTTCATCAGAGTTTATTGCTAAAAATGCTAAGGAATACATTTTTTCTCAATATTTTCCTAATTACAATAGTGGGGATTTAGTGGATTGGCATGGACTAAAAGTTATGAATCAAAACTTAGAGACACTCTCCTTTGAAGATAATAGCATTGACCTTATAATTACACAAGATGTATTTGAGCATATTTTTTCACCGGAGAAGGCATTTAAAGAAATTTCACGAGTTTTAACAACATGTGGTATACATATCTTTACAATCCCATTATATAAGGAATTGAACCGAACTAGAATAAGAGCTGAAATAAGAGATGGGCAAATAATAAACCATCTAGAACCTGTTTATCACGGTAATCCTGTTGATAAAAGAGGTTCTCTGGTTACGGTAGATTGGGGATTAGATATTTGTGATATCATTTTTAAGGCTTGTGGTATGACGACAACAATATATTTATGTGAGGACGATAGTAAAGGTTTAAAAGCTGAGTTTTTGGAGGTGTTTATTTCACAAAAAATAATTTAGGTTTTAAAAATTAATATATGCGAGGGTATTTAAAATGAAATTAATTTTAAAAAAAAGATTTAAAATTTCTGATGAAGATTTTTTTCTCATGTTATGTGAAGAAAAAAAATGGAAAGGTTCGGGAAGTTTTCCATTAATGCCTTCTGAAGAACTACAAAAAAATTTTACTGGGCAAACAGGAAAAAACACTTTGATAAATGCTTACGATTTTTATAAAATAATAAAGACTATGAAGCCTCTTAGTAAAAGTTCTAAAGTTTTAGATTTTGGATGTGGTTGGGGTAGAATCACTAGATTTTGGTTAAATGATGTAGCAAGAAGTAATATTTTTGGGGTTGATCCATGGGCGGAAATGATTGAACTATGTAAAGACTGCATTGAAGGCGTTAACTTTAGTAAAATTAATGCTGAACCACCCATAGGGTTTCAAGACTCCACGTTTGACCTGATTACTGCTTATTCTGTATTTTCACATCTAAATAAAGAATATACAGATGATTGGATTAATGAATTTTATCGAATTTTAAAGCCAAAGGGAATGGTGTCTTTAACTACTCGTTCCAAAACTTTTATTTCTTATTGTTATAGCTTGAAAAAAGAAAAAAATTTACAACAGTACAGTGAGGCACTAAGCAAAATGTTTGAGGATCCGGACAAAGCACTTGAACTCTATGATTCAGGAGAATTTATGCATTATAATATTGGTGGAGGAGGACCATTAGACTGCAGTTTTTACGGCGAAACAATTATACCTCCAAAATATTTTGAAAAATTTAAAACTTTATTTGATATAAAATATGTACAAGAGCAGTTGCCAAATGAGCCTACTCAATTGCTAATAATACTTCAAAAGAAAAAGTAGTTCCAAAGATTAAAGTAAGGGGACAAAATGAATAACAGTATAATTTATGTAATAAAAAAGACACTAAAAAAAATATACATTACTTTGCCTTTTTCTGAAAATGTAAAATGTAAAATGAAAGATTATTTTTACATACTATTTTCCCCTTTCATTAAAGATACCTATATGTATAGAACTTGGAAAAACTCTAAGCATCAAGTTAATTTTGAGTGTGAAAAAAATGATGATAATAATGCTTCCTTTGAGCAGCAATACATCAATCAGATTCTTAGAACACCTTATGATGGACCTGGCTCAAAATACTATGAGGATAAAAATCCTAATGCTGTTGTTCTACAAGAAAATGATGTTAGATACATAGCTTTTTACTTACCTCAATTTCACTGTATCAAAGAAAATGATGAATGGTGGGGAAAAGGTTTTACTGAATGGATTAATACTACCAAATCCATGCCATTATTTTTAGATCATTACCAACCACGTTTAGTAGGGGATCTAGGGTTTTACGACTTAACTAATGCAAATCATATAAAAGAGCAAATGGATTTAGCTAAGCATTATGGAATAGCAGGGTTTTGTATTTATTATTATTGGTTTAATGGCAAAAAGTTATTAGATCAGCCTTTACATCTTATTCTTAATAACCAAGACTTAGATCTTCCATTTTGCCTTTGTTGGGCAAATGAAAACTGGACTAGACGATGGGATGGTTTAAATGCAGACATACTTATGGAGCAAAAATACGATGATGATTTTGCACAAAGCTTTATTATGGACGTAAGTGTTTATTTTAATGACTCAAGATACATAAGAATCAATGGTAAGCCTTTACTTATCATATACAATGCAAATGAAATTAAGAATATTGACATTGCTATTAATATCTGGAGAAAATATTGTAAGGAGAATGGGTATGGTGGAGTTTACTTAATAGCAGTAGACTATAAGTTAAACAACGTTTCAAAAACAGCAGATTTTGATGCCTTCGTTGAATTCCCCCCTCATTCAACAGCAGAGTATAAGCTTGATTTTATTAATGACAAAGTAAATGCTATAACAGATGCATTTGAAGGAATTATATATAGCTATAAGCAAATAGTTAAAGAAAAAAAGTATTTATATGAAAGAAAGAAAAAAACATTTAAAGGTATTATGTTAAATTGGGATAATACTGCTAGAAGGAAAAATTGTTCAACTGTATTTCATGATTTTAAGTTTGAGTTTTTTAAAGAATGGCTTAACGATATAACAATATTTACAAAGGACAAGTTCTTAAAAGATGAGAGACTGGTCTTTATTAATGCTTGGAATGAGTGGGCAGAAGGTACTTATCTTGAACCTGACAGAAGATATGGGTACGCTGCATTAAATGCTGTAAGGGAAGTTATAGTCGATGGTAGAACAAATAGAAAAAAAATAATTTATATATCTCATGATGCATATTTGCATGGTGCTCAATTCTTATCGCTTAATATTATAAAGAACTTAAGTGAAGAATTTCACTATGATGTCTATTGTATTCTGAAAAATAGTGGAGATCTTGTTAATGAGTTTAAAAAATACAGTAAAGAGTTAATTTGTATAGAGACAGATTTAAATGGAAACTTAGATTTGTTGGCGGAATGGGTGCTTAAAACAAGAGCTACTAAAGCCATATGTAATACTGTGGTTGTAGGAGATGTATTGAAAGCAATTTCTCAATGTAATGTAAATTGTATATCTCTTATTCATGAGATGGAGAAGGTTATACGTCAATATAACTGTGAAGAAAATTTACAATTTATAATAAATTATGCTATAAAAATAGTTTTTGCCTCAAATTATGTTTTACAAAGTGTTAGTCATTTTACAACTATTCCAAATGATAAGACTTTGATTTATCCCCAAGGAATGTATATGATAAATCCTTACATCAATCATAAAGCAGAAATCTCTTTAGAAATAAAGAGAAAGCATAATATACCGGAAAAAAATCAAGTTGTAATAGGCGTTGGTTTTGGAGATTTTAGAAAAGGAATTGATCTTTTTGTTAAATGTGCAGCAGAAGTTTGCTTAAAGATTGAGGATGTATCTTTCCTATGGATAGGAAATGTCTCTCCTGACATGGAGAGTGTGATGGATAAGATTTTACACAACAATAGCAATAATATCATATTTGCAGGATTCCAATCCGATCCAATGAAGTATTATATGGTTGGGGACTTGTTTTTATTAACATCTAGGGAAGATCCTTTTCCCACAGTTGTTATGGAGGCAATGTATGCTAAATTACCCGTAATTGCATTTAATGGAGGTGGAGGTTATGTAGACATAGTTTCTGATAATACCGGCAAGATTGTTGAGATGGAAAATTACAAGCAAATGGCAGATGTGTGTATAACATTTTTAATGGATAAAACACAGAAAGACTTCATTGGTAATAACGGATATGAACTGGTGAGGCAAAGGTTTAATTTTAAAGCATACATATACAAATTATTAGAATTGTTAGGAAATTCATACTCTAAAATTAGTGTGATAATACCTAACTATAATTATGGAAAGTATCTAAAAGACAGAATAAATAGTATCTTAAAACAATCTTATCCTATATTCGAAATTATTATTTTGGATGATTGCTCAACCGATAATAGCATTGATATTATTAAAACTTATGAGCGTGAATACCCACTGCTTATTAAAACTTTTTATAATACGGAAAACAGTGGTAGTGTATTTTCTCAATGGGAAAAGGGCATTGACGTGGCATCTGGTAATTATATATGGATTGCAGAAGCAGATGATCTGTCGGATGAAAATTTCCTTGAAACGCTAATGGCTAAGTTTCAAAATGATAGTGAAATTATTATGGCATATACACAATCGAAGATGTTGGACCAAAATGGGCAAGTAGTATGTGATAATTATCATAGTTATACTGATGATATCGATAAAGAAATATGGCATAATGATTATGTTGCAAGTGGTAAGGATGAAATAATGAATCGGCTATCTATTAAAAATACGATTCCCAATGTTTCTGCGGTTGTATTTAAAAACACTAACCTTAAAGATTTCTTAGCGGATGCAAAAGAATACAAAGTGGCGGGAGACTGGATGTTTTATATTAGATTACTGCAGTCCGAGGGAAGAATTGCTTTCTCATGCAAATCTTTAAATTTTCATAGAAGACATGATAGCAGTGTAACAAAAGATTTAAATAAATACACTCATTATGAAGAAATATGTAAAGTTCATAATTTTATTATTAGAAATTTTAACTTATCTGAAGATATTAAAATAAAAATTAAATATTATGAAAGTTATTTAAAGGATTTTTTTCAGCTAAATAATTAAATGGAGGGTAAATTAATGCAAGAAAAAAGAAATTATAATAATGAAATCGTAAAGTTTTGGGATTCAAAAGAAGGAGATAGATATTATGACCCTGCAGAAGAACATTTAGATATTTTTTGGAATGATAATTCGATTTTTTTTAAAAATTTTAAAAAATTAGATTGTGAAAACATAATCGAACTTGCTTGTGGTAGAGGTAGACATGTTCAGAAATATCAAGATAGTAGTAAAACGATTACTTTAGTAGATTCTTCTAAAAACAATATTGAAAGCTGCAAGAATAGATTTAAAAAATTAGAAAAGATTGAATATTATTTAAACAATGGGACTGATTTGTCTGAGCTTAAAGATTCAATGTATTCTTCAATTTTCTCATATGATGCAATGGTACATTTTGAATTATTTGATATTGCATCGTATTTGTTTGAAACCTATAGGGTTTTAAAAACAGGTGGGTTAGGTCTTTTCCATCATTCAAATTGTACGATAATGCCCGAAGGTGAGTGGGGGCAGAAACCTCATGCTAGAAATTTTATGTCATCTGAAATTTTTACATATTTAGCTTCTAGAGCAGGGTTGCATGTAATTGAGCAACATTGCATTGACTGGGGTGGTGAAATGTGCTTAGATTGTCTAACGTTATTGCTCAAAAAAGATTAGATGAGGGAGTGATGCAATAGGAATAGGATTTTTTAATGTACTATATAATTTCATAAAGCGAATACAGTTTATAAAGAAAGGAATGTGGCAAAGGAAAAGGGTAAGATGCAAAAGAAAAATGATATGTTTGAAAATTTAAAGAAATATTTTAAAAGCAATAAATTCTTTTTTGTTTATGTATTCATTGTAACAATATTCACACATGGTAGTAAATTATTTCTTTATTCTGTGACAGTTGATACAGAAACAAGATATCAAATTAAAAACAGTTTGATTGGTTGGATACAACAAGGTAGATATGGTATTTCATTGATTGACTATTTATCAGGAGTTGATTTATATTTTACCCAATATTCTTCAGTATTTTTAGCTATATTTTTTTTAGGTTTATCAGCGATAATTTGGAATTTTACAATTCAATATTCTATAGGTGAAATCAGGAGTGGAAAAGTAGAAGACTACATATTTGTTAGCATGTTTTTAACCTATCCAATTATTGCAGAATATTTTAATTTTTATCAATATAATTTTCAAGTATCCATAGGCATTTCAGTATGTGCATTAGGTGTCTGCACTGCCATGGAGGCAGCAAGAATAGAAAGTAAGAAATATATTATTTTATCAATTATATTTCTTACTTTTGCATTGGCAATATATCAGCCATTTATAAGTTTAATTTTAAGTGGAGCAAGCTTAATATTAGTAATTCAATTGAATTTGGGAAAAGTCAAACTATTAAAAATTATAAAGGTTTATGTAATTACTATTAGTTCTTCGTCAGTATTATTTTTTATAAGTATGTATACTTTAAAAATTTTTGTTCCTAAAAATAGCTATATTGAAGGAAGCATCCTTTGGGGACAATTTGATGGGAAATGGGTGATTATTAATATTATTAATAAAATAAGTAGTGTTTTATGGAAGAATTCAACATTTACACAAATATGTGGATTTCTTTATTTTTTATGTATTATTATTGCTTTTATTTATATATGCATATATTCTTTTAAATTGAACAAATATAAACTATTAAATATTTTGTTTACATTTGTTTTTATTTTATCACCATTCTTAATGTTTGTGTTATTAGGAAATCAACCTCCAATTCGAACATTACTTTCAATTCCGTTAATTATATCATTTACTAGCTATGGATTAATAGCGATAATTAGAAAAAAAAGAAAAATATTATTAACTATCATGTCTATTTGTTTATTATTAATTGCTTTAAGACAAGGATTAATTGTAAATAAGCTTTACTTAGGTGATTTCATTAGATATAATCATGATTATGCAATGATTCAAAAAATATCAAATGGAATAGATGATTTAGGATTAGGAGAAATACCAGACAAGCCTATTGCTATAGTAGGTAAATATATCCCATTAACAAATGCGACTACCTTAAAATTTGAAGTATTAGGATCAAGTATTTTTGAATGGAATAATACATATAGGAATATTAATTTTTTTAATATATCTGGTTACCCTTATAAAAGTGCAGATAAAGATTCAATTAATCAAATAATTAATAATATTAAAAAAATGCCTAATTATCCGACCAAAGGGTATATACAAGAGTTTGACCAAATAATTGTTATAAAATTATCAGATGATTTAATTTGATAAAAAGGAGAAATTTAAAATGAAGATGTTAAAATTCAACGAGCTTGGGGATAATAGCGGAAGTTTAGTAGCAATTGAGGGAAATAAAACCATACCCTTTGAAATAAAAAGAATATTTTATATTTATGGTACAAAACCTGACGTTGTTAGAGGAAAACACGCAAATAGAAATTCTGAATTTATATTAATCAATATTGCAGGAATATCAACAATATTGATTAATGATGGGTCAAATAAAGAGATCTTTAAATTAGATAAGCCAAATAATGGTCTATATATTCCAAAAATGGTATGGAAAGAAATGTATAATTTCTCAGTAGATTCAGTACTTTTGTGTATATCAAGTGAACCATATGATGAAAGCGAATATATAAGGAATTATGATGATTTTTTAAGTGAGGTTAATAAGGATAATGTTTAAGCTTTCAATTGTTATCCCAGTTTACTTTAATGAGGATACTTTACAATCACTTTATAATGATTTATCTGCAAAGGTTTTACAAAAATTAGATGATTATGAAATAATCATGGTTGATGATGGGTCTAAAGATAAATCATGGAAAATAATGAATGCACTTGCCGATAATGATAAAAAAATAAAGTTAATTAAACTTTCTAGAAACTTTGGATCCCATGCAGCAATGCTTGCAGGAATGCTTGAGTGTAGTGGGGATTGCGTAGCTATAAAAGCCGCTGATTTGCAAGAAGAAAGTGAACTACTTTTAAAAATGTATGATTCTTGGAAATTAGGAAATAAGATAGTACTTGCTATACGCGAAACTAGAGACGATGGAAAGTTCAACAATTTATTTGGGAATTTGTATTATAAAATTATTCAAAAAATTGTATTACATAATATGCCAGATAAAGGTTTTGATTGTTTTTTAATAGATAGAAAAGCAATAGAAGTTTTAAGATTATTAGAAGAAAAAAATTCTGCAATTACATTACAAATCTTATGGATGGGATTCAAAACTGATAAAATTTATTATAATAGGAAAAAACGTGTTATAGGAAAATCAAAATGGACTTTAGCAAAAAAAACTAAGTTAGTGGTTGACAGTGTGATGAGCTTTTCCTATGCACCTATTAGATTTGTATCCGGAGTAGGTGTTTCGTTTTTTATCTTTTCTTTACTATGGGCAATATACTTAATTGCTAATAAACTAGTATATGGAGCTACAGTGCAGGGTTGGACTACCTTAATGGTAATGATTCTTTGCACATCTGGAATGATATTATTGACCCTTGGGATACTTGGAGAGTATGTATGGAGAAT
The DNA here is from genome assembly GCA_964461765.1 of uncultured Anaerovorax sp. GTDB lineage: Bacteria > Bacillota > Clostridia > Peptostreptococcales > Anaerovoracaceae > JAVVUJ01. The sequence goes on from CAYWVS010000024.1 coordinate 27,900, forward strand.
TTTAGATGCAGCAAGAAATCGACCACCGTATATTATAGAAGAAACTAATAATGCTATAAAGGTTGAGAAAAGAAATGAGCAGTAATGTTTCCAATAATAAAACAATCAAGGAATTAATAAAATTTGGAATCGTAGGATTATTGAATAATATTGTTTACCTGATAATTTACTATATACTTTTGAGTATAGGGATAAATTATATTATTTCAAATATAATTGCTTTTTTAGTTAGTGTATTAAATGCATTTATATGGAATAAAAATTTTGTTTTTAAATTGAAAGGAAATGTTTTTAGCAGCATGATAAAAACATATGTATCATATGGGGTAACACTTTTACTGGGAACGATATGTATTTTTATTTTAGTAGAATATTTAAAGGTTGGCAAAAGCATAGCACCAATTATTTGTTTATTTTTAACTGTTCCGGTTAATTTTATTTTGAACAAATATTGGTCCATGCGATAATAAAAATTATTTGAGAGGTATAGGTTATGAATATAGAATTTAACATACTTAAAAGGCAATTTAAAAAGCACCAATTGGAATACGAAGAAGCAACGCTTAGAGTGTTGCGCTCAGGTTGGTACATACTGGGCAAAGAGTGTGAAACATTTGAAAAAGAGTTTTTAAAGTGGAGTGGATCAAAATATTGTATAGGATTAAATTCTGGGTTGGATGCATTGATTTTAGCACTAAAAGTAATTGGAATAGAGAAAGGGGATGAAGTAATTGTACCTGCCAATACATACATTGCTACTGTGCTTGCAATTACAAATAATGGAGGGATTCCTGTTTTTGTTGAACCAGACGAATATTATAATATAGATGTAAGCAAAGTGGAAGAGGCAATTACTTCTAAAACCAAAGGAATATTGGCAGTACACTTATATGGACAATTGTGTAACATAATAGAGCTACAGAAGATCTCAATTAAACACAAATTATTTTTAATAGAAGACTGTGCTCAATCACATGATGCAATTCGAGATGGTAAAAAAGCTGGAACATTTGGAAATATAGGTTGTTTCAGTTTTTTTCCAACTAAAAATCTTGGTGCATTTGGTGATGCCGGAGCTATTATTACAGATGACGAAAAGATAGCAGATAAAATAAAAATGTTAAGGAACTACGGCAGTAAGGTAAAATACCATAATGAAATAGATGGGGTAAATTCTAGGCTTGATGAGATGCAAGCGGCACTTTTAAAGGTAAAGCTAAAGCATTTGGAAGAATTAACTTATGAGCGTAGAGCAATTGCTAATAATTATTTGAATGGAATAGTAAACTCTAAAATAAAATTACCAAAAATTAATTCAGATGGAAAGGGGCATGTATTTCATCTATTTGTGATAGCCACAAATGAGAGAGATAATTTACAACAATATTTAGCTGATAACGGAGTAAGGACCCAAATTCACTATCCTATACCACCACATTTGGCAGAGTGCTATAAAGAGTTGGGATATAAAAAAGGTAGCTTTCCAATCACAGAAAAGCTGGCAAATGAAGTTCTAAGCCTGCCACTTTACAATGGCATGACAATGGAAGAAGTTGAGTATGTAATTAGCTGTATAAATAAGTATTAGAAGAATTTTAATATAGTATAGATTAACAAATTTTCACAGCCAAACCGTTAAGAACTTGGAGGACATTAAGTTGAGTATTTCAAAAACAGCAAAAATTGCTAAAACAGCAATAATATATGGAGATACTGTTGTTATAGGTGAAAATGTTACAATTGATCACGGAACAATAATATACCCTAATGTAAACGTTGGTGATAATACATTTATAGGACCTAATTGTATTATTGGAGAACCTACAAAAGAATACTATGCTAATATAGAAGAGTACAAATTTGCACATACTTATATTGGTCAACAAGGGATTATTCGATCACATACTATTATTTATGAAAAAGTAAAAATAGGGCAGAAGTTTCAGACTGGTCATCATGTTACAATTAGAGAAGAATCAACAATTGGAGATAATGTAAGCATAGGAACACTATCAGATATACAAGGGCAAGTAAATATTGGAAACTATGTAAGGCTGCACTCTAATGTTCATATTTCACAGTTAACTAAAATTGAGGATTATGTTTGGATATACCCCTATGTCGTAACTACTAACGATAAACGCCCCCCACATGGAATCTTAGAAGGGGTAACCATAAAAAAATTTTCACAAATCGCAACAGGAGCAAAAATTATGCCAGGTGTAGAAATTGGTGAGAATGCATTTATTGGGGTAGGTTCAGTTGTAACAAAGAATGTTGATGAATTTTCTTTAGTGTTAGGAAATCCTGCGAAAGAGAAAGGCAAAATAACTGAAATTGTTGATAAAAACAATAAAAAATTATACCCATGGAAGGATTATTTAATTAAAAACTATGGATATTCTTGGCAGGTGTAAAGAAGAGAAGTTTACCTTTTAAGAAAAATGCTTCAAACATATGAAAAAGAAATTGCTATGACTTGTGATAAGCGCCGAGAACTTCTAAAATGGGTGGCTTCTGGATCTATATGGGCTTGTAAGCTCCGCAAAAGACCGTCCTTTGGCAAAATCCTACGAATAAATTCGTGGTTTAACTCAACGTTTGGCTTTTGATAGGCGTCATTTGGGTATCAATAAATATGCCTGTCCTGGTGTTGTCTTAATTGTGGAACTCCAAAGCCATACGGTTAGAAAACTCCGATCCGGTATCAGTAAGAATTACAGTAAACAGTGCCCATAGCAGTTCATAAAGAATATTAAAGCGGTCAATTACGCTCTGTGAGGTGTTACCTTTTTAGTTTTTTATTAAATTTAGTGTTAAACTATCGAGAGATATGGACAATCTTATAGGGAAGTGGTATACTGATTCATGAAAATCAGCAAAGAACAGTTAACCCAGGTGATTCTTTTGTCATTGAGGAGAAAAGAAAGCATGGCATAAAGGCAATTACAGATTTGGAAATTATTGAAGTGCAAATGGGACAACCCCTAACCGAAAAAGATATTGTTCGATTAAAAAAGGAATGGAACTAATGAAAAACGCTTTAATTAAAGGTCAGGGTGGATCTTATTTAACAGAATCACCATTAAAGTATATTTTGATTTTTTACAACATCTTTTTATTTTCAAGTTCTTCACAAATATATTTATACGCTAAAAACTCAGCAATCTTAAATATTGAAGATTTATATTCAAGTTTAATAATTTTTTTTATTTTAGGAATTTTTATTTTTATAATTTTTTTTATAATTTTAAAAGATGTATATAAATCCATATTTATAACTTTTATAAATCTAATATTTATTCAAAATTATGTAATTATAGAAAAAATAGTAAGATTAAATTTACCTTTTATAAGATATTGGCATTTTATTCCAATTTGTTTGACTTTTATTTTAATAGTTAGTCTTTTAATTAAAAATAAAAACAAGGAATTTTTTATAATTTTGGTAAATTTCTTATTGATTTTATTTTCTTTAATTTTAATTTTTAATTTATTTATAATAATACCTAATGAAGCAAAAAAACATTTGATAGAACTAAATCAAAATTCTAAAACAGAAAATAAAATTATTTATAATAAAACCCCCAATATATATTGGTTATTATTTGATGAATATGCAAGCTTTAATCAAATTCAAAAATATTATAATTATGATAATCCTTTAAAAGATTTTCTCTTAAATAAAAAATTTATAATTAGCGAAAATAGTTATAATGAAAGTTGGTATACCTCTACTGTCATAACAAATTATATTAATTTAAGTTATGTAGTAACTGATAAAACCGAAGATATAATTAAATCGAAATATCGCACATCTAATGCCAATCTTTTCACTAAATTAAAGATACATGGTTACTCTATTGATGGTATAGGTGAAACTATAAATTGGGGTATAAAACCAGTAGAAGGAAAAATAAAGGCTACAGTAATGGATGAAGATGGAAATAACTTTTATTCGTTATTTATGAAAAAAACCATTTTTTATCCTTTAATTAGAGAAGATCAGTTTGAAAGAGCAAAGTTTATTAATAACACTTTTAATTATTTAAATTATATCGATTATAGCGATGATAAGAATAAGTTTATTTTTACTTATTTATGCACTCCTCACTTACCTTTTTTATTTGATGAATATGGTAATAACATTGATTATGCTCTTTCAAATAACTGGAAAGATAAGCAAATTTACTTAGGTCAATATAAATATATCACTAAACAAATAATAAGTGTTGTAGATCATATTTTAGAGACAGATCCCAATTGTATTATTGTATTACAATCTGACCATGGCGCTAGAGGTAATGAAGAAATTATAATTGATGAAAAAGATAAAAGAGAAATTTTAAATTGTGTTTATTATAAAGGGTATACGAATATTGACTTAGAAGGTTTATCTGGTGTAAATACTTTAAGAGTGATTTTGAATAATGTTTTAGAACTCAATTATGAAATATTGGAGGTTCCAAAATGAAAACAAAAATTATTTTAATGATTTTTATATGTTTATTTATTTATTTATTTTTTGCTAATAACATCATTCTTAATTGGGTGCTGGATTACCCTAAATTAAAAAAAGTCAAATTTGAAGAATTTAATACTAATTCAGAAATAATTTATGATTTAAATGAATCTATTTATATCGGTGGAATTGATGAAAAATTTAATTTAGCAGGATATGCATTTTGTGAATCAGATTATTCACAGAAAAATAGATTCATTAATATTTTATTAAAAAATGAGAAAAATACTTTTTTATTGGAAACTAGTTTGCAAAATAGAGGAGATTTAAAAAAATTATCTAGTAAATTAATTGACAATAACAATTTGTTTTTTTCTTCAAAATTTTCTTTAATTCAACTCCCTAAAAGCCAATATGAAGTTTATCTGTATGTAAAAGAAAATGATTATAATTATGGTTTAACAAAACTATTTACATTTGATTGGAATGGTAAGAATTATTTAAAAAACAATTTAGAAAAGAACTTTGATTTAGTTACTTTTAGTGATGACTTAAAGTATTCTATTGAAATAAATAGAAAAAACAAAAACTTTATTGAAGTTATTGGTTGGGCATTCATAGAAAATATAAATACATATGAGCAACCTGTTTATCTTGAGGTATTAAATGGAGAATCCAAATTTACTTTCATAGCTGATAAAAAAATGCGCACTGACGTTGCAACTTATTTTAACAATAATAATTTATATAAAAAATCTGGGATGTATTTTAATATACCTTTTAATCTAATTAATGAACAATTACCTGTAACTGCTAAATTAATTATTCCAAGCAATAAAGAAATTTTACTTTGTTCAGATACTTTTCCAATTTTAAATAATGATAAAAGTAATGAACTAGTTAAAAATTTTAATGAAAATTTAAATATTATTCAATCCTATAATATTGATGTATTTAATAAACTATTAATTGACGATTATTATTATTTAGATATAAGTGGATGGATATTCTTAGAAGATTTAGATACCTCCAACCAAAAAGTTTTTTTAGAGTTTATTACGGAACAAGGTAAAAAAACTTATAAGCTTGATAGCTTAATAAGAAAAGATGTTTCTCAAAGTTATAATAATAAAAAGTATATTAATAGTGGGTTTAAAGGGAAAATACCTATTAATGATGCATCATATTACAATTATGAAATTCGTATTATTGTAGTTAATGGTGAAAATATTTCAGCATCACCTATAGAAGAAGTAGAATTAAAATAACTGAGTACTAATGCATTACATAGACCTAATCATTGTAATCCCATTGAATTATATCATTAGCTTTAATTAAAAAAATTCATCAGAATTTACCCAAGGAGTACTTGGAGAATTTAGAGAGTAAGACTCCTCAGCATATATTAGAAACATTAAAGACAATCATTGATTTGCTGCTTAGACGGATTAATGTAGATAAAGAAGAAAGAGAAAAGTTTACAGACAAAATCAAACGAAGGGAGATCACAGATATGTTTGCATGGGCGGATGGATTAGATATCCAAGCGGAGAGAAGAAAAACAGAAGCCGAGCGCAGGAAAGCAGAAGCACAACGTATGAAAACAGAAGCGGAGCGTAAGAAAACTACGATAGCAGAAAAGAGGGCAGAAGCTGAGCGTAAAAAAGCAGAAGCTGAGAAGAGAAAAGCAGAAGTTATGGTACAGAGAGCAGAAGCCGAGAGTAAGAAAGTAACGCTACTAGAAAACAAATTAATGGATGCTGAAAACGAGCGAAAAAAAGCAGAGCTTCGTGTAAAGGAACTGGAAGCTTTGCTAAATAACCGACTAAATGAGGAAGTATTTGATTATACATGCAGATAGAATTAAATCAAATTAACCATTTTCTTGTGGTGTAGATCAGCAGAAATTCCATAAAGCTACTTAAAGTTATTATTATTTGAAAAAAGTTGTTATAAAATGAAAAAATAGGTTGACAAAGTACTAATAAGATGATAAGATTCGGAGTGTTAAGGTACTAAAATTCGTTTTGGTGCATATACTAATTTGGAACGTACTCCGGTGACCTTCGGGCCCGGGGTCTTTTATTTGGAGGCGTTATGTCAGAAAAAGTATTTAAAACTTACCACCAACAATTAGATATATTGAGTTCAAGAGGTATGAAACTTTCGTCTTCCAGCGAACGAAGAAAAGCTAAACAGATTATACAGCGAGAAGGGTATTATAAATTAATAAACGGCTATAAAGAACTTTTTATCTTAAAAGAAACCTCTGACGATCAATATATTCCTGGCACCACCGTAGGAGAAATTTTTGCTTTGTATACCTTTGATCGTGAGTTAAGAGAAATTTTCTTGCGATATATTTTACATGTAGAAACAAATATAAAAAGTTTGATTTCATATAGAATCTCTGAAAATTATGGTCATGATAATTTTTTAAAGTACAATAATTTCAATAAGTCAATGAAAGATGCTGACAAGCAGATCTCTTCTGTATTAGCAGATATCCAACGTCAAATTTCGTCAAACACTTCCGACCCTTGCATAAAGCATTATTTACAAAATTATAGCTATATTCCCATGTGGGTTTTAAATAATATCTTAACGTTGGGGGCGATAAGCAAATTTTACAGTATTATGAAAGTGCAAGACAGGCAATCAATTTCGAGGGTTTTTAAAGTACTGGATAATAGCTTAGAAAGTTTTGTCAATTGTTAGAAATTTTAGCGCACATGGAAATAGATTATATTGCTTAAGCACAACTAGACCTCTTATTAATACTAATATACATAAAAACCTTTTTATTAAAATAAATCAAATTAAATATATAAAAGGAAAAAGGGATTTATTTGCTGCGATTATTGCATTGAGATATGTGATTTCGGTTAACGAGCTTAAGAGATTTATAACCGAATTATCAGAAGTAATTGATAAATTATCATCTAAACTTAATGTTATTACAATAGAAAAAGTCTTAGCCTCTATGGGATTTCCCCTTAATTGGAAAGACATACTACAAAAAGGGATTAAATAAGTCTCTTTTTCACTAAAATAAAAATTTCTCAGAGTTTAAAGAACTAAATGAGGAAGTATCTGATTATACCTGCAGATAGCGATTAAATCAAATTAGTCATTTTATTTGTGGTGTAGTTCAGCATCACCTATGGAAGTAGTAATAAAATAACGGAGCACTATATGCACTACATTGACCTAATCATCGGAACCCCATTGGGATATATTATGTACTTTTGCTTTATCACAGTAAGAAACTATGGTTGGGCGATTATTCTATTTACTCTCATAGTGAAGCTGTGTACCTTACCCATTGGCATTAAAGTACAGAAAAATTCCATAAAGATGGTGAAGATGAAACCTCTCATCGATGAGCTGAAACGCAAATATCCCGGCAAGCAGGATAAAGAGCAATTCATGGAGGAACAGATTAAACTGTTTGAGAGAGAAAAGTATAGCCCTGCCATGGGTTGTTTTCCTATGCTCATACAGATTCCCATCATTATCGGCTTAATTTCCGTAATCTATAATCCCCTGAAACATTTGCTTCGGATTCCCCAAGAATCATTAGATTTGTTATACCGGCATACAATGGAACTCCTTGATTTAAAGGATTTGGGTTTTACGGCTGATTCCCTAGTGATCCATACCATTCAAAACGGTGGGCTTGCAAGTACATATACAGAAGTCGTACCCTATGATATTATGGTTAAAATTTTAAACTTTAACACTGAATTCCTTGGGATTAATTTGTCCACCATACCCACCATTAGCAATGGGCTTCTTTTGCTCCCCATCCTTTCGGGAATTAGCGCATTTCTTCTTTGCATTTTACAAAACAAGGAAAATGTGTTACAAATTGAGCAGGGAAATCTGAACAAGTGGGGCATGACCATATTTCTGACAGGTTTTTCCCTATATTTTGCTTTTGTCGTTCCTGCAGGAGTAGGGATTTACTGGATTTTTAGCAATCTGTTTGCCATCCTTCAATTATATTTGCTCAATGCTCTCTATGACCCTAAGAAATATATTGATTATGAATATTTGAATAAGTCAAAGCAAATGAACTTATATATGAAGAAAATAAAGAAAGAGCAAGCCATAGAAAGGAAAAAGCATAAACCTCGAGAAAAGGCAGATTACAAGAAGTTTTTGGATACGGAGGACAAGCAGTTGGTTTTTTATTCTGAGAAAAGCGGATTTTATAAATATTTCCAAAATGTTATCGAAGAAATTATTCGGAGATCGGATATTACAATCCATTATATTACCAGTGACCCTGAGGATGCCATCTTTGGCAAGGATGAACCTCAGATAATATCTTATTATATTGGTGAGCATAAGCTCATCCCTCTTATGATGAAAATGGATGCGGACATGGTGGTGATGACCATGCCGGATTTGGATCAATTCCACATTAAACGGTCTTATGTGAGGAAGGATGTGGAGTATGTGTTTATGTTCCACGGTCCTCTCAGTATGCATATGGCTATGAGGCAAGGTTGCGTTGATAATTTTAATACAATTTTTTGTGTTGGACAGCATGTATATGATGAAATTAAAAAAACAGAGCAAGTTTACAATCTAAATCCAAAAAAGTTAATAAAATGTGGTTACGGATTAATTGAAAGATTAACAAAGGAATATGAGGAACTAAAAAAAGAAGAGAAGACTATAAAAAATATTATTATAGCCCCATCGTGGCAAAGTGAAAATATTATGGATAGTTGTTTAAATTTAATCATAGATCAATTAAAGAATAAAAAAGAATATCTTGTAACGATCAGACCTCATCCAGAATATATAAAGCGATACCCTGATAAAATGGATGAAATTATTCGTTATAGTAAAGAAATAGAAAATGTTATTATAGAACATGACTTTACGGCAAACTCAAATATTTTAACTGCAGATGTGCTAATAAGTGACTGGTCAGGCGTAGCTTATGAGTATGCCTTTGTAACTATGAAACCGGTTATTTTTATTAATACCCCAATGAAAATAATAAATCCAGAGTATTATAAGCTAGATATTGAACCACTTGAAATAGGATTGAGAAATAAAGTGGGTGTTTCATTAGATTATGATTCAATAAAAGATTTAGAAAAAGTTATTATTAAATTAATTGACGAACAAGAAATGTATTCTAAAACAATATCAAATTTAAAAAATCATTTGTTTTATAATTTTGGAAAAAGTGGAATCGTTGGTGCTAATTACATAATTAATGCATTAGAAGAAAAGAGGAGGAGAAATGAATGTGATAATATTGGCAGCCGGAAGATCTAGCCGATTAGGTAGTTTAACAGAAAATATGCCTAAATGCTTACTAACGATAAATGGTGAGTCTGTACTAGATCGGCAAGTTAGGATACTAAAGGAAAATGGAGTATTAGAAGAAAACATTTACATAGTTGCAGGATATAAATCAGAATTGCTTTTAAAAAGATATAAAAACGTTATTATCAATGACATTTATGATAGAACTGATAATTCTTATAGTTTGGGTTTGGGGTTAAAGACTATTGGGGACAAAGATGATGTTTTAATTCTTGACGGAGATTTAGTTTTTGATGAAAAAACGATTAATACAATTTTAATCAATAAAAATAAAAATTTAATTGTTACAAAGAAATCCGGAGACCTTCATGAAAGTACAGGAGTATTGATTGATGAAAATAACAAAGTAATGGACATCAGCAAGAAGGTCGTGAAAAGTGGATTAATTTATATTAGTATTTTTAAAATAAATAGAATATTAATCAATGAGTTTATTGAATTGTTAATTTCAAAAC
>CAYWVS010000025.1:0-37071 GCA_964461765.1 uncultured Anaerovorax sp.
TAGAAAATGTGGCAGTCCTGCATAGCAAACTTTCCCAAGGGGAAAGATATGACCAATGGATGCAGGCTAGAAAGGGGCAGGTGAAAATCGTCATAGGGGCCAGATCCGGAGTTTTCGCCCCCTGTGAACCCTTGGGACTACTGATTTTAGACGAAGAACATGAGGCTACATACAAATCTGATATGACGCCGAAGTATAATGCAAAGGAAATAGCCATAAAGAGAGCTGAGCTTTCTCAAGGTGTAGTGCTCATGGGCAGTGCTACCCCGGATATGAATACCTTTTATAAAGCACTAAATAAAGAATACGAACTCTTAAGTATGAAGGCGCGGCATAATTCAGCTCCCATGCCGGAGGCTCAGATTTTAGATATGAGGCAGGAGCTGCTAAGCGGGAATAAATCCATCTTTAGCAGAAAGCTATACGGTTCTATGGAGGATACCTTGCAAAATAAAGGGCAAGTAATCCTGTTTTTAAACAGAAGAGGTTACTCTACCTTTGTTTCCTGCAGGAGCTGTGGTTATGTGGTTCAATGTGAAACCTGTGGAATCTCCATGACCTACCATAAGTCCGAAAACAGCGTAGTTTGCCATATTTGTGGTCATACTGAGTTTTCCCCTCAGCTTTGCCCAAAGTGCCAGAGCAAGTATATCAAATATTTTGGTACGGGTACTGAAAAGGTGGAGGAATTGACCAGGGAGTATTTCCCTGAGTATGTCACTGATAGATTAGATTTGGATACCTCCAGAAAAAAGGGGAGCATTCAAAGGATTTTTCAGAATTTTAGAAAAGAAAAGACCAAAATCCTCATAGGAACACAGTTAGTAGCCAAAGGGTTGGACTTCGCCAACGTGGGACTTGTGGGAATTATTACCGCTGACATTACCCTAAATATCCCTGATTACAGGGCAGCGGAAAGAACCTTTCAACTGATTACTCAGGCTGCAGGCAGGACGGGGCGAGGAGATAAAAAAGGGACAGTGGTCATTCAGACCTACAATCCGGAGCATTATGCCATCATCACTGCCTCCCGACACAATTATGCGGAGTTTTATAAGACGGAAATTACCATTAGAAAGGCCTTACTTTATCCGCCATTTTGCACATTGATACAAATTGTTTTTTCCGCAGAGGAAAAGAATTGGATCAGGGAGATCAGCAAGAAATTTTTAAAGGAATTCGTTCAGATGGCAGGTCAGTCTTGCATGAATCGAATCTTTGGTCCACGTGAGATACAGAATGGTCGTACGGTGGGTAAAGAAAAGAGCAGTCTTCAAATGACTCTTAAGGTGTTAGAGGAAGAGCTGGAGGAGTTTACAGGATATATATTCTTATTAAAGACGAAATATAGCAATTTAAAAAAGATGAAATGCTCTATTTCTATAGATATTACTTAATTTAAACAAGGAGAATTATAACATGGGTTTACGAAATATCGTTACTGAAGGAGACGAGATACTCAGTAAAAAGGCCAGAGAAGTTTCTGAAATTGATGAACGGATCATTACTTTAATCGATGACATGATTGAAACCATGAGAGACAGTGAAGGGGTAGGATTAGCGGCCCCTCAAGTAGGGGTCTTGCGGCGGGTTTTCATCATAGAAGGAGAAGAAGGCATCATTGAGCTGATCAATCCGGAAATTTTGGAAACAGAGGGACTTCGTGTGGAAGAAGAAGGTTGCCTCAGCGTGCCGGGTATGGTAGGTGTCGTGGAAAGACCGGAATATGTAAAAGTAAAGGGCTTAAATCGCCTGGGAGAAACGGTGGAACATGAATGCAGGGATCTCATGGCTCGTGCCGTTTGTCACGAATTGGATCACTTAAACGGGATTCTTTATACACAAGTTGCCAAAGAAGTACACCCAATAGAACAAGAGAAAAATGACTGAGAGGAAAGATAAAAAATTTGAAAAAAATTATATTTATGGGTACACCGGACTTTGCAGTTGCATCTCTGGAAGGTCTTCATAATGCGGGATATTCCCCTGTTATGGTGGTGACTCAACCGGACAAGGCCAGAGATCGAGGAAAGAAAATACAGTTTTCCCCTGTAAAGGAAAAGGCTTTAGAACTGGGAATCCCCTTGGAGCAACCGGAATTCTTAAAGAATAATGAAGAATTTTTGCATAAGATAAAATTAATAAATCCTGATTTGATTGTTGTAGTGGCTTATGGTAAAATAATACCAAAGGAGCTGCTATATTTGCCTACCTTCGGTTGCATCAACGTTCACGGATCCCTTCTTCCCAAATTCAGGGGAGCTGCCCCTATCCATAGGGCGGTGATCCAAGGAGAGGATGAGACAGGAATTACCCTGATGCATATGTCGGAGGGCTTAGATTGCGGAGATATGATTTGCACAGCCCGTACATCCATAGGGAAAAAGACCACTGCAGAGCTTCATGAGGAACTGGCTCAAATGGGGGCTGAGCTTTTAGCTTCCACTCTTCCTCAGCTTTTTGCGGGAGAAACGGAAAGAATCCCTCAAAGGGATGAGGATGCATCCTATGCTCCCATGGTGTTTAAGGAGGACGGGCATATGAATTTCTCCCTGAATGCAGAGGAACTGGAAAGATTGGTACGAGGCATGAACTCTTGGCCCGGAGCCTACACTCTTTATAAAGACGGAGTGATGAAGGTATGGGAATGCGAAGTACGGGCAGAAAAGCAGAATTTTAAGGATAAAAATGTAAAATATGGCACAATAATAGAAGTGACGAAGGACAGTATCGATGTATTTTGTAAAAATGGAATCTTATCCTTGACCAAAATACAGATGCCCGGGAAAAAACCCTTACTCGTCAAAGACTATTTAATAGGAAATAAAATAGAACAAAATGAAATTCTTCATTAATTTGAATTGTTCAAAGGAAGGTGAAAAAAATGTATTTTGGAATATTCGATCCAACTATAATTATTTTAATTCCGGCCATGCTCTTTACGTTTTACGCTCAGAGCAAGGTTCAGTCCGCATACAGAAAATATTCTGCTGTGAGAAACAAGAAAGGTATGACAGGTGCGGAAGCAGCGAGAAAAATATTGGATGCCAACGGGCTGAAAAATGTTCCCATTGAGATTACCCAAAGAGAGCTATCTGATCACTATGATCCAAGATCCAGAGTAATGAGACTATCACCCAAGGTATTTAATGAGCCTTCAATCGCGTCTATTAGCATTGCAGCTCATGAGTCGGGACATGCCATTCAACATGCCGTAGGATATAAGGCTTTACAGCTGAGAAGCGGGTTAGCTCCCTTGGCTTCCATCACTTCTGGTTTGGCATGGCCTATCTTGATGATCGGTCTTTTTATCATTTATGCAGGGAACATTACCCAGGGAAACCTCGTATTTAATATAGGGATATTGCTTTTTTCTATAGCTGTCCTTTTTCAAGCTATTACGTTGCCGGTGGAATTTAATGCCAGCAACAGAGCCATCGTGCAGATGGAACAATTGGGAATCATTAGAAGTGAGGAACAGTCAGCTGCCAAAAGTGTGCTTTCAGCAGCCGCTATGACATATATCGCTGCGTTAGCAGCTTCTATTGCTAACTTAATAAGACTGATTTTGATCAGTAGGAGGAATGATTAATGGATATCAATCGAAAAACAGCCTATTACACCTTAATGGATGTAGAATCAAAAAAATCTTATTCCAACATTGCATTAAACCATCACATTATATGTGGAAAACCAACCTCTGTAGCCTTTGTGCGGGAGCTTGTGTATGGAGTTCTGGAAAATAAATACTATTTGGATTATTGCATTCACAAACTGGTAAAATCCCCTAAGATGAAAATAAAAGCCAGCGATTTAACGGTTTTGCGAATGGGAATCTATCAGATTAGCTATATGGATTCCGTGCCTGAATATGCCGCAGTAAACGAAAGTGTCCTCCTTGCAAAGAGATTTTGTAGGGGACGAGAAGGGTTTATCAACGGTGTACTGCGCGCATATCTAAGAGAAAAGGAAGAAATCCAGCTTCCAGACAGAAATCATGATGAAATGGAGTACTTATCTGTAAAATACTCCTATGAGCCTTGGATTATCGAGCTTTGGAAGGATCAATATGCTTCTAAATTTGTAGAGGAGCTTTTAGCAGCCGGAAATAAAACCCCGGATTTGGTCATCAGGGCTAACTTGCTGAGAACCACCAAGGAGGATCTCATCGAAAAATTGAAGGTAAAGGGTTTTGAAGTTTCAGATGGTCTTCTTTGTAAGGAAGCGTTACACATCAAGGGAAGCGAGCTTTTGGAAGGAAGACTATATAAGAATGGATTCTTTTCAGTACAGGACGAAAGCTCCATGTTGGCAGTGAATATGCTGGATCCCCAACCCAACCAAACAATCATAGACGTATGTGCTGCTCCCGGCGGTAAGACCTTGTTTATAGCAGAAAAGATGAATAACCGTGGTGAGATTATTGCCAGAGATATCTATAAGAGAAAGCTTGCTATCATCGATGCTGAGGCGGAGCGTTTGGGAATCAATATCATAGAAACCAAAACTTGGGATGCCACCAAGGTGGATTCCTCCATGATAGAAAAAGCAGACAGAGTTTTGGTGGATGCTCCTTGCTCCGGATTAGGTGTGATTCGTAGAAAACCGGAGATCAAATATAAGAAACAAACAAGAGAATCCTATAGCATGCCGGGAAAACAGTTGGATATTTTAAACGCATCTTCAAAATATGTAAAACCCGGTGGGATTTTGGTTTACAGCACCTGTACCATTTCCCCCTATGAAAATCAGAGGGTTGTGGGAGATTTCCTGAAAAAAAATCCAAAGTTTAAAAAATTAGAAATGCTACAATTGTTACCAAATATCAACAATACAGACGGTTTCTTTATTTGTAAGATGCAAAAAGAAGAATTAGTTTTATAATCAAACTTGTAAAAAATGTAATACGGAGAAATGCAATGCAAATCGGATTTAATACGGATAGAGGTAGACGAAGGGAAAAAAATGAGGATGCAGTCTTTTTAATACCTGAACAAGGCTTATTTATCGTGGCAGATGGTGTTGGTGGCCACAACTCAGGTGAGGTTGCCAGCAGGACGGCGGTAGACTCAATCGCGGAATTCGTGAAAAATAATCCCTTGGAAGAGTTGGAAGATGAAGAACAGATAAAGGGATATTTCTTAGACTGTTTGAGGAAGGCAAATTTGGAGGTGTTCAATTTAGCCTTGTCTAAGGATGAATATTCCGGAATGGCAACCACAGTGGTGTTGGCTTTCGTGAAATCTGATTTTGCTTATATTTTAAATGTTGGAGACAGCCGGGGCTACATGATTCGAGACAATAGCATCGAACAAATTACTATAGATCACACTTATGTCAATGAGCTTCTGACATCAGGGCAGATTTCCTCAGAGGAGGCACTTTTGCACCCTCAGAAGCATATGATTACTCGTGCACTGGGCGGAGAGCGCTCCGTTAAGCCGGATTTGTACAAAATAAAGCTCTACGAGGGAGATATTATCTGCCTCTGTTCCGATGGCTTATATAATGAAATTCCTCTGGACGAAATTTGCGAAGATGCAACGGCGGCTCCAAAGATGAGTCAGCTGGTAAAGGATCTGGTGGAAAAGGCTAATAATAATGGTGGTAATGATAACATCACCGTTATTTGTATTAAAATATAAAGAAGGAGAACTGTCATGAGCAGCAGAATGTTAGCTAACAGATATGAATTGTTAGAAAAGATCGGCGATGGCGGTATGGCTGTAGTCTATAAAGCAAAAGATAAATTGTTAAATCGGTTTGTAGCTGTAAAAATATTAAAACCTGAATTTTCAAAGGATATAAAATTTTTAGATAGTTTTCAAAGAGAATCTCAGGCGGCTGCAAGTCTTTCACACCCAAATATAGTAAACGTATATGATGTAGGCAGGGAAGGAAACATCAATTTTATCGTCATGGAGCTTGTGGTAGGAAAACCCTTAAGCGACATTATAGAAAGAGAAGGAGCCTTAGATATCAGTCGCTCCATCCATATTGCAAAGCAGATTGCATTGGCATTGAGTATTGCTCATAAAAATAATATTATTCATAGGGACGTAAAGCCCCATAACATCATGATAACTGAAAACGGGACTGCCAAGATAACGGATTTTGGTATAGCCAGAGCAGTAAGTAATTCCACCATAGTTGGAAATACCGGAACCATCATGGGTTCTGTTCATTACTTTTCTCCTGAGCAAGCCAGAGGTGGCTACATAGATGCCAAAACGGATATTTACTCATTAGGAATCGTACTTTATGAAATGCTCACAGGAACCATTCCCTTTGATGGGGATAATCCTGTTCAAGTGGCACTCATGCATATGAACGAAGAAATGCCTCTTCCCACAAGCCTGGATCCCAAGATCCCTACCATGCTGGAGGCGGTGGTTTTAAAGGCCTGCGACAAATATCAGGTAAATCGCTTTAAGGATGCAGATGAGTTTTATCAAGCATTGGAAAGAGTTTCTTTCAGTATGTTAGGCTTTAAGTCAGATACTGATTATGGGAAAAGCACGATTACCCCTCCCAATACTCCTTCCAATTCCAATGAAGATTATGACACCTACCGAGAGTATACTCCGAAAGGCGAAAATATGAATGAATACAAAGAAAATTCTAATAAGAAGAGGAAAAAAATAAGAATCAATAAGGTTAAAATGCTTGCAATTGTACTGGCACTGCTTTGTGCAATCCCTGTCAGCATGATGATTTTATCCTTCATAGACGGTTTTGGAAAGGCTAAGGAATTAGCTGTTCCGAATGTAGTAGGAAAAACTGCAGAGGAGGCTAAGGCTATTTTGGAAGAGGAAGGCTTTAAGGTGGAAATCAACGATACCATCATCAGCTCGGAATATGAACCGGGTGAGGTAACCTCTCAGGATCCTGAAGCAGGAATGATGGTGAAGGTAAAAGGCACGACCATTGTCTTAAACGTTTGCAAAAACAAGAGTGAGGGAACCATACCGGATGTGACCAACAGACTTGTTCGAGATGCCATTTACCTCTTAGAGCTCAATGGATTTAAGCAGGGAGAAGTGAAGGCTATCGATAGTGATCTGCCCAAAGATACCGTGGTCAGGCAAAATCCCGGTGGAAATCTTCCGGCAGAAAAGGGTGCTACGGTGGATCTTTTTATCAGTAAAGGTGCAACGGAGCCAACAGAGGCAAAGATGCCCACAGTACTGGGATTATCTCAGGAAAAAGCTCAAGAAGTGTTGGTGGAAGCAGGTTTCACCTTAGGCAGTGTGGAAAAGGAAAATAGCACGGCATACGCAGCAGATGTGGTAATGTGGCAGCAATACGCTCCGGGAGATATGGTAGCCAAAGGAAAAGCCGTAAACATAAAAATCAGCTTAGGATCTCCACAACCCCAAGGTCCAAAGAACGTCTCCTTGACCATTGATTATGGTGCCGCCAAAGGCCCCGTATTTTTCCTAACCGTAATCGTATCCGATGAACAGGGATTCCGAACCATACTGAGCGGAGTAGAGCGAATAAAAGATTCCGGTTCGGAAACTATCACCATTTCCGGTCAGGGTCAAGGCAAGGTTCAGGTAATCTTTGACAACGATGTAGTTATGACGAAAAATATAGACTTTAATACGGGAGCAATCACTTAATGCAGGGAATGATCATAAAAGGCATAGGTGGATTTTACTATGTAAAATGTGAAAATCAGGTGTTTCAGTGCCGTGCCAGAGGAATTTTTAAAAAGGACGGCATAGTTCCCTGTGTAGGTGATGAGGTTCTGTTTCAATTAACGGACATAAAGGATGATGAAGGAGTTATCGACGAAATTTTACCACGTAAAAATGTCTTTATCAGACCTCCCATCGCCAATATCGATTGTTTTGTGGTAGTGATGTCTTTAAAAAACCCACAACCCAATTTGCTGATTTTAGACAAATTTTTGGTTATGGCTGAAAAGGCGGAGGCAAAAATCCTTATTTGTTTTAATAAAAGAGATTTAGCTTCCGAAAAAGAATGCCACCAGATAAAAGAGATCTATGAGCCGATTTATGACATTTTATTTTTATCAGCCATTAAGGGTGATGGCATAAATTTGCTAAAAGAGCATTTGAAGGCTAAGAAAAGTGCATTTGCAGGCCCATCAGGAGTGGGTAAATCAAGCTTAATCAATGAACTTCAGCCCCATTTGAAAACGGAAGTGGGAAAGATCAGTCACAAGTCTAAAAGAGGGAAGCATACTACTAGGCATGTGGAAATCTTTGAAACGGACTTCGGTGGAAAACTCTTTGATACCCCGGGATTCACCTCTTTTGATATGATTGAGTCAGAGGAAAGGGAATTATCCTCCTATTATCCTGAATTTAAGGAGTTTGAAGAAAATTGTAAATATGGAGATTGCTTACACCTTTCGGAACCTGATTGCGGTGTTAGAGATGCTTTGGAAAGAGGGCAGATTCACGAAAGCAGGTATCAATCCTATGTGGCTCAATTGGAAGAGCTGCAAGAAAAAATCAAGTACAAGTGGTAAAGGAGAATGAAATGGCTAAACTGGCACCTTCGTTATTATCTGCTGACTTTTCAGCATTGAGCAGATCTGTGGAGCTCATAGAGCAGGCAGGTGCTGATCTGTTACATGTGGATGTGATGGACGGTCACTTTGTACCGAATATCAGCTTTGGGGCAGGGGTGATGAAAAGCCTTTTGGGAAAAACCAATCTTAATTTTGATGTTCATTTGATGATTGAAAATCCGGATAACTACATAAATGACTTTGTTACTGAAAAAACGGAGTTTATTACGGTGCATTTTGAAGCCTGTAGGCATTTAAACCGAACCCTGCAATATATTCGTTCCTTTGGCGTGAAGGCAGGAGTTGCAGTGAATCCATCCACTTCGTTAAAGGTATTGGATTATATTTACGAGGATATAGATTTACTTCTGATCATGTCTGTTAATCCTGGATTTGGTGGACAAAAATTCATACCCTCTGCTTTAGAAAAGGTGAAAGAGCTTCAAAAGATCAAGGAGGAGAGGAACTATCATTTTGAAATCGAAATAGACGGAGGAATTTCCCAGAAAAATGTCAGGGAAGTGGTAGATGCCGGAGTGGAAATCGTGGTGGCCGGTTCTGCGGTATTCGGTATAGAGGATGTAAGCTTAGCAACAAAAAGCTTCATCAATCTTATAAAGTAGTTTAAAATTTGGCTAAATCTAATAAATAATATGAATAATCGACTTCCTTCTCGAATAAAGTTTAGAAATAAACAGAGACGAGGAGGGAGTTTTTTGTGAGTAAGTCAGGAATGTTAAATAGGTTGCATAAACCGGGAAAGAAAACTTTGATAGGCTTTATTATTCTGGTAGCCATAGTTGCAGCGGTATTATTATGGACAGATTTTTTCGGTGGTGACAAGGATGTGGGATTTACCGTTTTAAATGAGGCGGATCTTCCACAACAAATCGTAAGCCAGGTGATTCCGGAATACAGACAGATGGAGAGAGCGTTGGCTTGCATCATTGATAATAAGGTCTATGTTATTGCCACTAGGGGAGAAAAGCCCACATCCGGGTATGAAATCACAATTGATAAGATGAAAATGACCGATAAGGACGGAGTAAAGAAGCTGGAAGTCTATACCCAATTCAAGGATCCGGATCCAAACACCGCCCTGACTCAGGTTTTGACTTATCCAATGCAGATTGCAGAGACAGATTTAACTGCACTTCCTGAAAAGATTGAGTTAAAAGTAAAGTACAACGATTAAAGAATTAAAAGTAATGTAAATTACATATGGTAAGAAGAATAAAATACAATTTTATGTTTGCTTGAATTATCGAGTAAAGTAAAATTGTATTTTTAATGTCTTAAATGAATTTTGGTCAGCCCTATTCAAAACTGCTCAAAGCTTTGCCTAGGGCGGTCCGAAATTTTTTTATTTCATTTAAAAAATAATTTACAAAAAAAATATTATATGGTAAAATATGTAATGTAAAAAGGAGGATGATATGGACAGAATGTTTTCCCGGGAACGGCAATTGGTTACGAGTAGTGCAGTTGATAAAGTCAAGATCGGTATTTGGGGCATTTCCCAAGGGGCAGGAGCTACCTTTTTTACATTATGCTTCAGCAGGTTTTTAGTTGAAACCAAGGAAATTGAAACTGCTGTGGTGGAAGTAGGAGGGAACAGCATTTTTTATGCCATGGGCTTGGACAAGCATTTTGTCAATAGAGAGTATTTTCAATGCTTTACCGCTGCATTCCAAGGACAATCCCTTAGAGGAAAGGGGAATTTTGATGAGGGTATCAATTGGATGGTGCGCCATGAGGAGGAAGCTTCCATAGTGTTGGACCCAGGGCAAGAGCTGAGATTGATACACAATGCTGTAGGGGATTATGTTCTCTGCGACCTTTCAGGGGAACCTTTTAATGGAGGAGGCACTCATATGGTACAAAGTGAAAGGGAGCAAATGAGGTATCGGATAGCGGAGGATATGGACTTTATTCTATGTATTATCGACCCTCTTCCATCAAAGATGATCGCTTCCTATAAGCGGTTTCAGAAGATTTTGCAGCTACAGGAAAACATACCTGTAATTTTCATCATCAATAAAATGAATAACGGTGTCAACCTGAAAGAGCTGCGAGACTTCTTAAAAATTAAAAATTATTTTACCATTCCAATGGTCAGTACGGACGCCCTGTATAGTGCAGAATATCATTGTAAAAGCCCATACAGCCAAAGGGAAATCAAGAATCAAATGGAAGATACTTTGGAAAAGATATATTTGAGTGTAAAGTGAGAGTCATTGGGTAACGGAACTCAGCATAATTGACAAATAAAATTTAATAAAATAATGAATGATTAAAATGGTTTTATTTGAATGGTTTAATTGAATGAATTAAATGATAGAAATGATTTAAAATGAATTAAATGATTGTAAAGATAAGAATGAATTAAAAATTGTAATGTAAAAGATTGTAATGATGAGAATGAATTAATGATTGTAATTATTTAGAGTGAATTAAATGATTGTAATGATATGAATGATTTAAATGTGTAATGATTGAATGATTTGTAATAAATCTGTAATAATAATAAGGTTTTCATATTAAAGAATTTATAGTATAATATCCTGTAGAAATATACTATATATTGTTGTTTTATGATTTTTAAACAATGAAAATAGATAAAATGAAAGGTTGCTAAAATGATCGAATTTCATAAAGTAACAAAATCTTATGGCACGAATCTGGGGATTGAAAATGTCAGCATTAAGATAGATAAGGGAGACTTTGTGTTTCTGGTAGGACCCAGTGGAGCTGGAAAATCAACCTTTATTAAACTGATCCTAAAAGAAATTGATGCCAACAGAGGCAGTATTAAATTTAACGGTGTGGAAGTGACAAAGCTTTCCAACCGACATATACCCAAGCTACGTAGGAGCATAGGCATCGTTTTCCAGGACTTTCGGCTTTTGCCCAAAAAAACAGTCTTTGAAAATGTTGCTTTTTCTATGGAAATCATTAAAATGAGTAGAAGAGCCATCCGAAGGCAAGTTCCTGCGGTTTTAAGCTTGGTGGGAATCAGCTCAAAGGCAAATAAATACCCTCATGAGCTATCAGCCGGAGAACAACAGAGAGTGGCAATTGCTCGTGCCATTGTGAATAACCCTACGGTTTTAATTGCAGACGAGCCTACGGGAAATTTGGATCCCGATACAGCTTGGGAAATCATGCGTTTGTTAGAGCAAATCAATGTACGAGGTACTACCATTGTAATGGTTACCCATGCCAAGGATATTGTTGACAATATGGGAAAAAGAGTTATTGCTATCGATAAAGGACATATCGTCAGGGATGAGAAGGGTGGCATTTACGGTGCTTATGAGGACGAAAGAGTTCACAGAGGCATGTATATGACCGGAGGTGTATTGGATTACGATGTTAGGTAGTATTATCTATGCCATTAAACAGGCATTTAGCCAAGTCTTTAGAAATAGAGCCATGAGTACGGCTTCTTTGTTTTCCATTACCTCAATGCTTTTAATTTTAGGACTTTTTTTTATCCTTTTGGTTAATGTGAACATGATAGCGGAAAGTGCCAAGGGTCAATTTGACTCTATTCAAGTTTACTTGCAAGATAACACAAATCTTGAACAAGCAGACGATATGATCAGCGACTTAAAAAGAAAAGAAGGAGTTCAGGATGCTATTTTCTTAAGCAAACAGGATGCCTTGGAAAATTGGAAAGGCAAATGGGGAGAAAACGCATATTTACTTGATGGTTTAAGCCAGAACCCTCTGCCCAACAGTATCGTAATTACCTTGACAGAATTGGAATATGCAGACAAGGTGGTGGCTTCTGTCAAACAATTTGAAGGAATTGAAGACATAAAATACTATAAATCTGCAGTGGATCAACTGATGAAGATTACAAGATACATTCAAATGGCTGCCATGGTGATTATTATCTTCTTGGTGGTGGTATCAGTAGTAGTAGTATCTAATACCGTAAAATTGACGGTGTTGGCCAGAGAACGAGAAATTAGCATTATGAAGTATGTGGGAGCTACCAACTGGTTTATCAGAGGACCTTTTTTAGTCGAAGGTATGCTCATCGGTTTATTTTCTGCCTTAGTTTCCGCAGGAATTATCAGTTTACTTTATTATAAAATAGTGGATTTAATCGGTCCCGGAATCTTTGCTATGATGGCAACACCTTTGGTTCCCCAAGAATTTTTAGTGATTAATTTAGTTTGGATATTTATAGCCCTGGGAGTAAGTATTGGAGCTTTTGGTAGCATTATTTCCATGAGAAGATTTTTAGACACTTAGACTATAATCACAGATAAACAGAAACAAAATTGAGATTTCACTTTGGAAGTATTATAGATTCATAAACAAAACTGTAAGGGGAAGCGAGAAATATGAAGCGACTTGGAATTTACATATTATTGATTGCTGTATTTACCACTGTTCTACCTGTGAACATTTCCTATGCTTTGACAGAACAACAAAAATTACAGCAAATTCAACAACAGAAAAAAGAAGAACAAAAAAAGCTAAAAGAGGGAAAAGCTGAGGAAAAAAAGTTAAATACACAGATTAATTCCTTAGAATCCCAAATTTCGTCTGCCCAAAATCAGTTAAACAAGCTTCAACAAAGTATTAAGGAAACGGAGCAAAATATCTTAAACGTTCAGAAGGAACTAAAAAAAGTAGAAGCTGAAATGAAAACTCAAAATGATAATTTAAACAAGCGTTTAAGAGTAATGTATAAAAACGGAGATGCCAGTTTTTTAGAAATTCTTTTAGGATCTGAGAGCATTATAGACTTTATGTCCAATATGGATATGGTTCAAAGAATCTTTGATAACGATGTGGCCCTTTTGAAAACCATTGAAAAACAATATAAGCAGGTTGAGCAACAGAAAAAACGTCTGGAAACTCTAGAAGCCAAACTGGAAGCGGATAAAGCTGACGCTACCATGAAGAGAGAAACTCTATTGAGCGACAAGCAAAATGTAGCTGCTCTAAAGAAAGAAGTAGCAGCGGATAACGCAACCTTAGAAAAGAATTTGGCGGCATTAAATAGAGAGGCCGATAAAATAACTGCGCAAATTTTGGCAATGCAAAATACCAACACTCAATATACAGGAGGAAAGTTGGGCTGGCCACTACCTGGCAGTCCAGGTTCTTACAGGATTACTTCTGAATTTGCCAACAGAAAAAACCCGGTTACCGGCAAAGCCGAAAAGCATTTAGGTCTGGATGTTGCAGCTAAGAGCGGAACTTCCGTTCTGGCGGCTAATAGCGGAACCGTAATACAGGCAGGATATAACAGCAGTTACGGATATATGGTCATCATCGATCACGGTGGTGGAATTGCAACCTTGTACGCACATAACAGCAGATTGGCGGTTTCCAAAGGAACGGCAGTATCAAAAGGGCAGACAATTTCTTATGTGGGAAGCACAGGAATGTCTACAGGACCTCATCTTCACTTTGAAGTTCGAGTAAACGGTCAATATCAAAACCCCAGAAACTGGTTATTTTAATACATAATTTGGAGAAATACATGCAATCGATTCATCCCATCATCATAGAAATATTAAAAGCTCGGGGTGTGCAGTCAGAAGCTGAGATACAGGAATTTTTATCACCAAAACCGCAACTCACCTATGATCCATTCCTTCTTTACCAAATGGAAGAAGGTGTGGATTTCATATTATCCACTATTGAGCAAAATAAGCGGATTTGCATATATGGAGATTATGATGCCGATGGTGTAACTGCTACCAGTCTGATGTTGGAGTTTTTGGGACACCTTACCCAAAATCTAACATATCATATTCCCTCCAGATTTGATGAAGGATATGGTTTAAATATAGATGCTTTGGATACAATTAAAAAGGACGGTGTATCCTTGGTCATTACCGTGGATTGCGGTAGTGTTTCCTATGATGAAGTGGAATATGCAAAAGGAATCGGATTGGATGTCATTGTTACGGATCACCATAATATCAACCATAGACCGGCAGAGTGTATACTCATCAACCCTAAGCAGGAGCATTGCCGGTATCCCTTTAAAAATCTTTCAGGGTGCGGTGTAGCTTTTAAGGTGGCTCAAGCCATACAAAGAAAGTTGGGATTGGATAAATCCATTATTCATAATCTCTTGGATCTTGTGGCTATTGCCACGGTGGGGGATGTGGTTCCCTTATTGGGTGAAAATAGAACTTTATTAAAATATGGCCTGGAAATCATAAAAAGCGGCAGAAGAAAAGGGCTAACGGAATTAATGAAAGCTGTATCCTTAGACAGGAGCAGAATAAAGTCGGAAAATTTAGCATATATAATAGTTCCCCACTTAAATGCAGCGGGAAGAATGTTGCGTGCAGGGGTAGGAGTGGAGCTACTAACAGGAAAGGATGATAAAATCATTTTAGAAAGCGTGAAGCTTTTGATTGAAAATAATAACGAGCGAAAGAGAGTCCAAGAAGAAATATTAGAAATGTGCCTTAACATCGTAGAAGAAAAGCATAGCAATGACTTATTTTTAATTATAGAAGCAGGGGAGGCGCATGAAGGAATCACTGGTATTGTAGCGGGAAAAATTAAAGAATTATATGGAAAACCTACGTTGATTTTAACGAATATGACCAGTGCTCCAGAGGGTACAGGAAAAATTTTAAAGGGAACAGGCAGGAGTATTGAAGCTATCAATTTGTATGAAGCACTTCACCAATTCCACCATTTGTTTGAAAAATTCGGTGGGCATAGCGGTGCATGTGGGCTTTCCATGAAGGAAGAAAATTTGGTGGAGCTTGTAAGGGGTCTGGAGGAATATATGAAGCAGCAGTTATCTATGAATGGAGAGCTGCTTACCATAACAGAAACCTCAGATGGAGAAATTAACATAGAAGATTTAACCTTGGATTTTATTGATATTTTAGAAAAAATGGAACCCTTTGGTCATGAAAATGAAAGACCTAAGTTTCATATAACCCCTTCCATATTTAAGAATTATTCCCTTATGGGGGACTCCGGAAAACACTTAAAATTTGTATTAGCAGGTGAAAAGGGGCAATCCCTGTCCTGTGTGTTATTTAATAAAGCGAAGGAATACGATCCTGAAAATTTACGAGGAAAAGCCATCAGTGTGATCGGTATACCAGAAATGAACGTTTGGAACGGAAAATCCAATATGCAAATTAATGTGAAGAAGATTAAAGAGGTTATTTAATGTTGATGCTAAAAAAAAGAAATTTTATATTTTTAATAGTCGTATCAGTACTCATAGGAGCCTTGGTTTCAGGGAGTGCAGTATACCTCTCCATGAATGTGGCACAAGGTAACAGCGTAGTGGTTTCCCAAAAGGAATACGATACTATGAAAGCCCTCAGTACGAAATACAGCAAGCTGGAAGGTCTTTGGCAATATGTAAGCAAGAAATATTACATTCCTGTAGAAGATCAATCTCTGGAGCAAGGGGTCTATAAGGGATTGTTGTGGGGGCTGAAGGATCCCTATTCTTCTTATTTGACAGCCAAGGAATACGATCAAATGATGATCAATACTACGGGTGAATACGAGGGTATCGGTGTAACCATTGCTGCAGGAGAAGACGGTTACGTAACGGTGGTGGCACCTATGGACGGAAGCCCTGCTTATGAAGCCGGCTTAAAGTCAGGAGATAAGATAGTCATGATTGATGGGCAAAATTATGACAATGCAACTCTTGATGAGGCAGCCGTCGCGTTGCGAGGAAAATCAGGAACTACGGTGAAAGTCACCGTAGCCAGGGACGGAAAACCTTTAAATTTCTCCGTCATAAGGTCAAAGATTACCCTAGAAACCGTAACGTCTAAAGTACTGGCGAACAATATTGGATATATTAGAATTTCATCCTTTGAAGAAAATACTGCCACTGACTTCACAAGAGAATTGCGTGCTATGGAAGTGAAGCAAGTTAAAGGTCTGATTATCGATTTGCGTGATAATGGAGGTGGGCTGGTGCATACAGGCACGGAAATTGCAGACTTGCTTCTGCCATCGGGGCTCATCGCTTATACCGAGGATCGAGAGGGCAATCGGAACGATTTTAAATCCGATACTTCCGCCACAAAACTGCCATACGTGGTATTGATTAACGAAGGAACAGCCAGCACCTCAGAAATTGTTGCAGCCGCCATCAAGGATCACCAATCGGGAACACTGGTGGGAACCACCACCTTTGGCAAGGGGATCATTCAAACTCTAGAGCAGTTGGAAACCGGTGACGCTATCAAACTTACCATCATGCAGTATTTTTCACCCAAAGGGAATGTCATCCATAAAAAAGGAGTAGAGCCGGATGTGGTGGTGGAAGCCATCAATGACGACGATAAACCGGAGCAGGATGTGCAGTTGGAAAAGGCTTTAGAGATAATTAAAAAGTAGATAATATTTTTTACTCCTAGTACTGAACTCAAATGTAATCGACTTTTAACCATAAAGACAATTAAAAAATATTTATAAAATTATAAAAA
Source organism: uncultured Anaerovorax sp. (assembly GCA_964461765.1). Lineage (GTDB taxonomy): Bacteria > Bacillota > Clostridia > Peptostreptococcales > Anaerovoracaceae > JAVVUJ01. The sequence continues at coordinate 17,008 of CAYWVS010000025.1, forward strand.
GTACTTGTCATTTGACAGAATCTTTAGTACAATTAAAACATTATTGTTGATAGAGGCGCGAAGTAAAAGAAAACTCAAGGAGCCGGCGGGCTAAGATCTGAGTTGGAGGTATCCTTCGCCGAACCTTGTAATCAGGCGTGAGAGCAAGGTGGGTTTATGGTAAATAGCCATAAAACTGTCTACGTAAGTAGGTGTGCTATCCTTAATGACTGAAGTTTAAAGCTAAACAAGCTATGAATTTTAAAGAGTCAGTAGGAATACCTACGGCTCTTTTTTTCTATCTTATAGCTTAAATTAAGTTTGAAAGTAAGAGTCGCATTAACCGTCATACAATAAAAGTTAGGTTGTCCCATGATGGGAATGACCGGAAGAAAAGGAGAAGATACCACATGAATGTAGTACAAAAATATGGGGGAACATGCGTCGATACCATAGAAAAAATTCAGGCTATTGCACAGCATATCGCATCCATAAAGAAAAAGGAAGACGGAATGGTTATAGTGGCCAGTGCCATGGGAAAAACCACCAATGAACTGATTGCACTGGCAAAGCAAGTGGGCGAAAGGGTTCCTAAAAGAGAATTGGATGCATTGCTTTCCACGGGAGAGCAAAAAACCGTAGCCTTATTAGCCATTGCATTAGAAAATTTAGGTGTTCCGGCTGTTTCCATGACTGGATTTCAATCCGGATTTATCACCACTGACCATCATACAAAGGCTCGGATCAAGGAGATCAACACAGAGCGTACAGAAGAATTCATTAATGAAGGAAAGGTAGTGGTGTTGGCAGGATTTCAGGGAATCAGCGAAAGCGGAGATATTACCACTCTGGGAAGAGGGGGCTCCGATACCACCGCTGTGGCCATAGCCGCTCAGTTGGGATGGCCCTGTGAAATATATACGGATGTGGAAGCACTTTACACCACTGACCCTAAAATTTATCCAAAGGCTAAAAAGATCAGTACCATTACCTACGAAGAAATGATGGAGCTTTCCTCAATGGGGGCAGGAATTCTGGAAACTAGAAGCGTAGAGTTGGCAAAAAAATATAATGTGGATTTATTTTTAGGCAAAGCCTTGGAAACAGATAAAAGAAAGGGAACTAAAGTTATGAATGAAAATATATTAGTGGAAGATATGCCGGTTACAGGGATTACTATTTCAGATGATTGCACCATTTATTCCATGAGAGATATGAAAAATGACGGAATCGCCATTGCCAATTTATTTGAGCTACTGGCAGAACTTAATATCAATGTGGATATGATCTCAAAGCAAACCCATGGAGATAACCGATGTACCGTTACCTTCAGCTGTACAGATACACAGGCTAAGGATTTAGATGAAGCTATTCAATCAAGTGAACTTTTAAGTGCTATAAATATAGATAAGCAAACAAGCCTTTCTATTTTATCACTGGTAGGTGTTGGCATGGCCACATGCTCCGGAGTTGCAAGTAAGGTCTTTTCTATTTTGGCAAAAGAAGAAATCCCCTATTATCAAATTACTACTTCAGAAATTACCATTTCTGTCACGGTGGATCAGGAGAAGAAGATCAAGGCGGTCATCGCTTTATGCGAGGCATTTGGTCTGTAACAGAAGTATTTGCAGCATTGTTGAAGAAATTCAACCGTGAAAGAAAGGATGATTTGAATGATTAAAGGATCTATGGTGGCATTGATCACACCATTTGCCGAGGATGGGAATGTGAACTATACCAAGCTGGAAGAGCTTATCGATTGGCATATAGAGGAAAAGACAGATGGAATTTTAGTATTGGGAACTACGGCGGAAACACCGGCTCTGACTGTTACCGAAAAGGATAAGATTGCAGAAGTATCCATTAAAACAGCCGGGGGAAGAGTGCCTGTAATCGTTGGAAGCGGCTCCAACAATAGCTTAGTGGCTAAAGAGCAGAGCATAAAATATCAAGATATGGGAGCCGATGCCCTTTTGGTCATTACTCCTTACTACAATAAAACCAATAAAGCCGGCATGATTCACCATTTTCATGAGGTGGCAGATGCTGTGGATATTCCCATTTACATATACAATGTACCTGGAAGGACGGGGTGCTCCATTAGCTACGAGGCCCTTGAGGTACTCAGTCAACATAAAAATATTGTGGGCATTAAAGAGGCTAGCGGAGATATTTCCTTTGTAGCTAAAATCTCCAGACTTATAAATGAAAATTTTAATATATATTCCGGGAATGACGATATGATCATTCCTCTCATGTCCTTGGGAGGTGCCGGAGTAATATCCGTCTTGGCTAATATTTTGCCCAAGGAAACCCACGAAATGGCTATGGCATACATTAACGGTGATCTTGAAAAGGCAAAGAAAATGCAGCTTGATTATCTGGAATTTATCAATGCTCTATTTATTGAAACAAACCCTATTCCTATTAAAGAGGCTATGAATTTGGTGGGAATGAATGTGGGGCAATATCGACTTCCTCTCTGTGAAATGGAAGATAGCACAAGAAATTACTTAAAAGATACCATGGCTCGAATCGGTATTTTGTAGTCAAAGGTAATAGTCTGAGAGAATAGAAAATATAATATATAATATGTAATGAGGTTAAAAGTATTTAAAATAATCAAATATCATTTTTATTATTGCTTTTGACCTCAGTCTAATATTTTTATTATTTAATTTAACCATTATGGGTTTATTCTATTAAAAAGAGGGGATTATGAACAACAATATTAATGTAGCCGTTATAGGCTATGGCAAAATGGGCAAAATACTAGGAAAAATCATAGAGGAATCGGAAGGGCTTACCTTTATAGGCGCAGTAGGACCGGAGGAAGGTGCTTTTGAGACTTTGGAGGAAATTTCCAATGTACTGGAAAAAAAGGAATTAAAAAAAATAGACGTAATTGTAGATTTTAGCCATCCCGATAACTTAAAAAAAGTAGGAACTTATGCAGAGCAACATCATATCCCTCTGATCATAGCCACTACGGGATATTCTGAGGAACAAATTGAATGGATCAAAGGGCTTTCAATTAAGATTCCCTTAGTATACACAGCGAATTTTTCTTTAGGAATCACCATTATGAATAAGGTTCTCAAAGAAATAGCACCCATATTAAAAGAAAGCTTTGATATGGAAATGATCGAAAAGCACCATAACCAAAAGTTAGATTCTCCCAGTGGCACAGCTAAGATGCTTCTAAAAGCACTGAACGGCGAAGGTGAGTTTGCAGAGGTTCACGGTCGAGAGGGCAGCAGTAAGCGGCAAAAGGAAATCGGAATTCATGCTATCAGGGGAGGGACTATTGCAGGTGAACATACGGTGATCTTTGCCGGAGAAGATGAAATTTTGGAAATCACCCATAAGGCTGAATCCAGAAAAATATTTGCTTTGGGGGCAGTTAAAGCTGTAAAATATATTGCGGAAAAGGCAAATGGTCTATATACTATGGATGATGTGCTATTCGGCTAAAATAAGATAAAATTAACTTCATTAACAAATAAGGAGAATTGAATGGAAGCAAGGGATATCATTAAATTTATACAGGAATCAAAGAAAAAAACTCCGGTTAAGGTCTATTTAAAGGAAAAGGGTCTAGGGAAAGATCAGGAACCCATTGCTTTTAATGATTGCCAATGCTTTGGAGTGGGCGATCGAATTATCTTTGGGGACTGGGAAGATATAAAAGGTAAATTGGAAGACGAGAAAGATAAGATTGATTATTTTGTAGTAGAAAATGACTGCAGAAATTCAGCTATCCCTTTACTGGATAAAAAGAATCTCAATGCTAGGATAGAGCCAGGTGCCATTATTCGGGATCAGGTGGAGATCGGTGACAGAGCGGTCATCATGATGGGTGCAGTTATCAATATAGGATCTGTGGTGGGCGAAGGAACCATGATCGATATGAATGCGGTTTTAGGCGGTCGAGCCATAGTGGGAAAAAACTGCCACATAGGAGCCGGTACGGTTTTAGCAGGAGTAATTGAACCACCTAGTGCCCTTCCTGTCATTATCGAAGACGATGTAGTCATAGGAGCCAATGCAGTGGTTTTAGAGGGTTGCAGAGTGGGAAAGGGTGCCATCGTTGCGGCAGGAGCTGTGGTTATTGAAGACGTCCCACCCAACGCAGTGGTGGGAGGAATACCGGCCAAGGTGATTAAGCAAAAAGACCATAAGGCCATGGAAAAGACTGAGTTAGTAGAAGCCTTAAGACAGATTTAAATAAATAGTTAAATGAATTTTTGAATATAAATAGTTGAGTTTTATAAAATCTTAAATAAAGATGCAGAAAGATAGAGATGTTAAATTATAAAGCAATATAAAACATAATATTTTTAAGTTTTGTTGTTTTGTAGAGAATTTCTTGTTATAATTATATTAATATTACTGATGCGGATCCCATTCCTGTTGCAGCGAATGGGAAATTTTTTGAGGGCTTATGTAACTAGGCTTTATTTGTATGAAATGTGTATCGTAGCTTTCTGAGAGTTATATAAGCTTAAAGTGAGAAAGGATGGGTGCAATGGATCAGAACATGAAAGATCGAGAGCAAGGTGATATCAATACTTCTCCTATGAGAGAAAAATATATTGCCGGAAATGTTAAGGGAAGAGCACTGGATATCTACAACCGAGACAAGGCCGTTTTTCTTCACCAAAATTTAAGTACCCCTGTGCTTACCGTAATCGATAGAGCTGAAGGGGCTTGGTTATATGATGTTGATGGAAAAAAATATCTGGATATGCATGGAAACGGTGTACATAATGCGGGATTTAACAACGATTATATCGTAAAGAAAATGATTCAAGCTTTGGAGGATAAAAAGACCTTCACTCCCAGAAGGTACACCAACGAGGCGGCGGTAGAGCTGGCAGAAAAGTTGGTGGAGGTGTCCCCTGATGGTTTAGATCGAGTTCTATTTGCTCCCGGAGGTAGTGAGGCCATAGAGATGGCTATAACCTTAGCAAAACACATTACGGGAAAATGGAAAACGTTATCCTTTTGGGATTCCTTCCATGGCGTAGGTTTTCAAGCTTCCAGCGTTGGAGGAGAGCGTTTGTTTAAAAAAGGCAGAGGTCCTTTGGTTCCCGGTGCCCTCCATGTAGAATTTCCCAATTATGACAGAAACCCTTGGGGCTTTCGAGAAGAAAAGCAGGTGGATGATGAAATTCTCAGGAATATGGAGATGCTCTTTGAGAAGGAGGGAGAAATCGCATGTGTTATAGGAGAGCCCATCAGCGCAACTCCCGTAGTTCCCAGCACTTATTTTTGGTCAGAAGTGAAAAAAATGTGTGAAAAGCATGGGGCTTTATTAATCTTTGATGAGGTGATAGAAGGCTTCGGCAGAACGGGAGAACTGTTTGCCTGTCAGCACTTCTTAACCCCTGATATTTTGGTCATGGGCAAATCTCTGGGAGGAGGAATTCTACCCTTTGCCGGTATTCTCACAAGAGATGAATTTAACGTTCTTCAAGATTGCTCCATAGGTCACTTTACCCATGAAAAGAACGGTCTATGCGCAGTGGCAGGACTTGGAGAAATAGAATATATTCTGGAACATAAATTAGTGGAGAATTCCCGTAATTTAGGGAACCATATTATGGGAAGGTTTGAAGCTCTAAAGGAAAAACATCCCATGATAGGTGCAGTGGCTGGCAAAGGACTGCATATCGGCGTTGATATCGTCAAAAACAGAGAAACCATGGAGAGAGCACCTTTGGAAGCAGAAAGCATGATGTATATGTGCATGGAAAAAGGTTTAGCCTTTAAGCTTATAGAAGGAAACATTGTGACTTTGCGACCATCTCTACTAATCACCTTAGAGGAAGCCGATTTTATAGTGGACACCATAGTAGAAGCTCTGGAAAGAGTGGAGCGAGGGGAAAGCTATTAAAAATATTTAATTACAAGCAAAAGAAAGAGGAGAAACATGAAAGAACATATCGTATCACATTTAATCAAATCAGAAGATTTAAACCACCATGGCACTTTATTTGCCGGAAGATCAGCGGAGTGGTTGGTAGAAGCCGCCTTCATAGCGGCAGCAGCAGAGCATAGGAGGCCTCAAGATGTTCTTTGTGTCAATATCCACGGTTTTGTTTTCAAAAAACCTGTTCAAAAGGGGGAAATTCTCACTTTAAAATCTAGAATCGCAAAGGTGGGAGAAACTAGCATCACCGTTTATGTAAAGGCTGATTCGGAAATTGCAGGGCAAAAAAATGTAGATGGATATTTAACCTTTGTCTGTGTAGAGCCGGATACCAAGCAGAAACGACCTCACAATATAGTGTTAGACGAGCCGGAAGATGAAGAAGAGGCAAAAATCAGAGATCGTGTAGCAAACATATGATTTATACCAATATCGTTAAAGGAAAGTTTTTAGCTCGTCCCAACCGTTTTATTGCCCATGTGGAAATAGATGGGGAATTTCATATCGCCCATGTAAAAAACACCGGGAGGTGCAGGGAACTCCTGCTCCCCGGTGCTACAATTTTTTTACAGGAATCCTTTAGCACTACAAGAAAAACCAAGTTTGATTTAATCTCTGTCTATAAAGAGGATAATCTCTTCAATATGGATAGTCAAATACCAAACAAGGTTTTTTTTGAGTGGATTCGAGAAGGAAATTTATTTGAAGATATAAAAATCATAAGACCGGAAACCACTTATGGCAATTCCAGATTAGATTTTTATATAGAAACAGAGGATAAAAAGATTTTTGTAGAAGTAAAAGGAGTTACCCTTGAAGAAAATGGGGTAGCCATGTTTCCCGATGCCCCCACTGAACGAGGGGTTAAGCATGTGATGGAGCTAGAAAAAAGCTTACAAGAGGGGTATGAGGCCTATGTGGTGTTCATCCTGCAAATGAAGGGAATCCTGTACTTTACACCCAATGCCCTTATGCACAAAGCCTTTGCTGATGCGGTAAAGAAAGCTGCAAAGGCAGGTGTAAAGGTGCTGGCATTGGACTGCCAGGTAACGGAAAACTCCATAATAGCAGGGGATTTGGTGGAAGTAAGATTATAGAAATAAGATTATAGAAATTGCGAGATGTTATTGATGATTCCGGTGTTTTGATAGTGTCAGTTGTTGTAACAAAAAATGCGGGCCAATGCCCGCATTTTTCTTTACACGTTTATAATATTATTTCTTAGCTAAAAATCTGAAAAATACTCGTATCTCATGAACCCAGAGGGGACTTGTGGCCAAACCTGCCAACATGAGCCACTCCTTCAGTGTTAGTTCTGTGGTTCCGAAAATCTCTTCCAAGAATGTGATTTCTGTAACTGCAATCTGCAACCCAAATCCTACTATAAAGGCTAGAATCATCAATTTATTGCTAAGATGATTGATTCTAAAGATGGATTTGTTAATATTTCTCATTCCTACTGCGTTAAAAAGTTGGGAGATAGCCAAAACTGTAAAGGCATAGGTTTGAGACCTTATCATAACATCAGGATTTCTGAAGGCTTCTTTTACACTGTCTAAGCCAACGTGCATTCCGTTTTCTATCAGATAAGTCACAGGTGTATAGAGGAAGGCAAACAGTGTGGTTAGTCCTACTATGCAACCAAAGAGTATGGTGAGAAACAAGCCACCACCGGCAAACAGGCTTTCCTGAGGGTTTCGGGGTGGTTCCTTCATTATATCGGGATCTCCGTTATCGATACCCAAAGCTAAACCCGGTAGGGAGTCTGTAATAAGATTCACCCATAAGATATGAATGGCTTTTAAGGGTGAGGGAAGACCTACAACGATGGCGATAAACATGGTGATGATTTCTCCTAAGTTTGAGGACAATAGGAAAACTACAGACTTCTTTATATTGTTGTAAATATTCCTTCCTTCTTCGATGGCGTTTTCTATGGTGGCAAAGTTATCATCTGTGAGAACCATGTCGGCTGCACCTTTGGCTACATCTGTACCGGTAATTCCCATGGCAACGCCGATGTCCGCTGTTTTTAAGGAAGGAGCGTCGTTAACACCGTCTCCCGTCATGGAAACGATATGACCGTGTGATTTGAAAGCCTTCACTATGGATACTTTGTTTTCCGGTGACACTCTGGCAAATACTCGAAGCTTGGGAACTGCAGCATTGAGCTGTTCTTGACCCATTTGATTCAGTTCATCTCCGGAAATACATTGGTCTTGGCTGTCTGCTATGCCCAAATCTTTAGCAATGGCAAAGGCCGTGTCCTTGTGGTCGCCTGTAATCATGATGGTGGAAATGGAGGCACCTTTGAATATCTCCACTGCTCCTTTGGCTTCAGGGCGGGCAGGGTCAATCATACCTACCATACCTACAAAGGTAAGACCTTTTTCATCAGCAGAATCATCGTCGTATTCAAAGGCAAAGGCCAACACCCTGAGGGCTTGGGAAGACATTTCGCTGGATGCCTTTAACATTCTGGATTTATCATCCTCTGTAATGGATCGGGTAGTTCCATTTTCAAGGATAGAAATACAATTTTTTAGTATCTGGTCTATGGCTCCTTTGGTGTAAGCGATTACTTTACCATCTTTGCCCTTATGGACGGTAGTCATCATTTTTCTGTCGGAATCAAAGGCTTGCTCGTTGATACGTGGGGACTCTGACTCCAATTGTTCTTTAGACACTCCATAATTGTTTCCTAAGTCTAAAAGTGCTAATTCTGTGGGATCCCCTAAGCGATTCTCCCCCTGAATGGAGGCATCTGTACAGAGGATTAATCCATCAAAAAGTAATTTGTATTGGTCGTAAATTACATCTTTCAAATCCTTCATTTGATCGTCGCAAAAGACCTTTGTTACCGTCATTTTATTCTGTGTCAAAGTACCTGTTTTATCGGAACACACTACAGTTACGGCTCCCAGGGTTTCTACAGCAGGAAGCTTTCGCACAATGGTATTCACCTTTACCATCTTTTGCACACCTAAAGCCAAAACAATGGTTACTACGGCAGGTAGACCTTCAGGAATAGCCGCTACTGCCAAGGATATGGCTGTAAGCAGCATTTCTACGATATCTCTCCCTTGTAAAACGGCTACGACAAAGAGGGAAACGCATAGAATGACTGCCAGAATACCCAGCATTTTTCCCAAGCCTGCCAATCTCTTTTGCAAAGGTGTCATTTCTTCTACGGTTTCATTGATAATCTGGGCGATTTTTCCGATCTCTGTATCCATACCGGTTTTTACAACAACACCTTCTCCACGTCCATAGGACACATTGGTGGAAAGGTAAGCCATATTTAATCGATCTCCCAAGGTGACTTCCTCGTGAGCAATAAAGTTGGCATCCTTATCTACGGGTACAGATTCTCCTGTGAGGGCGGACTCCTCCACCTTCATATTGACAGTTGATGTAAGTCGTAAGTCAGCAGGAATTACACGACCTGCCTCTAAAACAACCACATCTCCCACCACAAGTTCTGAAGCCGGTATTTCCAATACTTTCCCATCTCTTTTTACAAGGGCATTGGGACTGGAAAGCTGCTTTAGAGCTTCCAAAGATTTTTCGGCTTTGTTTTCCTGAACCATGCCGATGATGGCATTCAAAAGAATGACCGCCAATATGATGACTCCATCGCTGTATTCCTTTAGAAATACGGATATAGCAACGGCTGCCAGCAAAATATAGATCATAGGATCTCTAAGCTGGGATAAAAACATTTGGATCTGGGTCTTCTTTTTTCCTTCTTGAAAGACATTGGGACCGTTCTGTTCCAATCTCTGTTTTGCTTCTTGTGCGGATAGACCCGTGGCTAAATTGGTAGATAGCTCTTGTTCCACTTGCTTCACTTCTTTTTGTTCAAACATAATCTTTCCTTCCATGCTAAAAATTTTTATATCTTTAATATTCATATTATTAATGATTTCAAATAAAGTTTAAATTTTAAAGTATTAAAATAGATTTTATTTTTAAAGTATTAAAATAGATTTTAATTTTATTTTAAAATTTATATTAACATATATAATAGTTATTATAAACGTTTTTTCCATAATTAAGCTTTATTTATTACATCTGTACTAAAAACAGGAATTGTATTTATAATTAATAGCTGTTATACTATGGTAAAGTGATAAAGCATAAAGGTAGTTGGAGGAACAATGACATATATTTCAAAATTTCAAAATAAAGAAGTGGATGAGCTTTTTAAAGCTATTTTATCCTTAAAGAATCAAGAAGAATGCTATCGTTTTTTTGAGGACTTGTTTACCATTAATGAACTTCATGCTATCTCCCAGCGTCTCCAAGTGGCTAAAATGCTATCTGAACATAAGAAGTACAATGAAATCGAAGAACTCACCAAAGCCAGCACTGCCACCATAAGTCGGGTGAATAAGTGCTTAAACTATGGAGCAGAAGGGTACAAGATGATTTTATCCAGGATAGAAAATACAGAGGAGTAAAAGCAGGGGCAATGCAAAAGCACTGACTAAATTTTAACATTTTAGTTATAATTTAAGCAAGGATAATGAGTAGCGCAACAATATAGTAGAAGAACGTTATTTTCTACTATAGATGAGCATGGATATAAGACCAAAGCCGGCTAAAAATATCAGGGATACAAAGGCGGCTCTAATGGTGAGGAAATCGGCAATGAAGCCCATCAGGATAGGTGCCAAGGCACCGCCTATACCTGAAACGCAGAGAACCATGCTAGCTGCTGCACCTGAACTTTCCGGGGCTTCCTCAGTTGCCAAGGCAAGCAGGGTAGGCCACACGGGGCCTGAGCAGATCCCTAACAAAAAAGCTAATATTAAGGAGAAAATTGGGCTGTTGGAAAGTGACAGCAATAATAAAATCAAACAAGAACTGAAAAATCCTAGCAGAAGGATTTTTCTTTTTTGCTTATGTAATAGACCTGTCATCAACCGAGAAAGTACCATGGCAGCCCAAAAAAGAGAGATTGCAAGGGGGGATAGCTTGGGGGCATTAAGCTCCATGGTAAAGAAGGAGTTAAAGAAAAAGGTAGTGCCGCATTCATAGCTTACATAAAAGATGACAGAGGCAAAGATGTACAGCAAACCTTTAGATTGCAAAAGTGGTCGAAAAGTTTCTTTTAAGGATGGTTTTCCAGTGGCAGTATTGGAGTTTTTAGTTAATATTGTAGAAGCCTTAAAATTGCTTATATATAAAGGAAGCAATAAAATTATCAGCCCGCAACCTGAAAATCCAAAGACGAATTTCCATGTGAATCCCAGTTGACTCATGACCATCTGCACTAAAAGGGGGCTGATTACTGCTCCTAAACTGTAGCTGCTTTGAGTTAGGTTTATGTACCTTCCGGCTTTTTCCGGATAAGCATCTGAAAGTGCTGATGACATAGCACTTTGACAAATGCTTAATCCAAAGCCTACGATAAATATTCCAATGCTGAAAAGTAGGATGGTAGGAGTCAATACCAATAGGATACATCCCAGTATAAAGGTGATAACGGAAAAGAGGGTCACTTTCTTTTTGCCCACTTTGTCGATGATGATGCTGATTAACAGGGGACCGGCGATAAATGCCAAGTATTGAACGGAGACCAAGCTTCCCATGGAAGCATTGCTGAGTTGAAATTCTTTCCCTACACTGAGCAAGGTCAGTTGAAAACCACCACCTTGAAACCCCAAAAAGAAAGGTAGCATGAGGGAGACTGGGATTAATAATTCTTTTTTAGCTTTTATCATATTCATCATATTCCACTCATTTCATTAAAATTACAAACAGAAGTATTTTATCACAAATCCCTTTATTTTCAAAGAAAAATCGTATATAATATCTTATATAAAAGAAATGAGGTTGGGCATGGCGAAAAGGATAAAAGGGATACATATATTGAGTTTCATAAGTAAGAAGCTTATTCCATTTCTCATAACCATTTTTATTTTATCATTAATGGTTTTTATTATGTCCAGGTTGGCACCGGGAGACCCTTTGAGATCTTATTATGGAGACGGTGTGGAACGGATGACTCTTCAGCAATTGGAGGATGCCAGGGAACGTTTAGGATTAAATGAATCTCTGTTAAGTCAATATGGAATATGGATAGGCAATGCATTAAAAGGAGATTTAGGCATATCCTTTAAGTATAAGCAAAGCGTGTTGTCCCCCATTAAAAGCATGGGACTTAATACTCTTGTATTGGCAGGAACGGCTTATTTCATCACCTTTGGAGCTGCTCTTGTACTAGGGGGACTTTGTACTTTGAGGGAGGACAGTTGGTTGGACAAGCTTCTATGCAAAGCCGGAGTTGTGATTGGCTCCATACCGGCCTTTTTTATTGCCATTCTCTTTATTTTAATCTTTGCCTTGTATTTGGATTGGCTTCCTGCGGGTGGTGCTTACACACCCGGTGAGGCAGATAATCTTTGGAATCGAATCCTTCATTTGATATTACCAACATTGGTTTTAATAGCGGGACATCTTTGGTACTACGCCTATATGGCGAGAAATCTTCTCTTAGAAGAAATGGGGAAGGGGTATGTTCTGCTTTGTAAGGTCAAAGGCCTTAGTAAGAAAAAAATTCTTTGGAAGCATTGTCTCATAAATGTGTTACCTGTTTATCTTACCATGATGGCAGTATCAGTACCCCATTTCCTGGGTGGAACTTACGTGGTGGAACGGGTATTTTCCTATCCGGGACTGGGAACCTTGCTCATAGAAAGTGCTCAGTATCACGATTACAATCTATTGATGGCTTTGACTATGTTGACAGGGGCTTTGGTTATTATAATAAATTTTTTGACAGATATGGTAAACGAAATATTGGATCCTCGTATAAAGAATGAAAAAGTTGAAAATAGGGGGATTTATGTTTCCTAAAAGATTTCCCGTTTTATCGTTATGTATATTGGGATTGCTCATAATGGGATGTTTAATGGCCAATGTTCTATCTCCTTTTGGAGCCAACCAAATGAGTTTGCAGGAAATCAATTTACCTCCGGGGGGAAAGCACTTTTTTGGCACCGATTCTTATGGAAGAGATCTCTTTTCTATGATCTGGTATGGAGGGAGAGTTTCCTTATTCATCGGTATCTTGGCAACTTGCATCGCAACTTTCATAGGAAGCATATATGGTTGCCTTTGCGGGTTAAGCCGTCCATGGATTTATAAGATTATGATGGGATTTTTGGATTTAGCAATCAGCATTCCTACTTTTTTAATTATGATTTTTCTTTTGGCAATATGGGGGAATCAAAGTTTGATATTTATGGCAATGGCTATAGGAATTACCGGATGGATGACCATGGCCAGAGTGGTAAGCACAGAAGTAAGACGGACTAAGGACAGCGAATTTGTTCTCTCTGCTAAACTCATGGGTGGGGGATTTTTACATATTTTTCGGAGGCACTTGTTCCCGGTTTTTTTTCCTGCTATTATGTTTATTATGGTGATGAATGTGGGATATGCCATCGGTCTAGAGGCGACTTTAAGCTTTTTGGGCCTAGGGTTACCCCTGGAAATCGTCTCATGGGGTAGCATGATGGCTTTATCGGAACAATCCTTATTTATAGGTAATCCTTGGATGTTTCTAATTCCAGGTACCTTTGTTGTTACTACATTAATCTGTATAGCAAATATAGCAAATTATTTTAGACGAAAAAATAACATATTCGACAATCAATTTTAATAGGAGTCTTAAAACATGAAAAGATTAAAAAACATAATATTTTTGAAAAACTTAAGAAAAGATCTAAAGGAAACTAAGGATTTAAAAACAAATAAAATTAATTATAGAAGAGTTATTTTTTGCATAATGATATTATGTCTAACCATAACTATGGCTAGTTGTGCAAAAAAGAATGATTCTGACAATATCGGACAATATAAGATACTGATTTATGGAAGCATTGATTATTCTTCAATTAATCCTGCACTACAAGAACATGGAGAAATTAATTCTCTGATTTTTTCCGGTTTATTTAAGTTTGATGAAGAGAATAATTTACGAGAAGATTTGGTGGATGAATGGTTATATTCTAAAGAAACCCAAACCTATTCTTTTCATATCAGGGAAGGTGCTAAATTCCATGACGGAGAAGCTGTAAAGGCAGAAGATGTAAAGTTTACCTTAGAGACCATATTAAATCCGGACAATGGTTCGGAAATCGCTTCTAATTATGAAGGTATTAGTAATATTGAAATAATTGATGAAAAATCTTTTAAGATTCAATTAAAGTCACCTAATGTAGCCTTTATCAATTATTTAACTATCGGCATTTTACCGAAACATTTGTTGGAGGGAAAGAATGTAGTTACCGATGAATTTAATCGCAAGCCTGTGGGCTCAGGTCCCTACATGTTGACTGAATGGGATTTTGGGCAGAGCATTACTTTAGAAAAGAACACCGATTATTATGGAAAAGTCCCCAACATTGATAAAATTATCTTTAAAATCGTTGAGGATACAGATGCGCGCGCTTTACAGTTGGCTAAGGGGGAATTAGATTTGGCACAGATCACTCCACAGCATGTGAAGACTTTTGAAGATAAGGAAGATTATCAGACTTATATTTTAAAGACTGCGGATTATAGAGGTATCTTATATAACTTTAACAATCCGTTGTTTCGAGAGCACCCTGAGTTACCCTATGCCTTGAGTTTTGCCATAGACAGAGAGTCTATCATAAAGGCTGTCCTTTTGGGTTACGGGGAATCCGCTTATTCTCCTTTGCAAAAGGGACCTTTTAACAATTCTCATATTGAAAAATTTAACTATGATCCTCAGAGGGCTCAAGATTTATTGGAGGCTGAAGGTTGGCAAAAAAATGAAAAAGGTTATTATGAAAAGGATGGGCAAGAGCTTGCCTTTGCCATAAATAATGGTCAAGGAGATCAGGTGAGAATTCATATGGCTAACCTCTGTGCACAAAACCTTCAGGAAATTGGCGTTAATGCTAAGGTTACAGTGAATGCGGTAACAGATTGGCAGGGACAGGAGGCTTACCTCATCGGATGGGGTAGCCCTTTTGATCCTGATGACCATACTTATAAAGTGTTTGGCACAGAAAAAGGCGCCAACTATAGCAGCTATTCCAACCCTGAAGTGGATGACCTTCTGCAAAGAGCCAGAGAAGCTGAATCTACGGAGGAGAGAATTCTCCTATACCAGAAATTCCAAGAAGTATTAACGGAAAAACCACCCTTTACTTTTATCGCATATTTGGATGCAATATATGTAGCCAAGGAAAATCTTGAGGGAATCAGCAAAAACAAAGTGCTGGGTCACCACGGAGTAGGGATATTTTGGAATGTGGAAGAGTGGGATTTGACCGAATAGACAAATTTATATTATAAAATAGATAAATGAAATGGGTAGGACTAATTAGAAGTAGTATCAATAAATTAAACATGGTGATTATGGAAAAAGTATTAGAAATAAAAGATTTAACTGTTTCTTTTGACACGGAGGATGGGGAGCTTGAGGCGGTGAAAAGAGTGGATCTTTCTTTAGAGAAAGGTCAAGTGTTAGCGTTAGTAGGGGAATCAGGCTCCGGGAAAACAGTCCTGTGCAAATCCATGCTTCATTTGCTTTGCAGTAGAGGAAGGATTAAATCCGGGAGGGTGACCTTAGGGGAACGCTCCTTGTTGGAGTTAAAGGAGCAGGAAATGAACGGCATCCGAGGCAAGGATATCTCCATGGTATTTCAAGACCCTGTCAACGCATTAAATCCTTGCTTGTCCATAGGGTATCAGATTTTAGAAGTGGTATTGCACCATGAAAGAATTTCCAAGGAAGAGGGGAAAAAGCGGGTTTTGGAGCTTCTAAGGCTTACAGGGATCGATCATTGGGAAATGCGATTTCATCAAAGACCTCATGAGCTTTCCGGAGGGATGCAGCAGAGAGTTGCTATGGCCATAGCCTTGGCTGCCAATCCTCAGGTTCTTTTGGCCGATGAACCTACCACCGCATTGGATCTAAAAACTAAGTTAGAAATTTTAAAGTTAATTAAGGAAATTAGTCAACGAACAAAGCTTTCGGTGATTTTTATAACCCATGAATTATCACTTTTGGAAGGATTTGCTGACTATGTGGTGGTGATGATGGGGGGAAGGATTTTGGAGCAAGGCTCGGTAAAAAGTATTTTTGAGAACCCCGTTGCGGATTACACCAAAAGGTTGATTCGTTATGCCAACTATGGAAAAGGCACGGAGCATGTGCACGGAAATATTCAAGTGAATCCATCAATTTCTGCATACGATAAAGAACCTTTAGTTACTGTGAACCAAATTTCGGTAGACTTTAAACTGGACAAAAAAACAAATAAATCGGTTTTGAAAAATTTTTCTATGGAAATCTATAAAGGGGAAATTCTAGGAATTGTTGGACCTTCAGGGTGCGGAAAATCCACATTGGCCAACTGTATTATGGGAATCCGAAAACCTTTTAAAGGGGAAATCATATATAGGGGAAAGAATAAGCAGATAATCTTTCAAAATTCTACGTCGGCTTTTAATCCTCGTATGACGGTGAAAGAAATTATCCTGGAACCTTTAGAAATCAATAAAATTTATAAGAAGAAGGCTGAAATGGAAGAGGTGGTAATCAGTCTCATGGAAACCGTTGAGTTAGATAAGGGGTTATTGAACAAATACCCTCATCAACTGTCAGGGGGAGAGAAACAACGTGTAGCTATTGCAAGAGCGATTAGTTTGAATCCGGATTTTATTATAGCCGATGAGCCTATATCATCTTTAGACGTTTCAATTCAAGCACAAATCATCCATTTATTTAAGAAATTGCAAGAAGAACACCGATTAACCCTATTGCTAATCGCCCATGACTTACCTATGTTAGAACATATCAGCGACAGAATCATAGAGTTAGATTTTAACGAAAAAGTTATTAATTTATAAATATAATGGTTTTTTTGAGGAGGAGAAAATGAATAAAAATACTTTAAAATATGTTAGCTCTATAGTTTTAATCATTACTGCTGCAATCATTTTTGCCCTTGGATGGAAGCTTGAAAAAGCAGTGAAGGATGGAACAGAAGATATAAAAAGAAATCCTCAAACCACACCTAAGGATGTAAATTTGTTTACACTTGTCAATTATCCCAGAGTGGATGGCTCTACAGCTACCATCCCGCTGGCGGAAGCATTTATGGCTGCTGCTACGGGTTTGAGCCGAGAGGAAATAGCGGATCAGGTAGTCAGTAGTAAAACCCATGGCGCTTATGTAAAATTGATTGATAAAGAGGTGGACTTAATTTTAGTGACGGAGCCCAGTGAAGAAGAATTACAGCTGGCCAATGCAGCAGGTATTGAGCTTGAAATTTTACCGGTTGTTAATGAAGCTTTTGTATTTTTGGTAAACGGCGATAACCCTGTAAACGATATTTCCGCTGAAGCAATTCGGCAGATTTACGAAGGGAAGATTACAAATTGGAATCAAGTAGGAGGATTAGATTTACCCATCATCGCCTACCAAAGGCCTGAAAACTCAGGGAGTCAAACGGGAATGCTTTCTTTGGTAATGAAAGGAAGAACAATGATGACACCGCCTCAGCAGCAGGTTATGGCAGAAATGGGAGGGCTAGTGGATGCCGTGGCAGATTATACCAATTCGGAGGGAGCCATAGGGTATTCTTACTACTACTTTGTGACAGACATGTATAAGAGCATGAATATAAAGCTTTTGGCAGTGGATGGAATTTTACCGGATAAAAAGCAGATTATGGAAAAGAAATATCCCTTTCACAGTGCCTACTATATCGTAATGAGAAAGGATGAACCTCAAGACAGTGACGCTAGGAAACTTGCCGACTTTATGTTATCTGAAGTGGGTCAGCAGGTGGCAGAGGAGGCAGGTTATGTCCCTATTAAATAAAGAAGACGGTCAATTAGGTATAGACACAGAAAAGGATAGCTTAGAAAAAGTAGATAATCAATTGGTGAAAGAAAAAAAAGAACTTTCTACCATAATTTTGATGATAGCCATATTAGTTTTTCTTTGTTCTTTGGGATTTTTATTTTGGAAGGTAACGGGAAATCTAACAGAACCTAACAATAATAATTCAAGCGTCCAAGAACCACCTAAGATGTTTCAGCCTGTGGATTTTCTGGACACTTATTCCGTTAATGATTTGGATTTCTCCTATGTAGTTTTGGAGGAAGGGGATAAAAATTGTAAATTCCCTCAAATTTCCGGATTAAAAGATAAAAAAATTCAAGATAAAATAAATAAAGAAATCTCAAATTTAGCTGAAAATGTGTGGCAAGAAGCTCTTGACAAAAAGGCAGAAAATATTGAAGGTGGAACTGTCTGGGGAAGCTTTTCCAATCTGTTATCTGTCAAATTATCCTATTTCTACGAATGGGTGGATTCAAAGGGAGAGCGACGGTATCAATCTGTTTCTTTTCCCTATAATGTGGATTTGACCACGGGAGAAGAGATTCGGTTTACCGACCTATTTATCTCTCAGGAAGCAGCGGAAGAGGCATTGAGAAGTATGATTTATAGCACCGTATACAGCCAATTAGGCTGGGGTGTTTTTGGGGAAGGCGCTGATTTGGATGAGGAAATTTTAAATATTAACAGGCAGTTGGGATCCTTAGATGAAATTAAATTTGTCTTATCGCCTACGCATTTGAATATATACGAATTAGTACCAGATTTGGATATTTATACTAAATTAGAGCTTTATAAGAATCAATTGGCCATTTATCAAAGATATATAACAGAAGAGTCTATTTTTGAAAAGCAGATAAAATCCAAAGAAAATATTATGGTGTTCACTTCCCCAATGATGGAGTTGAAGTATACTTTTAAATCTAAAGTAAGCAACAACTTATATATGGATGTGGGGCTTTATAGTTGGTTTGAATCTCAATTTCCTGAAAGGGAAAATTATATCAAACCATTGGAAGAGGATATATTATCAGTTTTGAAACCTAAAGTAGAAGAACAAAAAACTTTTGCTGGAAATAATCCGGATAAGGGAATCTATTTTACATCCTTTGTTTTTGGAAGCAGTAACGGGCAGTACATGATTTATCAGGCTAATTTTTACGAAACCAAAATGGTAGTACCTATTTTGGAGTATAAAGAAGTATTTCCAAAACTTGTGGCATTTGAAAGATCCAAGATTGGTGGCATGGAATGGGGGCCGGGTATTCCCATTGAAGAATTATTTAATAAAATGGAAACCAAAAATGAAAGTTTTGTTTATAATTTGGATACGGGAGAACTCATAAACAGCGTAGAGGATTATTTTGTAGAGGGTTTTGATTATAGCATTCCTATTAAGGAAAGCATGAAAAGCGACTTACAGAGGTGGGAAATGCCTTTTGATGAAGAAACTGTGAATCAGCTGTACCAAAGGGGAAAGCTGGATATGATGAACGGTCAAGGAGTATCTTTGGAGGTAATCGATGAAATAAATGAAGAAAACTCTCGTTATTTTATCGTAAACTTTAACCAATTTAAAGAGGAAAATTTGAGAATTAAGAAGTGGAGTAGATAAATTAAACTATAAAATTAATAAATATAGTAGATAAATTAAAAAAATGAAAATCAAGTAATAGATCAGATGATTTTAATTTTATAAATAATTATTGCAAATTGGTATAAGTAAGATTTGAAGGCAAAGAAATGAGAACACCTGAAGTGAATTAATTGATATGAAAGGGGTCTTTTATGTACATTAGCTTAGCATTACGTATTTTTTGCTTTTCCAGTATCTTTATGGTTGGAGGGATAATAGGTCTGGTGGCATTCCTATTTACAGATTACACCGGTAGCTATCAAAATGATGTAAATGATATTGAAATAAGGTTAAAGAATCAGTTGGTTTACAATAAAGTGGATGTTCAAGTTCTGGATATTGAAGAAAAGAACAACGGAAATTTAAGTGTATGCTTTTCCACTTCAAAGGAAGGGAAAAACATAGAGGGAAATGGATACTTAATTCTAGAAAAAAAGAAGTTTTTTGGTTATTCCTTAAAAGATATCAGATGTTATGTTGATCATGACGGTACATTCTATTCCTATTCCGTTGATTCCACAAGCTCCAGTAATCCAGAAGAAAATAGGGAGTTGATTATTGCGGGCTGTGTGGTGGTTACGGTGTGGCTCAGCTCCTTGGTGCTGGTGTTGATTCAAC
>CAYWVS010000026.1:0-36741 GCA_964461765.1 uncultured Anaerovorax sp.
TTCTTTCTTTCTTTCTTTCTTTCTTTCTTTCTTTCTTTCTTTCTTTCTTCCCTTTATTTACCTGCCAAATTCCCAAATCTCCTAGGCCCGAGTCAATTTCCCTGCGACAACAAAGTTCAGCACGGATACGAATAGAGCTCCCAGAAATACGTAAATATACCCGTTGGCTCCCATTGTATACCATACGAATCCGGCTACAACAGGAATAAACATGGAGACTACGTGATCCATACTAATACCCATGGAAAGGGTGCGGGCTACTTCCGCAGGATCATTGGATAATTTCTTCACATAAGTAGCTCTGGCCATTGAGGCAGACTCCATCAGCTTATCTGCCACATAACAGACCCCTACGATAGCCAAGGCAACCTGAAAGCTGAAAAGTACTTTCGAGAAAGCAAAGCCGATGCAAGCCATAAACATGATTATCGCTTCCAGCTGTAAGGCATATCTTTCACCTCTACGGTCGATAAGCCTTCCAAACCATGGTTTGAAAAAAATATTGATTACGCAAACCACAAAAAATAATGCCGTAATGGTGGTGACCGGTTGTCCGAAGATATCTATGATCATCCAGGGAACAAAGGTAATAGTAATCTGCTTTCGCGCTCCGTTAATAGTGGCTAAGATATAGTACATTTTATATTCTTTTCTGAATACAAATCTTTTTTCACTGACGATAGGCTTTGAATCCCTTCCAATAAACAGAAACAAAATTCCTGCAAAAATCATTGCAACAGCAGCAACCACAAAGACAAATTGGTAACTTACCTTTAAAAAGCGATACAATAAAAATAAGATACCGCTAGAGACAATAACGGAAAGGCTACTTAAGCTTTGCACTTGACCTAAACGTTCTCCAAAGTTACCCCCCTTTGCGAAGTGCATAGAAATAGTACTTGATAGAGGCATGTAAAGGTGCTGCCCAGTGCTGTAGACCACGAGAAAAATTAGAATCAGACCAAACTGATTAGGTACCAAGCCGAAAAATAGCAAACCCACACCGCCGATAATGTTGGCAGCAGCAGCAATCCTCAAATCACCTAAACCGTTTAACATACCAATCATGACAACCGTCAGTAATCCGGGTAATTCTCGAGGGGTTTCCAGAAGTGAACGCTGCATAACCGTAAAGTTTAAGTCCTCATAAAGCCTGTTGGCTAAGGAAGTGCTTTCTACTGCGGTGACCATCCCCAACAATACGCTTGCAATTAAAAATATTAACAAATCCTTAGAAATGAAATGATTTCCTATTTTGATTTGACTGCCTTGTGCAGAGATTTTAGAATATGTATCTTCTGATGATTTATCTCCTTTAGATACCTTTTCAGATGAAAGATTTTTCGGAGATACATTTTGCCGAGATACATTTCCCGGAGATGTGTTTTGTAAAGGTTCCTTTTCACTTTTTAATTTTAAATACTTATTATCCATTATAACCCACTATCCACACTACTTATCAATCAACCAAAGTTGCTAAAAATTAAAAGTATTAAATTGTTATTAAATAGTTCTTTCCCAAAGACAGAAGCTTCTATAGTGTCTAACAAAAATGTGCTGCCGCTGAGTGCAGTGAAGGGTACTACCAAAGTTAAAAACACAAATATTAATAAGAATCCTAAAATAAATCCGGACACTAAGCCTAACATTCCATCGATGCCACCGATAAGACCTTTTCTCTTCTTCTTTGAAAAAAGATTGATAAATAAATAGGCCACGAGTTTTACAGCAAATACAATCAGTAAAAATGAGCATACAGCAAAGATAATATTGCTCAGAGTGTGACCCAATGATTCCATCAATGTGTCGTTGAGATCCTCTATAAATTTGTTCAAAGCTGACGGAAATCCATGAAGTATGGTATCCGGCGATAATCCTTTGCTACTTAGTGTTGTCAGTATGGATTCGTTTAAAGAATCATAAAAATTTGTATTTTCTTTTAAAAATTTTGCTAAATCATCATAGAACAAAAATCCTAAGACCATGGATAACACCCAGCTCAGTACTTTTATGCTCGTGTAAAAAAAACCATTTTTATAACCCGTGACAGTCATGAGCAATATGAAGATGATAAAAATAATATCTACCCACATAAAATGGTGTCCTCCTTTCCATTGATCCTAAAAAATAAATGGTATCATGTAATAAAACAACTCTTGTTAAAACTACATCAAACTTTGTCCGATTTCGTTTAACTCCCCTTCGCGCTTGCCCATACCGGTAATCAAATTTTGAATATGCTCATCAAAAGGTACACCTAATTCTTCAGCAGCCAGAGGAGCTTCTTCTCGACTGATGGCCTTTGCAAAACCTTTATCCTTAAACTTTTTCTTTACTGATTTTACTTCCATTGTAAAGCCCTTTGGGTCTCTGACCATGGCACAAGCCACCATAAAACCACACATCTCGTCGCAAGCATGAAGAGCCTTATCAGCCAGAGATTTTCTTTCAACTCCTGATTTTTCCGGCCAATGGCTTTGAATAGTGTGAATAAAATCTACATCATATCCCGCGGCTTCCAATATTTCCTTACATTTTACTGTGTGATCCTCAGGATATTCCTCATAATCCACGTCGTGTAACAGCCCAATAGCGGCCCACTTGTCCACATCTTCACCAAAGATATTGGCATAAGTGATCATTCCGGCCTCCACAGCCAAACTATGTTTCAAAAGTCGTTCTGACTTTACATGCTCATTTAATAGTTCCCATGCTTTCTCTCTCATTGTCATAACTTCATCTCCTTTATTAAAAACTTGTTAGCTTTTTTCATAACACATTAAAAATATCATATACATGTTACATAGTAACAATTTGTGATGGAAATAGCAAGAAAAAGAGAAAATAAAAATTAATTTTTCCTTGATGAATATACTACGGTATCTAATGGTAGCAGTTGTACCGGCACTTTGTTGTCATTAGAAAGTGCCCGAGTAATAAAACAGATTAATATAAGGGGACGGTAAAATGAGTTATAAAAAGTACAGTAAGAGGCTTATTCATTTAGAGGAGCAGAATCGGGAATTTGCAGCAAAAGAAGCTCCCATCAAGGGATATTTGCGCATTGAAACAGGTAACAATAAAGGAGCAGTAAGGTGTTATGTAGAAAATCTAAAATTTTTTCAAAAGGGAACCTATTTATATAAGCTGGTTTTGTTTGGTGAAAAAAACGGTGCCATTATCAGTGCCATTTTAGGCACTCTAAATTGTAATGCTCAGGGAAAAGGAGAAAGCTACTTCCGATTTTTGCCAAATGATGTGGATGGTAACGGAAATGAATACAATGATTTTGAAACTGCTATTATTGTAGCAGCTTCCGCAGTGGATAAACAGGAATCCTTGCATCCTGTAATGAAAGGGGAATTGGTAATCGGTAGCAATTCCGGGGAGGAAAGGAAACAGGAAAAAAAAGAAAATAAATTAAACGAGGTTTGGGAAGAAAAAAAGCAAAGTGATCATAAAGGAATTTTTCCTGAGGAGAATAAGGATTTAGAAACTGAAGACAATAAAGAATTTCCTGGAATAAATCAACAAAAATCATATAATCATTTCTACAATAAATTTATTTTACATGCCTGCAATCATATTTGCCAGACAGCGGAAAAGTATCAGGACATCGAGCCATTCATAAAAGACCAGACAGAAGCTGCATGGAAAAAAATGCCTATAAGCATTAATTTACCCTTGATTGCACCGGGCGCTCATTATTTTTCCGGAAGATATAAGCATTACATATTTGGCGCAAAAGAACGCAGGAACCAGGAGGGCATAGATTATTACTTTGGAATACCCGGTAGAAACATACCGGAAGAGCAGCCTGACGGAGGCGAATCCGGATTTGTGTTTTGGCAACCCATCAAAGGATCAGAAGAAAACAAAGGAAATCATTCGAAAGAAAATTTACAAATTTATGGTTATTGGATTTTAAAAGTAGATGGTATAACAGGAAATATTATCGATGTTTAAATTGCATAATTAATAAAAACATTTAAAATTCAATCTCTCCGGAATATTGATTCTATTATTTGGTTATTTAAGAAATATCTACTTGAATATGTTTTGCTAATAAATCCAAAGATAGGGTTATGTGATTTTTCACTAATATTTTTTAGAAAAGGAGAGTATACCAATGAAGAAATTATTATCAATTTTTACTTCTACAGTAGCATGTCTTTGTGTATTAACAATAAGTGCATATGCTGTAGACATTTCTGTAACCGATTTTACTTTGACTACAGAAAAAAACAAAACCTTAGCTTTGACTAAAGCAAATTTTGAAAGCCATTATGCAGATGCAGATACACCTGCAGAGGCTTTAGCAGGAATTAAAGTAACAACCCTTCCTGCATCAAGTGAAGGTGCGTTAAACTTGTCTGGAGCAGCTATTGCTCAAAATGATGTAGTTGCTGATACTGATTTGGACAAACTATCATTTACGCCTGCAACGGGTTTTGTAGGAAGCACCTTTTTTGATTGGGAACCAAGCAATCCTGCTGGTGCTGGGAAAATTTCCACAGTAACCATAACTGTAACAGAGCCTGCGGTTGTTACCCCACCAGCCATCACCCCAATGCCTTATGCAGATTTAGAGAACCACTGGGCAAATTATTCAGCAGGAATGCTGGGAAAACTGGGTCTGATTATAGGGGAAGAAATGCAAGATAAATTCTATTTCTACCCTGACAAGACTATGAATAGAGCAGAATTCATCTTATTTACAAATGCCACTATGGATATTGCGCCTAAGGCAGGAACTTCTCCCTTTAAGGATAAACTTCCTTCTTGGATCGTAGAGCCTGCAAATGCAGCTCATGACGCCGGAATTTTAAGCGGTATCAGTGAAAATGGTCAATTAATGATGAAACCTTTTAAAAACTTAACAAGAATGGAAGCCATTAAAATGCTTGACAATGCTATCGGTGTACCGGATGTATCACCAAGTGCAGCCAAAGATTTTACAGATGAAGCTAAAATTCCTGCTTGGGGTAAAAAATCAGCACAGAACCTAGCTGCTTACGGAATTATAAAAGGTGACAGCAAAGGAAACTTAAACCCAAGTGCTAATATTACTCGAGCCGAAGCTGCTGAAATGTTATATCAAACTTACAAATATGTAAACACCAATGGAAGCTCAAGAGCGAAAGCAATTCAAAAGTAAGTATTTAATTCAATATTTATGCGATAGGAAGTAAACTTTATTAAAAAGGATACTTCCTATTTATTTAATATGTAGAAAGAATCCTCGAGAAACATATGAGAGGTCATATCAACAATTATCTTGGGAAAAGACGCCACCAATGAATATACCTTGGGAAAAGACGTCAATTGGAAATGAAATTTATTTTTACTTTTTTTATTATTAAAAAAATCATGAGTATAAGGCAAAGTATAAACGAAAATAACCTCATCAATAAAAGAAAAAATAATTGAAAAAGTAATATGCTTATGATACTATTGATAAATGATGTCTTCTATTTCAAATAAGGAGTTGATCTTGGACAAATCCCCTGAATATTTTATGGAAGAAGCCTTAAAAGAGGCAAGAAAGGCTCTGGAACTAAATGAAATCCCCATTGGAGCAATAGTGGAATTTCAAGGGAGCATCCTAGGGCGAGGTCACAATCTGGTAGAGTCTCAAAAAGATCCCACGGCTCATGCAGAAATGATAGCCATACGGAATGCTGCCCAAGTTATGAATAACCAAAGACTGATCCAATGTAATCTATATGTAACCATAGAGCCATGTGCAATGTGCGCTGGAGCTATAGTATTAGCCAGATTAAAGAAGGTTTACATCGGAACATCAGATCCCAAAACAGGATCATGTGGTTCCATAAATAATTTGCTTCAAGACAAAAGATTAAATCATCAAACCGAAATAGAATTTGGAATTTTACAAAGAGAATGCCAAGAGCTAGTTAAAAACTTCTTTGCAAGGTTAAGAAAAAATAAAAAATTATAATGATAGTAAACACCATTTATAAATTTACACGGAGGATAATTCATGAGGAAAATCGGCATAATTTCAATATTTATTATTATATTTACATTATTTTCAGGCAGCATGTCCTTTGCGGCAGGCTTTGAGCTGATAGACAGCTATCCTGCCAATGGAGATAATGGGTTACAACCCGTGGGTGTTGCCATTAAGCTACATTTTAATGAAGATGTGGCTTCTGACCAGATTCGGAAGGCAAACGAAAAATGCTTAAAACTAGTAGACAGTGAAAATAAAAGTATTCCCATTGAAGCTTATTACAGTGCAAAACGACCAAACGATGTGCTTGTCTTAGTAAACCAAGATTTAGAGCCAAAGGGTACATATACCTTTACATTATCAGGGGAGTTTGTATCTTCAGTAGGTACTGCCCTAGGGGAGACAAAGACCATTGATTTTAGCATTCAAGACACCCAAGCAAATATGAATATCAATATGATATTAATGGTAGTCATGATTGTTGCAATGATTTTCTTCACCACAAGGTCTGCAAAAAAAGAAATGGAAAAGGAACAAAAAAAGGAAGAAGTAGAAGGTAAAGTAAATCCTTATAAAATTGCCAAAGAAACGGGTAAACCTGTGGAAGAGGTAATGGCAAAGATAGTTAAGGAAAAAGAGAAAGAACAGAAAAAGAAAAAAGCGGGCAAAGTTGCTGACGGTAGCGATGATAACGACAGTAATCAAGTTGATGAATCCAATATAGAAGCAAGCTCAGGCAATTACAGAGTAAAGAGAGCAAAACCTGTCTCAGAAGGAGGCAGCACATATAAGACAGGAAGAAAGGCCATTGCAGAAAAAGCGGCGGCAGCAAAGGCTAGAGTCACCAATACAAATCCTAAAAATGCAAACGGTAAAAAAAGAAATAAGAAAAAGAATTAATCATTATGAAATCAATAGTAATAAAATCATATGCAAAAATAAATTTATCTATTGACGTGTTGGCAAAAAGACCTGATGGTTACCATCAGGTCTTAATGGTAATGCAACAAATTGATTTATTTGATTTTGTAAGCATAATCTGGAATCCTTACTCATCTCAAAACCTCCAGGATGAAAATTCCATCACCTTAAGCAGCAATCTTCCCTATCTGCCTACAGATGAAAAAAACATTGCCTATAAAGCTGCTTTATTTATGTTGGAAAAAACTTCTCAAAAAGGCTTATTAGAAATAAAAATTCAAAAAAATATCCCTGTTGCCGCAGGAATGGCAGGAGGGAGCAGCAACTGTGCCGCTGTCATGTTAGCCCTGGCAGAATTGTTAGAGCTGAAGATGACACTGGAAGAGCTCATGGAAGAAGGGGGTAAAATAGGAGCAGATGTACCCTTTTGCATTATGGGACAGGCTACCTTAAATCACCACTTAAAGTACCATGAAAAGAAGCTGAAGGAGCCTGAAAAAACTCCTTTGGGTACCTGCGCAGTAGCCTCCGGAATCGGTGAAATACTAAAGCCTATACCCGGGTATTGCGGATGGGTCTTGATAGCAAAACCCCCCATAAGCGTTTCTACAGCTAAAGTTTACGGTGAATTGAAAATAGATGAAATATATAATAGACCCAATACTCAAGAATTAATCCAAGGGCTAAAAGAAAAAAATTTCTATAAAATTGGAAAAAATATGGTTAATGTACTTGAAATCGTCAGCCTAAAAGAGTATCCTATTATCATGTATACAAAGAACAATCTAAAACAATGTGCTAAAGGACAAAATGTATTAATGAGTGGAAGTGGTCCCACAGTCTTTACCTTATTTGAAAATAAGAAAAAGGCAAAAAAGGGATTGGCTAAATTACAGAAGATTGAAAATGAAACTTATTTAGTAAGATGTTTATAGGGCAAACCCCATACGATTAATTAGGAGAAATGAGATGTTAAACTTTGAGTTGCAGAAGCATAAACCTTTGAGAGAATTGGTTTATGAGGAACTGAGAGGCTTAATCCTTACAGGTCAGATTAAACCGGGCTCCAGAATGATGGAAATAGATATTGCCGAAGAAATGGGTGTCAGCCGAACTCCCATACGGGAAGCTATTAGAAAGCTAGAAAAAGAGGGATTGGTTACCATAGAGCCGAGAAAAGGAGCATATGCATCCGAGCTATCCGTTAAGGACATGGTAGATATTTTGGAGGTTCGTGCTACTTTGGAGGGACTTGCGGCAGGATTGGCGGCTAGCAGAATGACTCAGGATCAGAAAAAACAATTACTTCATTATTCCGATTCTTTCAACAAGGCTGTAAAAGAAGGGAATATGGCAGAAATGATTGCCAACGATACAAATTTTCATCATTATATCGTACAATGCTGTGAGAATAAATATTTGTTAATGATGTTAGAACAGTTACAAGAACTGGTTCTTAGATTTCGATATATATATTTTAAGGACTTTAAAAGAGGTAATGAAATGCCTGCGGAGCACAGGATGATCTATGATGGCATCTGCAACAACGATGCTAACAGTGCTGAAATGGCGGCATATAACCATATTGATAGGCTAATGGAGATGATTGTTACCAACCAATAAAATAATTTTAACAAATGACAAAAGAGGTATTCTTTTTATAGGAATACTTCTTTTTTCTTGTCATAAATATTCCTTTCAATCATACATTGATAAAAGGAATCATTAGAAATAAAGGGGGAAATACCATGTTATATGAGAATGATCAAAATGGCATCGACCAAGAATCTATTCCGGATTTTGCCATGAAGCCTGCCCAAGAGTTTAAAACAGATGCATATGATAATCTTCTTAATGCAGTTAAAGAAACTTTTTCAGTGCCGGAAGATGTTTTGGAAACTCAAGCCAAAATAGAAGATGTTGTAGAAACCCACTCAAGGATAGACGAAGAAGCTGTAGAAACTCATGCAGAAGCAGCAGCTACCGAAGCAATAGAGGTTAGCAGTATCTCTATTCCCGAGGAAAGCTACATAGAGGAAGGCCATGAAGCAACCATGCTTTCCAAAGAAGTAATGTCCTATGAAAGTGAACTGACTTTAGCTACAGATAAAGAAATAGCCACTGCTGCTCATTTAAATGAAGAAAATCATTTAAATGACAAGGATTATATGGAGCCTGTCATTCCCGTAGTGTCTCCTATAAAAATTATTCCAATGACAGGAAGTGTCATTACAAGTGCGCTAAATGTTATGGATGTTAAAGATAAGCCAAAAACCAGAATCTATATAGAAGAAGATTTATTGGTTCCTGATATTAAACCGGATTTATCAGAAATTTTATCCATGGACGGAAAGATAAAGTTAGCAGAACGAGAAATGAAATTGGGACAGAACGGTGCAGAAACCATAAAAATTATGGGGGATTTGGTGGTTCAAACTCTTTATATTCCCGAAACCGGGTCGGATAAAGAACCCATGATCTCAATAGAGTCCAGGATTCCATTTAAGAGCGATTATAATGTAGGTGCAGCTCCAAACTCTCAAGTTTTAATGCTACCGGAAATAGAGACTTTGGAATTCACTAGAATCAATGAAAGAAAGTTCAAAATTAAAGCCACGGTGATTCTATTTGCAAAGGAATATCAGGATCTTCAAGTAAGCATCTTTGAGGGCATCAGAGACGAAGAAGTACAGATGCTAAAAGAAAAGATCAATGTTACCAACGTGGCCATCAAAGTTACAGAGGACATTGAAGTAAGAGAAGAGCTGACCATAAAGGACTCTCAACCTTACATTGGAAAAATATTGAAATACGACATAAATTTAATCGAAAATCACAAACAAATATTGAAAGAAAAGGCTGTCATTAACGGATCCTTACACTGCAACATCTTATACTTAGGCTGCATTGACGAAGCACATCCTGAGCCAGAGCCAACCCTCTATCAAGGTAAGACCGAATTTACCCATTTTATTAAGTTAAATCAAAATGAAGATGAATGTGAAATGCCTGCGGGAGGTAAAGCCAGCTTTTACCTAAAGAGCTTCAGCCTTACCATTAAGGAGAGTGAAAGTGAAGAAGAGTTCCAAAATACCTTTATCATAGAAGCAGATATCGATACCACTGTAGAAGCCTATAGAAATGTTGAAAAAGAAGTAGTAACTGATATTTACCACAGCAGAAAGGATACCAACTACGACACAGAAGAGCTTTGCTTACGTTCCCTTTCCGGCGGCGGTGCCTCAGAACAGACTATTCGAGAAATCATAACTATACCGGAAAGATATGGAACCATGGATAAGGTTTCCTTCATAACCCCGAATCTAAAGGAAAGTACTTGCACCATTGATGAGGGTCGAATCATTATAGAAGGATTCTTAAATACAAAGATCATCTGTATGCCATTTGAAGAAACAAGCAACCCATTCAGCTTTGACCATCAAATCCCATTTAGAAGCGTAATGGATATACCAGGCATATCAGGAAATATGAACTCAGAAAATACCTTGACATTAAAGGATATTTGGTTTGACAAAATCAATGACAAACAAATCGAACTAAATGCGGGAATTGCCATCAGTGCAGCTACTTCTTATGAAGAAAAATATAGAATTGTTAAAAACGTAAGCTTCATCGAAGGAATTGAAAATAAAAATTACTTGCCAGCCTTAGTCCTTTATATTACTAAATCCGGAGATAACATTTGGAAGATTGCCAAGAAATTTAGAACAACCATTGATGCTATAAAAAGGTTAAATGATCTCGATTATGCTACCAAATTAACTCCGGGAACAAAATTGCTTATTGAAAAAATTGTAGTGTAATTAATTACTTTATTCTTGAATAAAAAAACAAAAGTTAGACCAGAATTCTATCGTAAGTTCAAAAGCTTTTGAAAAATGAATATTACATAGAAAGAGGGATATACATGAGATTAAAATTGTGGCAGGGGGTCATTCTTACAGGCATTTGCGTGGGAGTATTATTGTACTGTGGGATAAACCAAAATCAGGGAGCTACAGCCCTGACAAACAATGATTTTTTAAGATTCCATGTGGTGGCAAACAGCGATTCAGAGGAAGATCAGGCTTTAAAATTAAAAGTTAGAGATGGTCTTTTAGAAGAAATTAATCAAAGCCTGGCAAAAGAAGTAATGGCAAATTATGCTTTTTCTGCTGACGGTGACGGTGAAGCAGCCGTAGAAACTTCCCTGGGCACTGTGAGTAGCAAAGTTATAAAAACTTCCCCAGACGGTGACGTTGTAGCCAATGGAGCTTCCTCATCAACTACTGAAAATACGCCAAATATAAAAACAGTTAAGCTAGAGTTGGAGGATGCGGAAGAGTATGTAGTAAATCATCTGGAAGATCTGGAAAAGATTGCAGAAGAAATTATTAGACAAAACGGATATGACTATTCGGTAAAAGCAGAAATCGGATCCAGGTGGATTCCTGAAAAAACTTACGGAAATGTAGTGTTTCCCGCAGGAAATTACCAAGCGCTTACCATGATCATCGGAGAAGGAAAGGGAGAAAATTGGTGGTGTGTACTTTTTCCACCTCTGTGCCTCATAGGGTTGCAGCCACCGGAGGATGAAATATTCTCTGCGGATCAATTAGATGAAAAATATAAACCATTGATCAAGCAGGATAAAAAAACAACAACATTACAAATAAAATTTAAAACCTTAGAGCTTATTAACAAAGAATAAACTTTACGAAATATCAAAAACAAAAGCCGGAGATCATTAATCATTTAATAATCTCCGGCTTAAAAATTTCCTTTAATAGTTTCCTGTAATATGTTAGAATAGCTTTTATAAAGGTTGAAATTTACTTAAGTAAAAATACTGAGTATTAGAATGGAGAGTAATATGCAAAAAGTCATGGAAAAATTCAATCAATGGTTACAATATCCTGAGATGGATAAAGACTTAAAGGAAGAACTTTCTAGTATCGGCAGTAATGAAGAGGAAATATACGATAGATTTTATAAAGAACTGGAATTTGGCACAGGAGGTCTCAGAGGTGTTTTAGGAGCAGGAACCAATCGCATGAATGTGTATACTGTGGGAAAAGCTACTCAGGGCCTTGCGGATTACATCAATAAACATTACGGTGACAAAAAACCTGCTGTTGCCATTGCCTATGACAGCAGAAACAAATCCGATGTTTTTGCAGCTGAAGCGGCTCGAGTGTTAATGGGAAACAACATTCAGGTATACATATATCCAGAGCTCATGCCCACACCGGCATTATCCTTCGCAGTTAGATACTTTAAATGCTGTAGCGGAATTATGATTACCGCCAGCCATAATCCTGCAAAATACAACGGGTATAAAGCCTATGATGAGAATGGATGCCAGCTGACACTGGAAGCCGCAGAAGAAGTTTATGAACTCATTCAAAAGGTGGATGCCTTTTCCCAGGTGCGTTATGGAGCCTCTGAACCTACCATTATAGGTGAAGAAGTAGTGCAGGCTTTTTTAGATGCAGTGAAAAAGGAAAGTGCAGAAATAGAAGGAACAGAAAACCTATCCGTGGTTTATACCCCATTAAATGGTACAGGGAACAAACCGGTCAGGAAAATTTTGGATATGATCGGAGTGAAGGATGTAAAAATTGTAAAAGAACAGGAGCTTCCCGATGGAAATTTCCCCACTTGTACATACCCCAATCCCGAAAAGAAGGAAGCACTAAAATTGGGATTAGAGTTATGTGCTGAACTACAAAGTCAGGGGCAAGGACCAGACTTGCTGTTGGCGACGGATCCCGATTGCGACCGTGTGGGTATTGCCGCAAAATCCCCCCAAGGTACTTATGAACTGCTGACGGGAAATGAAGTGGGTGCCTTGTTGTTAGACTTTGTTTGCCAAAGAAGAATGGCTGCAGCAGAGGAAAAGGGAAATGGGAAAAAGATGCCTAAAAACCCTGTGGCAGTAAAAACCATCGTATCAACTAAGCTGGCAGATGATATAGCCACCGCCAATGGAGTGGAAATGAAAAATGTTCTCACAGGATTTAAGTTTATCGGAGAACAGATCAAATTGTTAGAAGAAAAAAATGAAGAGGAACGTTATATTTTTGGATTTGAAGAAAGCTATGGATATTTATCAGGAAGTTACGTAAGAGATAAGGATGCGGTCAACGGTTCTATGCTCATTTGTGAAATGACAGCATACTATAAAACCAAGGGAATGACCTTGATGGATCGCTTACAAGAGCTTTACCAATCCTATGGATATTATCGAAACGACCTTTTGGATTTTGCCTTTGAAGGAGCAGCAGGAATGGAAAAAATGGCCTCCATTATGGAAAGCTTTCGCAAGAACGCCCCCAAGGAAGTCATCGGTATCCCTGTGTCAGAATCCAGAGATTATTTAAATGGCGTCATGAATCTACCCGGAGCAGATGTACTGGAATATATTCTGGAAGACGGCAGCAGCTTTATGGTCAGACCCTCCGGAACAGAACCAAAGCTGAAAATATACCTATCCGCAAAAGGAAAGAGCTCAGACCATTCTGAGGAAATCATATTAGGGTTAAGATCAGAATTAACCGACTTAATACAAAAAATTTAATGAAACATTAGCTAAAGGAGTATTTTATATGAACAAGGCAGTCATTGCCATAGATAAGAGTAAGTCCTTCAGGGTTTATTTAGCTATCACCACTTCCATGCTTGAAACAGCAGCACAGTTCCATCTCACCTCCCCTCTTTCCACGGCTGCATTAGGCAGAACTCTTACAGCCGCTGGGCTTATGGGTATCATGTTAAAAAGCCCCAAGGATAAACTTACATTGCAGATCAAAGGAGAAGGTGAAGCGGGAGAAATCTTAGCAACGGCAAAAGGTGATGGCAGCGTTAAAGGTTATATTTCCAATCCCAATTTAGTTCGACCCATTAAGAATCACAAGCTTGATGTAGGAGGAGCAGTGGGAGAAGGAACCATTACTGTCATAAAAGACCTTGGATTAAAGGAACCTTATATGGGGAAAATTCACCTGGTTACAGGAGAAATTGCCGACGATCTAACAGCATACTTCTTTATATCAGAACAGCAAAACACTTCGGTGGCACTGGGGGAAAAAATAGATACTGAAGGCAAGGTTCTGTGTTGCGGCGGCATGATCGTACAGATGCTCCCTGATGCCGACCCGGAATCCGTGGATTCACTGGAAAAGCTTTTGGGATGTATGGATCCCCTCAGTTCACTGATAGAACAGTCCATGAACAAAAAAGGGATAAAATCTGAAGAGGGAATCTTAGATTACTTGCTTTATGAAATTTTTCAAAGCATACCGGAAAAGTACCAAGTTGAAATACTAGAGCATAAGGATATATACTGGAACTGCGATTGCTCCTTGGAAATACTGGAAAAGGTTATTATCAGTTTGGGAAAAGAGGAGTTAGAAGCCATGATACGTGAGGACGGTTGCGCAGAAATCACATGCCAATTTTGCCTTAAAAAATATCATTTTGATAAAAAACATTTAGAACATTTGTTAGAGCAAGCAATTTAATATTAAATAGGTCATGAAAATCATGTCAAATATATCCACTTGTAAGATGGGATGCACATGATTTACAATGAAGGAAGGGTAATCTATGAGAATTGGTGTAATATTTGGAGGGAAGTCAGGAGAACATGAGGTTTCTTTGATGTCAGCCACCAGCATTATCAATGCCATGGATAAAGATAAGTACGAAATTGTACAGATTGGAATCACAAAGGAAGGTCAATGGCTTCTGTACGAAGGTGCAGTAGAGCATATTGAAACAGGTCATTGGCAGGAAATTGCAGAGAAAGCCTTAAGGGAAAACCCCCATGGATATAGGATCGACATATTAGGGGTAGGTGGTCGTAGCTTAAAAGAAATTATAGATTTTGCATTTCCTATTTTGCATGGACCTAACGGTGAAGATGGCACCATTCAGGGACTCTTTGAGATGATCGACATTCCTTACAGTGGATGTGCCGTTTTACCCTCGGCAGTAGCCATGGATAAATGCATGGCCAAGGAACTCTTTATCAAAGCCGGGTTACCTGTATGTAAATATCAATTGGTGGAAAGAGAGCATTTAAAAAAGGACATTACCCAAGCTCTTGAGCAAATCGAAAAAGAGTTACCCTATCCCGTATTTGTAAAACCCGCTAATATGGGATCCAGTGTAGGCGTTAGTAAAGCTAAGGACAGAGAACAATTAAAGGAAGCCTTGGAAACAGCGTCTATTTACGATAGAAGATTGATAGTGGAAGAAGGGCTGAATTGTCGGGAGCTTGAGACAGGAATATTAGGTAACTATTTACTTGAAGCAGCTGTGGTTGGAGAAATAATTGCTTCACATGAATTTTATGATTATGAGGCAAAATACTTTGATGATGGTAAATCCATCATGTCCATTCCTGCCAATATAAGCTCAGAAATTTCAGATGAAGTGAAATCCATTGCTTTAAAGGCCTATAAAGCTTTAGACTGCTGTGGATATGCAAGGGTGGATTTTTTTCTCCAAAATACCACAAATAAAGTTATAATTAATGAAATAAATACCATTCCGGGGTTTACAAAGTACAGTATGTTCCCATGTCTTTGGGAATCAGCAGGGTTGCCCTATGGGAAATTGATTGAAAGGATAATAGAACTTGGTTACGAAAGACATAATGATAAGAATCATCGGTAAGCAGATCAACGGTGATAAAGAGGAAGAACAGATGGAGCTTTATACAGAAGGAAAATTTTTAAAAAAGGACGGCTCTGTCTGCTTAGAGTACGATGAAAGCGAGTTTTCCGGCATGGAAGGTTGTACCACTCGATTGATGATTAAGGATAACATCATTAGGATGAAACGAATCAGCAGTGGTATCAAGTTGGATACAGAAATGCAATTTGAAAAAGGCAAGAGGTTTAAAAGCTATTACGAAACGCCTTTTGGTCCCATAGAAATGGAGATACTGACTAACGATATCGTTAACAAAATCGAAGAGGCAGATGCATCAGGCTCCTTAAACATCGACTATCATATCAGCCTCAAAGGATTGACAGAAGGCAGAAGTATATTAGACATTCAAATTATGTAAGATCCTTTCTTCGAAATTCATTTTTATGTAAAGAGCACATACGAGACATTAAAAAAGATAGGAGAACACCATGAACCCATACAAGGCCAGAAAAATTGCAAAATGGATTGCTATAATTATTATAATTGCTATGATTGTTACATCTTTTTCCTTTATTTTTTTTATTCCATCCATGATGGGCAGTGAAGGTTATGTGGTTTATGCTGAAGAGACCAATGATCTAACCGATGAAGAACTAATGCAGAAAATGTCAAACCTAAAGGAATACATGAAATACATAAAAGATAATTACAAGGATCCTGTCACCTTAGATATGCTGATGAACGGTGCCTTTGAAGGTGTGACGGAGTCTCTGGATGATCCTTACAGCATCTATTACAGGGAAGACAGTGTAGATGATTTTATTAACTACCTTGATGGAAAGTACCCTGGCCTGGGTCTTCGAATACAATTAGTTGAAGGTAAATGTAAAGTTTTGAATGTTTTTAAAGGTTCACCAGCGGAGAAAGCAGGTATCCATCCGGAAGATACTATTACAAAGGTGAATAACATCACCACCCAAGGAAAAACTTTGGATGAAATCCTAGGTTTGATAAAAGGAGAATTAGGCACTTCCGTTCAGATTAGTATAGATCGAAACAGTTCAATTCTCATTTATAATTTAAAGATAGAATTGATTCAAATGAACACTGTAGAATATAAGCTTCTGGAAAATGGTATAGGTTATTTGGAAATAATTGCTTTTCAAAATGAAACAGATCAAGAATTTAAGGAAGCTATGAGTCAGTTAAAGTCGAAGGGCATGAAGGCAATAATTATTGATGTGAGGGATAACCTGGGTGGAAATATTAATGTTACCGTCAATATAGCAGATCAAATTATGCCTGCAGGGGTAGTCCTTTATTTGAAAAAGCAAGGAAACGTGGAGCAAGCTATCACTACAGAAGGTACAAAGGAAAGAGTCCCCATGGTACTTCTTGTGAATGAAGAAAGTGCCAGTGCATCGGAAGTTTTGGCGGCAGCCTTACAGGACTCTAAAACAGCAATCCTTGTGGGTACCACTACATACGGCAAGGGAGTTGTTCAAACTGTTTTAGATGTTGGTGATGATAGCATGGCAAGGGTATCCACAGCTTACTGGCTAACCCCCAATAAGAGGAACATTAATAAGGTTGGAATTACTCCTGACTACGTTGTGGCAAACTACAGCAAAGAATTAAAGCCGGACTTGCTAAAAGCTTATAAAGGCTTTGCACCAATGATAGAAAACAGCAAACCAAAAAAGGGCGACATGGGGCTTAACGTGTTTGGAGCGCAACAGAGATTGAGCTTATTGGGTTATACTGTAGAACTCAATGGTTTGATGGATGATAAAACTGTAACTGCCATTTCAGCATTCCAAAAACAAAGTGGATTAAACCCCTATGGAGTGTTGGATAACACAACGAAGTCAAGACTGGATAACGAAGCACTTTTATTGATCTATGGTTTACAGCAGCCCTCAGAAGATTTACAGCTGAAAAAGGCTATAGAGTTGCTTAAGTAAAATGCTTTTTTAATTTTAATTTTGGATGTCGCAGCATTTTCACAACTTAAGGCAGGCAGTAAGACCTGTTTCAAATTGTATGTGAAGAATTATTTCTAAAGTTATTAATATTATAAAAAAAACCATAGCCTAAATGACTAAAGTGTCATTAAAAGCTATGGTTTTATTATTTGTATGAGTCAATAGTATATTAGCTAATAGTTTAATAGTTTAATAGTTTAATAGTTTAATAGTTTAATAAAAACTTATTTGAAAAACTATGATATTATAAGTATGCATAACTTGTATTAATTAAAATATAAATTTGTAGTCATATACTCAGGGTCACAGGTAACATCGATTCCTAAATCTCGTAGGGTTTGCTCATCTCTATCACTTAAGATTGCAGTGCAGTGAGCCTTACAACCACTTAATAGGGTCAGCTTGTCCACCGCTGTTTCCACACAAGGCTTTGTGGTGGCGGAAATTGTCAAAGCTGAAAGTATTTCTTCCAAATTCAAGCTTGATTTTTCATTTTTTAAAATGTTTGCTTTTAAGTGCTGTAAAGTTTTAAATACGTTTGGTTCAATCAGATGAATTTCATCCTTCATGTGAGATAAGTTTTTAATGGCATTCATTACAGCTGCTGCCGCTGCCACCATTCTTTTGGAGCTTCTCCCTGTGACAAAGGAGCCATCCTTTAATTCTATAGCCATAACCACCACGTTTTCGTATTTGCTACCCATGGATCTCTTTTTCTCGGCGTAATCTCTGGCATGTATGATCACCTTGCGATCTTCTATCTTTAAGCCCATTTCATCCATTAAAAGTTTAGAGCGCTCTAAGGAATCCACATCAATTTTACCCTTTTTATAATCCACCAAAGCAATTAAATACCTGCGTATAATTTCAGAGTTGGCGGCCTCCCGCACATAATCATCGTTTATGATGCTAAACCCTACTCGATTGACCCCCATATCAGTAGGAGAACTATACTCTGACTCTTTTCCGGTAATTTTTTCAATAATTCTTTTAACCACAGGGAATACTTCCAGATCCCGATTATAGTTTACAGCAGTTACTCCATAAGCATCCAAATGAAAAGCATCTATCATATTTACATCCTTTAAATCTGAAGTGGCAGCCTCGTAAGCTACGTTAACAGGATGCTTTACAGGAAGGTTCCAAATGGGGAAGGTCTCGAATTTTGCATATCTTACTTTTATTCCCAGTTGGTTATCGTGATATAATTGAGACAAACAGGTGGCAAGCTTTCCGCTTCCTCCTCCGGGACCATTGACTACAACTAAGGGTTTTGTCACTTCAATTCTGGGATTGGCACCATAACCCTCTTCGCTGACAATGGTATCTACATCTGTAGGATATCCCTTTGTTACTCTATGCTTGTAGGTTTTAATCCCTCTACGGTTTAATTTATTGATAAACATATTTACAGCAGGATGATCCTCATATCGAGTAACCACAACGCTGTTTATGGTAAGATCGTAATTTCTGAAGGTGTCGATCAATCTCAATACCTCCAAATCGTAAGTAATACCAAAGTCTTGTCGTGTTTTATTAGTAGTAATATCTCCGGAATAAATACAGATAATAATTTCCGTTTGATCCTTTAATTTTTGCAAGAGCTTAATCTTAGCGTTTTCATCAAAGCCCGGTAGTACTCTCATGGCGTGCTTATCGTGTACTAGCTTGCCCCCAAATTCAAGGTAAAGTCGTTCACCGTTTCCTTGATTAATACGCTCTAAGATAAATTTAGACTGCTCTTCGAGATATTTATTCGAGTCAAAACCAATTTTACTTTTGTCTTCTGTCATTGTATTTCTCCCATTTTACTTTTAAACTCACGAAAAAAATTATAACAGATTAGGCATGTGAAAACAAGAATAAAATATGGAAATGTCAGAAATATGATGGAATAAAATTATAAAAAATTAGTGGAAGTGATGTAATAAAAAATATAAAAAAAGTGGAAGTAACGGAATCAAAAATTTCTATTTCCACATGGCGCCCCCAAGGTTCCATTCTTCCCAAAGTACATTCTTTGATATTCCGCCATATCATTTTATATTATATTTCTAATATATCAAAAAACGTCAACCAGATTTAAAATAAAAGTTGACAATAGATTAATTCACTAATAATATAGAAATAAACTCTTAATGTTTTATTTATATTTGTTTTTATTCAAAAGGTTTTTTATTAGGTATCATTTAAAGATTGAAATATATATTACAAAAGGAGAATTTATGTCCACCAAGTCAAAAGTATTGGAAATCCTTGAAAATAGTAGGGGAGTTGCAGTGTCGGGAGGAAAACTGGCAATGAAACTGAACCTTTCCAGAAATGCCATTTGGAAGGCAATCAAAGAGCTACAGAAGGAGGGGTATGACATTCAGGCGGTTCCTAACAGAGGTTATTGCTTTGAGAATGAAAATGATATTTTGTCTGCGGAAGGGATTAAACCTTACTTATCAGAACAATCCATGGCTGAAAACATTTTCGTCTACCCTACACTCGTGTCCACCAACTATACTGCAAAGCAATTGGCCTTGGATGGGGCAATCCATGGCACCACCGTCATTGCTAACGAGCAGACAGGGGGACGAGGCAGAATGGGCAGGAGCTTTTTTTCACCTAAGGACAGCGGAATTTACATGAGCATGATTTTGAGACCGAATATCAGTTTGGATTCCTCTACTTTGATAACTTCTGCCGCCGCAGTGGCGGTCTGCCGCACTTTGGAGGAAACCACAGGAATATCAACGAGAATTAAATGGGTCAACGATATCTATTGTAATGGACGGAAAATTTGTGGCATATTGACGGAGGCCATTACGGATTTTGAAAGCAGCAGTATCAGTGCCATTATCCTAGGAATAGGCATCAACGTGTCCACCACAAAAGCGCAATTCCCTGAAGAACTGGAGCGGGTAGCCACATCTTTGGCATGTATCTCTACCGGAAATCAACTATCTCGTAACCGTATCCTTGGAAATTTAATAAATGAAATTTTAAAAATCATAAAAGAAATAGGAAGCCCTGAGCTCATGGAAGAGTATAAAGCACGTTCTGCGGTTTTGGGAAAGGAAATTGAAGTTTTCTACAACCAACAAAGAAAGAAAGCCAAGGTTTTGGATATTGATGAAAAAGGAGGTCTGGTGGTAGAGTACGAAAACAAGGAGACACAAGTATTAACTTCAGGAGAAATCAGCATTAGAGGAGAATTTTAAGGATGAACACAACAACGGATACCATAAGTAAAAAAAGTAATTTTAATAAAAAAATTCTTACTACAGAAAGCTTGATGCTTATTCCCATGTTTACTGCTATGACAGGGATTTTGGCTCAGATTTTTATTCCATTGCCCTTTACACCTGTTCCCATAAATCTTGCCATGGTGGCGGTATTTTTAGGTGCAGGGCTTTTAGGTGGAGCTAGGGCAGCTATCAGCCAGATTATGTATGTATTGTTAGGTGCCATAGGTGTTCCTGTTTTTGCCGGATTTACAAGCGGCCTGGGAATCGTAGTGGGAGCCACAGGCGGATATTTAATAGGATATATTGTAGCTGCTTTTGTCATAGGAGTGCTCATCAAAAGGTTGCCAAAAACATTCCTGTATGGAGTAACAGCCATGAGTATAGGAATGATTTGCTGTTACATACTTGGAACCCTTTGGTTTTTGTTCGTAACAAATACAGGTGGGCAACGGAACCCGGAATTTTACCAAGGCTTTTGGTTTTTGTCTGTCATCAAAACCCAAGGAATCGCCGCATTGACAATGTGTGTGTTCCCATTTATCCCGGGGGATATTCTAAAGATTATCACTTCGTGTATTTTGATTAAACGATTTAAGAAAGCAATAAAATACTAAATGGAATAATCCCATTCAAATGGGTTAATAGATTCTTCCGTGGATTAATCCACGGTATCAGTAAGCCCTAATTTATTATTAAATAATTAAATAAAAATCTATGTCCATAATCTATATTTTAAAGTAAATAATTTTTCAATAATTTTTAAATGGTATTTTTAAAATTATTCTGAAAAGGATTTTTTCCTATTTGTAAAATGAGAAACCGTCTGACTTAAAGTTTCATGCTTAATGACTGTAGGATCAAACTTTAAGAATTTAAAGGTAATCTGAACGCAGAATCCAATGCCGAAAGCGGCGATTACCGTTCCGATTCCAACCATTCCTCCCAACAACCAGCCTAAGAAAACAGCTGTAAGCTCAATGCCTCCACGGCACACCCCCACGGGGAGTCCCGTCTTTCGCTTCATTACCACCATGAGGCTATCCCGAGGACCTGCCCCAAAGCCGGAACCTATATAGAAATAGGAACCAAAGGAGATAATAAACAAGCCAGCCATCATCATGAGGACACCTTGGGGAAATTCACTCATTTTAGGGGGGAAGTTCAGGAGCAAAATTAAGTCTATAAAGACGCCGATCAATACCATATTGAGAAGCGTCCCCAAACCCAAGTTTTCCTTCATCAACCAAACTATCACGCAAACCAGTAATCCCACCAAAATGGATGCAATGCCGATACTCATTCCCGTGGTTTTGGATATGCCTACATGGAGTACCTCCCAAGGAGCATAACCGATATTTGCCTTTAGGGACAAGACGATGCCTAAGGCATATAAGAATAATCCAAAAATTAATCCTGTAAATCTTTTTAGATATTTTGACTTATAACCTGTATCTAACTTACTATTTAAACAATCTTCTGGGAAAACCTTTTCATCTTTATTAGGTTCGTCTACATCTTTGTCATTATCGTTATTTCGATTATTAATGCTAAAATTATCTGTTTTCAAAATCCATCACCTTATTTACATCGAAGAGGGGTGCCAGTACAGCACCGTATTGCCTTAAAGAAAAGCCATCTACAGCAACTCTAGTCATATACATGGAGCCTCTATCATTATAATTTCGTTGATAGAAAAAGTCTGCCACGCTACAGAACAGTTTAAAACCATAGTTTTGAGCTATTTTATATTTGGGATCCGTGGGATCCAATAATTTCCCGTAGGGATAAACATAAACGGAAACGGGACCTATGATGGGCTCTACTTCATCCCGGAAAGCCTGTAAGTCTGCAGTCATGGTACCTTGGCTGTGCTGAGGTGCATAGCCGTGACCGTAGCTATGGGAAGCAAAGGTATATCCTAAATCCTTCAGCCTATCCGCAATCTTTTTTGCTTTTGCTATCTCACCCTGTCGATCGCCTCCCTGTTTTCCAAAGTCCGCATCGGTGCGGTAGCCAAAGACCCCTGCAAACCCTGTCATGGCCAATGTAAATCTGGCATCATGGGAAGAAAAGTCAGGATTTTCCTTAATGAATTTTTCTAATATTGGGATAAACTCATTATCATCTGAATAACGGACACTTCCGTCCGATTGGTAAGTACCGGCTACAATATTCCCCTGACTATCCAAGTCCAGAAAGTCCACCATGCCTCTTCCCCGTTTGTGAAAATCGTAAACCACGTCATCTACAGTGACTACTACAGGCTTGC
This sequence comes from uncultured Anaerovorax sp., assembly GCA_964461765.1. Classification (GTDB taxonomy): domain Bacteria; phylum Bacillota; class Clostridia; order Peptostreptococcales; family Anaerovoracaceae; genus JAVVUJ01. The sequence continues at coordinate 23,050 of CAYWVS010000026.1, forward strand.
GACCCACGGGAACGGAGATGCTTTCCTTGAAAGCCACACCGCCGTTGCTATCCGTTTCATAAATATCATGAATGTCTACTAAACAATAACCGTTGGCATATAACTCTCTGAGCATATTTTTAAATTCCGTCACATTGATACATTCATAGTCATAATTCATCCGACCGTTTACCTTGATTTCCGGATATGCGATTAAGGTATGTATAAAAATATGAGGCACATCTCCGCTGTATTCCTCGTACTCTATGATTGGCTCAGGTTCCGGCTCCGGCTCGGTAACTACAGGAACGGCGTCTTCCTTTGGAGCGGTATCTCTCAAAGGACCACAAGCTGTAAAGATAGTACAGGACAATAATAAGATAAAGAAAGCCATACTTATTTTTTTCATGAAAACCTCTTAGATTCATCATAATTTATAATTTATAAAAAAATAAAATTGTTTTATAAATTTTTTAAATCCTATAACGAATTAATTTAATTGTTCAAGATTGCATATTTAATGTATTGATGTTAACATTATCATAGTTTAAAATGAAATTCAACATTTGAAATTATAAGTTTTTATTATTGTAATGAAAATGTAAATTAGGAAAGAGGTAACTATGCTATTTGATTCACATGCACATATAAATTCAGAAAGATTTGACGAAAATCGTCAGAGGGTGGTAGAAGCCATTGAAGAAAGTCATACCTCCTTGGTGATGGATGTGGGATACGATTTGGAAAGTTCTCTTAAGGCAGTGGAGCATGCCAAAAAATATCCTTGGTGTTATGCAGCAGTAGGTTGCCATCCCCATGATGCAAAGGATATGGATGAAGAAACTTTACTCATGTTCAAAGGATTGGCAAGGAAGCCAAAAGTTCAAGCAATCGGTGAGATCGGTCTGGATTTTCACTACGATCATTCCCCACGAGAAGTTCAGGAATATTGGTTCCGAAAGCAGATTGCTCTGGGGTTGGAGCTCAATATGCCCATAATCATTCATGACAGAGAAGCAAACGACAGGGTGTTAGCCATATTAAAGGAAGAAGGAGTTTTTCATAAGGAGCGATTGGCGGCAAACAATGGGGAAGCAAAGGTGCTTTTGCATTGCTTTTCAGGAAGTGCTGAACTGGCAAACCAATATGTTAAGCTAGGCGCAACCCTATCCATCGCAGGTCCTGTAACCTATAAGAACGCAGCGAAGCTCATCAAAGTAGTGGAAGAAGTACCTCTGGAAAAGCTGCTAATAGAAACAGATTCCCCCTACCTAACCCCGGAACCCTATAGAGGAAGGACGAATACTCCAGTCAATGTGGAATTTGTAGCAAAAAAAATCGGAGAAATAAAAGAAATAGGCTTTGAAGAGGTAGCAAAGATTACGATGGATAACGGAAAGAAATTCTTTGGAATAATTTGAGAAATAAGATTCCTGAGAAGAAAAAACTGTTACAAGGATTAATTTAATTTTCTCTTAGAAAAACTGCCCGAAAACTAAATCAGAATCTTCTAAAATGTGAACCGGCTTTGAAGGATTGTCGGTTCAAAATTCTTACCTATTAACTTTCTGATTTAATTATTAATGTATAAGGATAAAAATTAAATGCGTAGAAAATGTCGAAAATTTCTATGCATTTTTCGCATATTGTGACAAAATTGAGGACAAGCCCAATATATACTACATATAGTAATAAATTTAGGTTTTAAGCAAAAAACACGCAAAGGAGTGTATAAGATGGAATTGTTATTGGGCGGTATATTAAATAAAAAAGAGCAGCTTAAAAATTCCTTGACAAAAGCAAGCAGTAGATACTACATGGGACTTATGGCTTTAGTTGCAGTGTCCTTCCTCCTTGGACGAGTGCTGCTTCTAGATGCCATGTTTCCCTGCGGAATTGCTATGATATCCGCCCTTGCATCCAGAGGAAGAGCCAACATTTACCTTTTACCCTTTATTATATTGGGAACGTTAACCTATTATGGGACAAGCTATAGCGTCTGGGGTGATACCATTGCAGCGATGATCTGTGGAGTTATGTTCTTCATCCTAGCTAAAAGAAAGCTGAGCATATTGTATGTCAGCCTGTTGGCAGGGGGAATTACCATGGCCGCTAACGGTGCTATGCTGATTTTACGCCCATACTTCATTCCCTATGATGCTGCCATCATTGCCACAGAAGGTATCGTGGTACTAAGTCTCACCTATCTATTTAATCTGTTTTTTTGCGTAAAAGAAAAAAAGCAAAGAGAACGAAATACAGTAGCTCAAGGTGTAGTGGCAATGTCCGTAGTCAGCGTATTGGTAGTTGGAGGACTTGGTTTAAATTCAGCCTTTAGTCTTTCTCTGATACATATTGTTGCCCTGTTTATTCCTTTGTTTGTGGGTTACAAAATGGGAATCATGGAAGGCGGATTAGCCGGTATTTCCACCGGATTTACATCGGTTTTTATGGGAATTGTATCCCCGGCTGTCATTGGCATATTAGCCTGTGGAGGACTGGTGGCAGGCTTTTTTGTAGGACTCTCCAGAGTGGTGGCAGGGACGGTGTTTTCTGCAGTATGTATTGGATTTGGTTTGATTAAAGGCTACCCTGAGCTATACATGACCATTAACTACCCATTAATTGCATCGGCAGTTTTTATGATTATGCCAAAGGGCTTAATGGATAACCTGGAATTGGGGTTTGCCAGGTTGAGAAGAGATGCCAATTATTACGATTTAGTTTCAAGGGAAAATTCCAAGAGGATTTTAAAGGAGTATGCAGATAGTTTTGACAAAATTTCAGGACTTCAAAATGGGGAAGGAGATACGAACTCTATGATACAAATGCAGTTTAAGGCTATGTCAAAGTTGGCAAAAAACATGATAGAAGATTTGGACAATCCTATGTCATTTTTTCAGGCAAAGCCCTATAAATACGCCATGAAGGTTGGTGTTTCCACTTATGCCAAGGAAAACAATGTGTGCGGAGACAGCTACCTTTGCACGGAATTTCAAAAAGGAAAATACATGTTGGCTTTAAGTGACGGAATGGGAAAAGGCTTGAGAGCCTCTGAGGAAAGCACCATGACTATCACCGGGCTATACCATCTGATGAAGGCCGGATTTGATATTGACTTGGCGCTCAGAACCATGAATACTCTCCTATTGACAAAATCACCGGAGGAGATTTTTTCTACGGTGGACATGGGGCTGTTTGATCGAGTTTCAGGGAAAATGCAGTTATACAAGATTGGTGCGGCAGCAACCTTTATAAAAAGGGGCAGCACGGTGGAAGCAATAAAAGTCGCAAACCTACCTATAGGCATGGTAAATAAGATCTCTGTGGATTACATAGAAGTTCAGGCAAAAAAAGGGGATAAAATTATTCTGGTTTCCGACGGAGTAACGGAGGCGGATTACGAAGAGGGTGGATCCGTTTGGTTAAAGGAAGCGGTAGAATCCATTAAATCCAACGACCCACAAACCATCTCCGACTTAATTATCAATAAGGCCGTGGAAAAATACGGCATTCGCGAAAAGGATGATATGACCGTCATTACAGCATTGATCATGTAACTAAACAGGTTCTTTTGATTGCATGCTTATTTCATTAAACTTATCTTGGATCTCCATGACTGCATCTATGAGTAAAGGATCAAAATGACTTCCTTTGCCGTCCATCAATACCTTTAAGGCTTCCTCATGAGTCATTTTAGCCTTGTAATGGCGCTCAGAAACCAGAGCGTCATATACATCGGCAATGGCCATGAGTCTTCCTGTAATAGGAATTTCTTCCCCGGAAAGACCGGCAGGATAACCGGTGCCATCCCATTTCTCATGATGGTTCAGAGCTGCTTCTGCAGCAAAATTTAAAAAAGCTTTATCATGAGTCAATTCCATTGCTCTTAAAAGAGCCTTGTAACCGATGGTGGTGTGGGTTTTGATTATATCAAATTCTTTAGGGGATAGGCGTGCGGGTTTTTGCAGGATGGAATCTGGAATTGCAACCTTTCCCACATCGTGAAGCTGAGAAGCCTGTATAAACATTTTTTTATCAATTTTTTTAATGCTATCAGGGCAGAGCTCTTTTTCTTGTAGGCAATCTAACATTGCTTCAATATAAGACTGGGTTCTCAGTACATGCCCCCCTGTGGAGTTATCCCTCATTTCAACCAAATCTGCCAAGGTATAGATGATGGCACACTGTAGCTCTCGTATGATCTCAGTCTTCTCTTCAACCTTATTTTTCAAATCTTCATTATAATTAGCCAAAGTCCTTTTTTGGATGGCATGGGCCAGATGAATTTCTACTCTTTTATGTAACAGGGTGTTGGCAAAGGGCTTATTGATATAGTCCACTGCACCTAATTCCAATGCTTCAAATTCAAACTTAACATCATTCTTCCCCGTTAAAAAGATAATAGGTACTTCCGCCATATTCTTATTTAGTTTCATAAGCTTGATGGTTTGAAAACCATCGATTCCCGGCATTTCTACGTCCAACAACACTAGGTCGGGCTTTATATCGTCCAATTTTGCCAGAGCCTCTTCTCCTGATTCAAAGGCAACAGTATGATAATCACCATCCAAAACTCTCTTTACGATTTTATGAATCAAAGGACTATCATCTACTAATAAAACTGTAAATCTTGATTCGATTTGTTCACTTTTCATTCTGATCTCCTATACGAATATTAAAGAAACGATAATTGAAATCTCATACCCGAATAAGTTAATACTGCAAATGGGTACACCCTTTTTAAACCCAAAATCAATGCATCCGTTATATCTGATGGAAAATGGAGTAGATAGGGAAAAACGGACCTTATGAATAGCAGATTTTGCCTTGGCAAGTCCGCATATCATATTTGCCAATTCACTGATGCAATCATGCATATCATCCTCTTGAATTTGTTCATCCTCCATGCCCGTCATAAAGGAAGTCAATACTCGAATGCTTTGCTCAGGCACCATTACCAAAAGCATTCCGTTAAAATCCCCGTGAAGCTGCAATACGGAAAGATATCCAGAATCCATATCATCCCCTGAATCAGTATTAATATCACGATTTACTGAAATGCCGGAAACTGTTGATATTACTTCCACGGCGCAATTTTCAATCAATGAATCCATAGACTTAATAAAAACTGTTGAATAAGCCTTTGACATTATAGCGCACCTCCTGAACATTCCATAATTTTTGTAATCAGATCCTCATTGGAAAAGGGCTTAGTCAAATAATTGATAGCACCAGCTCGTATAGCCTGCACAACATTCATTTGTTCGCTTTCCGTTGTAACCATCATTACAGGGATCTCTTTAAATCGAGAATCTTCCTTTATGGCCATGAGCAAATCGTATCCATCCATCCCCGGCATATTCCAATCCAACAATATCAAGTCAATTTTATCATATTCTGACTCCAGTACCTCCAAGGCACTTTCCGCATCTTCCGCCTCCAAAAAATCATAACCTAAAACGTCTACAGTGGTTCGGATGATTTTTCTGACGATGGAAGAATCATCTATGGATAGTATTGTCATTGTAAGTCTCCTTTCCCAAGCTTTTCCTATAATAAGTACCATTGTCTAAATGGGTCATATCAAATAATTGATTCAGAGCTTCATGGATCTCATAAGCACCTACAAAAATGACACCATCTTCATTTAATCTTGAATCTAATCGATGAATCACATCATCTTTTAATTTTTTTGAAAAATAAATAAGTACATAGCGGCAAAATATAACATCAAATTTCCCCAGAAAAATGAATGAATTCTGTAGATTAAACTGAGTAAAGGTTACCATGCTTTTTATTCTTTCATTAAGTTGCCAAGCATTGCCCTCTTTGCTAAAATACTTATTTTTATAATATTTATCTAACCCTCTCATGATGGAAATGTTGTCATACTTTCCGCCACCGGCTATTTCCAATACCAACTGTGAAATGTCTGTACCGATGATTTCAAATTGATGAGGGGATATATCGGTTATCTCATGGGTAGTTAAATAATTGTCAATGCACATGGCGGTGGAGTAAGCCTCCTGTCCTGTGGAGGTGGCCGCACTCCAGATCCGTATATGATCCTTTTCACCCTTTCTCAGCTGCTGAACATATTTGGGAAGATATAATTCCTCTAAAATGCGCCAGGGAGTTTGATCCCGAAACCACAAGGTTTCATTAGTGGTGATTGCATTGATCAGTTTTGTGGTTAAAGTTTCATCTTTACTGTCCTTTATTCTATTATATAATTCACTAAAGGAGTTTAGCTTTAAATCCACCAGTATTTTTGTAAGTCTACTTTCTATTAAATAAGCTTTTTCTTCAGGAATTTCAATTCCACATTTTTCGTCAATCAGACTTTTAAATAATCTGAATTCCATGCCGGAGATTAATATTTCCATTTGATTTTTCTCCTGTTTTCTATCACGTGTCGGAGTAATACTTTAATTTAAATTATAGCTTGTATACCCTCAGAGCAGTGCTTAAGCTTTCCGAAGCATCCAGCACCTCTTCTGCGTTTTTCTCTGTATCCGTAGCAATAGAGGCGATAATTGCAGTGTCATTGCGAATTTGTAACATATTTTTAGTTATTTCTGTGATTCCTGCCACAATTTCCTTTGTGGTGCGGCTGATTTCCCTAGTGTTGTTGGAGGCGCGCTCTGTATTCATGGCCACCTCTTCTGAAGCTTTGAGAAGCTCGGCTGTAGATCTGGCAATTTCGTTGACACCCTTGGCTGACTCGGTAGCACTTCTTGTAACGTTTTGGGAATTAACAGATATGGTAGAGATTTCTTTAGAAATTTCGGAAAGTCTTTCCGAGGATTTCACAGACTCATTTTTTATCTGTTCTGCCCTGGCAGCTTGCATTTGAATCGTATCTGCCATGGCATCTGTAAACACGATTACATCGTTGACAACACCTGTAATTTGACCTACTGCCAGTACCGCATGACTCATGTTTCTTTGCATGTTTTCAATTTGATCTGCTATTTCTTCTGTTGCCCTTGCTGTTTGCCGTGCCAACTCCTTTACTTCATTGGCCACAACTGCAAACCCATTCCCGGCATCCCCTGCACCTGCCGCTTCTATGGCAGCATTTAATGCTAACATGTTGGTTTGATTGGCAATATCACTTATGACGCCCACCACCTTACCTATTTGGTTGGATGAGGTGTTTAAATTGTCTATGATGGTAGAGGTACTATCCGCTTTTTCCCTAATATGACCGATGATAACTCTGGCATGTTGGGCTTTGGAGTTGATGTCATCCAGGGAGGTATCAATTTCTTTTACAGAATTTACAACGCTGGCTACTGCGGAAGTCACATCGTTTGTAGAATTGGACACAGTGGATATACTGCTTGTAATGTTTTCCACCAAAGAAGTAACCTGCTTTACTCCCACGGAAGACTCTTCCGCAGCAGAGGCCAAGGTCCCGATGGTACTGCTCATTTCTTCGATGGCAGCGGCTATGCTGTTGATGTTATCGCTGGTAGAAGCCAAAGCGTCTGAGGATTGACTAATCCCAGCGGAGATTTCATTGGCGGCTGAACTGATCATATTTGCCTTTTCGTGGGTACTGATCCCACTCTCAGCCATTTCTTTCGATATGTTGAGCATAGCATCTGAAGTAACCTTTAAGTTTTCTGATATCTTTAATACGTTGGATAAGGATAAATTATTGGAGGAAACCAAGTGATTAAAGGCATTGGTCAGTTCCCCTAACTCAGCGCCGGCAACTTTTCGGTACCCTATGGTTAGATCACCATTTGCCGCTAACACCATCAAATTTTTTATTTCAATAATAGATCCACTAAGATCCTTGGAAATGGCAACCACTAAAACCAGAGAAAGGAAGAAACTCCCTGCTAAAACCATAAGGATTACCATTCTTGAATAAAGCACACCGTCATAAATTTGTTGTGACATAGTCAATGCAGACTTTGATTCTATATTGAGTAAGGTTTCTAAAGAAGAAAGAGCTTGCTTGCCCGGCTCAAATAAAGCCTTGTCCAAGGTTTCATATGCACCTTTTAAATCTTCTGACTCTGCCAAGTACTTATTCTCCTGAAAACTAGCTTTATAGGTAGCGTATGCCGTTTTAAAATCATCAAAGGGCTGATCTGATCCGGCTGTAGTGACAGAGTCATAATCTATGATCAACGTATCAATTTTCTTAAAATAATCTTCTATTTTTTTGATAATCTCCTGAGTATTTTTTCCATCGGTAGTTAATATCATATTTCTGGTTTCTACCCTCATCATCTGAAATATGGTTGAAATCTCCGAAATTTGAGTTAAGGGTGTAACAGAGTGAGTGTAAATATCTCCGGCTTCCTTCCCCATCTTATTCATGACAAACAAGCTGTATATGCCTGATATGCCCGCCAGCAGGGCAACAACCAGCATTACTGCCATTAGCCTTGTCCTTATTTTCATATTTGCCTGAAGCTTACTCAATGAATTCATTATTCTTCCCTCCATAGATCAGTAGCATCAAAATTAAAAAGTTTATTTTTATCAAGTAACAGCAGAAAACCATGTTCTTGCGGAACCACCCCCAGTAAGTTCCATCTTAAGCTTTCATTAAAGTGTGGAGGCGCTTGGGTTATCATATCCTCATTGATGTTTAGTACGTCTTCCGCTGTATCTGCCAAAAAACCAACCATATTCAGTAAACTGTTTTTGGGTTTTAGCAAGATGCACACTCCTGAGTTCTCGTTGTGTAAACCCCTTTTTTCGCAATTTAACACTGCCATCATATCCAAGATGGTAACCACCTGCCCACGCAGATTGTACAAACCCTCAATTTGGGGATCGGCAGTAGGTACCGGGGTGAGACAAACATGTCGATGAATTTCCTTAACTACCTTAATGTCAATGCCAAATAATTGATCTGAAAGCTGAAAGCTTAATATTTTCATTGAAGCACCCCCTCGCATTTAGGCTTTAACTCACTTTTTATAGACTCATTGCCATGGAGCAAAATCTCAGCATTATGAAAATCATACCCTGATTTTTTGGCAACTCCTTCCGGATCCAGAATTAAAGAAATAATGCCATCTCCCATAATGGTAACGCCTGAATAGGAGATGCAGTGTTTCAACAGGGAAGGAAGAGGTTTTACCAGAATTTCTTGTGAATCAAAAATTTGATCCACCAATAAACCCATTTGCCTATTTAAAATGTTTAAAATTACAAGCTTTAAAGGAGGTGCTTTATCAGCTTTTGTTTCCAATATATCTGAAAGGCGAAATAAAGGAAATGACTTGCCAGGTAGCCCATATTCTTCAAATTGATTTTCCCGACAACCATTAGGTATTGGGGCATCTTCCTCCTTAAGAGTCATAACTTTAGCAATATTGACTTGTGGTATGGCAAACCGTTGTCCCCCTGTGCCTACTATGAGGGAATGAATGATAGCCAAGGTTCGAGGTAAAATGAGAGTAATTTTGGTTCCAAACCCTTTTTCAGAGGATATAGAGACGGCACCACCTAATTTTTCGATATTTTTTCTCACTACATCCATGCCCACCCCTCGTCCTGAAATGTCTGAAACCGTGTTAGTGGTGGAAAAACCGGGAAGAAAAAGCAATTCAAATACTTGCTGATCCGTTAAGCTTTCCGCCTGCCTTGGACTGATGAGACCCTTCTCCAGAGCCTTTGCTTTTACAGAAGGGATATCTATGCCCTTTCCATCATCCCCGATTTCTACGGCAATCAGCCCTCCCTTGTGGTAAGCCTTTAGAGAAATTTTACCCTGGGGAGGTTTACCTACTTTTTCTCTCTCAGAGGGAGACTCTATTCCGTGATCAGCGGCATTTCGAACAAGATGAATCAATGGATCCCCTAAGCTTTCAAGCATAGTCTTGTCCAATTCCATTTCGCTGCCTTCCAAGGTTAAATAGATTTCCTTATGGATGCTCTTGGAAATGTCCCTGATTAGTCGTGGAAATTTATTGAAGATATTTCCGATGGGCTGCATTCGGGTTTGCATTACTTGCCCTTGTAACTTTGTGGTAAGAAGATCGATTTTTTGAAGAATCCTTTCCATTTCAGCAGGTTCAAATTTTTTGTTGTTATAAGTGGTGAGGAGTTGATTTCTGGCAAGAACCATCTCGCCGGAAAGAGCCATGAGCTTTTCCAACGTCTTAACATTGACTCTTACGGTTTCATCCTGTAAAGGAATGGAGGGAGAAGAAGTCAAGGGCTTTTCGGCAAGTAGACTTTTAGTAGGTTTTTTGTTGTTTTCAATAGGCTTATCATCCATAGGTCTATTGCTTTTGTCAAGTATGGCTTGAGGTTTGATCCAGAGGGTGGAGCTTTGGGGCATGGAAATAGCCTGGCAGAAAAGTTCGTGGGCTAAAACACTGGTGGCTAAAACCTCTATCCAAGAATCCTCATTCTTACTGGATTCCAGTAAATCAATCACTTCCTTAAAACTTTTGTGAGTACTTGTATTTACAGAAATAGTTATTAATTGCCCCAGAGTTTTTATATTATCAAAAAAAGATTCTATTTTTTTATAATAAGAAAAGGTTTTACTATATAAAAATTTTATTTTATATATTTTATGTCCATGCTTGATGAGCTCGTATAATTTAGGATAGAAGCTTTCCTCTATTTTTTCACTAATTTTTTCAACTTGATCATTGTGTACATCTTTTTTTAAGGTCTCTTGGTTTCTATCATTGTGTACATCTTTTTTTAAGGTCTCTTGGTTTCTATCATTGTGTACATTTTTTTTTATGATCCCTTGATTTCTATTACTATACTCATTATCTTGAGTCTGGTTATACTGAGGCTTTAAAGGATTGTTTGTCAGAGCTTCCAATTGATTTAGTGAAGAGGCAATGTTTACTTTCCCGCTTTCCTCTATGTGATCCACCATATGCCTTAACAAATCGTTGCATGATAAAAGCGCATCAGAGACGTCCTCTGAAAGGGAGAGATGATTTGACCGAACTTGTCCTAATACATTTTCCATGGAGTGAGAAAGAGACACTATCTTATCCAAATGAAAAAAACCGGCTGAACCTTTAATGCTGTGAACGGCACGAAACGCTTTATTGATAATATCCGGATCCTTCGTAGTGTTATTTGCATTTAATAGTGCTTCTTCTATTCTTTCAATGTGTGCCTTGGCTTCTTCGGCAAAATCTTGTAAAAACTCGTCTTTCAGCATAACGGTGTCCTTCTAAAGTTGAAATATATAAATTGTTTATTTAATCTAACACAATAATAGATGAAAATCAAGTCATATCAAAGCATTTGATATATTTTTGTAATGTATGAGGCTTGCCCTTAGTAAGTGCCTGAGATTGCCAATCTTTTTCCTACAAAACAAAAATGTTTTTATTTGACAAGTCGGAAAATTCAGCTGTATAATATGAGAATGATAATCAATAAAATAAAAAATACAATAAAAGAACATCAGCTCATTGAATATGGGGATTACGTCATTTTAGGCTTATCTGGTGGTCCCGATTCCGTGTGCCTTTTTCATGCCTTGTTTACCTTAAGAGAAGAGCTGGGTATAGAACTTTATGCGGTTCACCTCAACCACCAGTTTCGAGAAGAGGCGGCTATTGACCAGAAGTATGTAGAAAATCTGTGCAAAGAGTACGGCATTCCATGCCACAGCTTTAAGGAAGATGTGAACAATGCAGCAAAAACCCAAGGCATCTCAGGAGAAGAGGCAGGTAGGAATCTACGGTACCAATGTTATAGTAAAGTTGCACAGCAAATCCGTCAGAAGATAAACCCTTCGGCATCCATTAAAATTGCTGTGGCTCACAACCTGAATGATCAGGCAGAGACACTTCTCATGAGGATTATTCGAGGGTCTGGAGTGGATGGTCTTTCAGGTATGGAATACAGCCGCAAAGGTCTGGATAATTCTATGATTATTAGACCACTATTAGAGATTTCAAGAGATGAAATAGAAAAATATTGTAAAAATGAAAACTTAAATCCAAGGATTGATCATACCAATGAACTACCTTTATATACTAGAAATAAAATTAGGCTAAACTTAATTCCATACATTCAGGAAAACTACAATCCAAATGTCATAGAGGCTCTAAATCGACTATCTAAAATTGCAAGAGAAGACAAGCATTACATCTATGAAATTGTAGATTCCGTTATAAGAAACCATGCAAAGATAAAATTAAAAGGCGCCAACGAAGCCATAGCAACCATCCCCTTAAAAATCCTACAAGAACAGCACATAGCCATTCGGCATAGGATTCTCATGAACCTGTTGGGAGCCATCGGTCTGAAACAGAACATAACTTCAGGGCATCTGGCAGCTGCGGATTCTATCCTTTTGGAGGGAAGAACATCCTCCATGACGGATTTTCCCGAGGACTATAGAATAAAAATCACCTATGGCATAGTAGAAATCTATAAAAAAAAGGATTTTGAATTAAAATCTTTATATGTACTCATAGATTTGAAGAGTTTACCTCAAAATATACAGGTGAGTCAATATGAGGAACTAACGGCAAAGCTGATTCGCAAAAACTCTGCAACGACAACAAAGTCCACCATAGATTATTGTCATGAGCTTTTGGGAGATGACTGGGAGAAGAATCGTTTTGTGGCATTGGACTATGACGAAATTGCACTCAGAAGAAAAACTCCTGTGTTGAGAAATCGACTTCAGGGAGACTGGATCAGACCCAAGGGAATGAGCGGAAAGAAGAAAATTCAAAACTTCTTTGTGGATTGTAAAATACCTCGAGAGGAAAGAGACGATGTGCCCCTATTATGCTTAGGAACCGAAGTGGTCTGGGTTGTGGGGCAAAGAATTAGCGAAAATTATAAGATAAATGATGAAACAGAAAACATACTGCTACTTGAATATAAAAATAAATTGTGATATCATATTACTCCTAATGACTAATGATAATAGTTCTCGGCAACATTTGCTATCATTAGATGCATAGATGCTGGAGGGATATATTGGCTATTTTAGAATAAATAATGTAGATTGCTTTTAAACGATATAAAAGCGGATTAACCATCGAGCTTTTAATTGGCTTTAATAAAACATAATGAGGAGGATAACCTTGAATAAACTTGCAAAAAATTTAGGCGTATATTTGGCAATTTTTCTGATTGTTCTTGCAATGGCATGGTTTTTTCAGAACAATGCTGAGCCGGAAATAAAGGAAATTACATTTACACAGATGACCACCTTTTTAATGGAGGAAAGGATTTCAGACATGACCATAGAAGATCGTGTAATGTCAGGAACCTTAAAAAATGGAGACAAGTTCGTTTGCTATGCCCCCTCTATTCTTTCCATAGAAAATTTAAACAACCGTTATATCATACCACAGATGGAAAGCAAAAAGATTACAGTAAAGGGTGAAAAACCCAAAACCCCATCCCTTCTGGCATCAATCCTTCCGACTTTACTGATTATTGCAGTCTTCATCGTATTTTGGATGATGTTTATGAATCAAGGTCAAGGTGGCGGTAAGGTCATGTCCTTTGGAAAAAGCAGAGCCAGACTTCATAAGGAAGAGGATCTAAAGAAGGTGACATTTAAGGAGGTTGCCGGACTGGACGAGGAAAAAGAGGAATTGACGGAAGTGGTTGACTTCCTGAAAAATCCGAGAAAATATAGGGATTTAGGAGCCAGAATCCCCAAGGGAATTCTCTTGGTGGGCCCTCCGGGAACAGGAAAGACCTATCTGTCCAAAGCGGCGGCAG
>CAYWVS010000027.1:0-22483 GCA_964461765.1 uncultured Anaerovorax sp.
GGAATGGGGCTATCAAAAAAGAACCATCCTCAACGGAATCCACAGGGAGTTCCGAAGAAGAAAGTCCTTCCAAGGTTTTAAATTAAAGTAAAATGTGTCTTTCGAAATTATAGGTTGTTTTGATAACAAACTAAACTTCCTTCAGCCGACCATCGTTGTAATGCTTTCTGCATAGGGAAACGTATAGATCGTTCCCTCCCACTACAATCTGCTCTCCTGTTTTTACAAACTTTCCATCTATGACTCTGGCTACCATAGTAGCTTTTTTCCCGCACCAACAGATGGTTTTAATCTCTTCAATTTTATCTGCATAGACCAACATATAATAAGAGCCCTCGAACAGTTCATTTTTAAAGTCATTCTTTAGACCATATGCTAGAACAGGCACATCACAGCTATCTACAATTTCCACTAGCTCCTGGACATGATGTTTTTTTAAAAATTGACACTCGTCCACAAGTACGGCATCGATCTTTTCCTCTTTGTTTTTTTCCAAAAACATTTCCAAAATGTTAGAATCCTCATTGACAGTATAAGCCTTTCTGGAAACACCGATTCGGGATGTTATGAACCCCACCTCATAACGATCATCCAAATTAGGGGTTAGAGCCAGTACATTCTTTCCCCTTTCTTCATAATTATATGCAACCTTTATCAGCTCAATGGACTTTCCTGCATTCATGGTGCTGTATCGGTAGTAAAGTTGTGCCATGGTGTACCTCCTTTGTATCCATAAAGATATTATGCCTGAATAAAAGGGGAATTTCAATGAGAAATTTTATGGAGGTGTGGTTATTATGGGATAATGTGGGTTTGTAGATTATCGTGAGAAATGTCACCCCTTGGCTTTATGGAATGGTTTGGGGATGCGGGGTTTTATTCTATTGAATTTTTCAAATATCTTTTTAAATTTTCAATAGTCGGAGGCACTTTTAGCTTATGTAACATACGATGACAATTGGAGCAAACGCAGTCTAAGTCTTTATAAGGATCAATCTTTACTTCATTACCGTTATTCTCACTTAAAGGTTTATTGTGATGAACTTCTATGAAATTCTGACCTATATCCCCGTAGATATCTTCAAAACTAAATCCGCAAACCGAACATATTAATTTTCCATTATTCTTCGCTTTGCATATGTTAATTGCTCTAGCACGATTTTTATAACTTCTCTCATAGGAATTAGTATACACCATCTTTATTTTTCCTTCTGTAAAAGTAGATTGGTAATCCTCCTCTGAATTTTTTGATTCACAATTACAATGTAATTGTGGGAATTTTTCTTTTAATGGTAACACATATTTTTGGTTGAATTCGTCGTTAAGAGGTTTAAGCCATTTAATTTCTTTCACTTCAATATAATTATCTATTATAGGTTTTTCATTTTCTATAAAATAATCTAAGTGTTGTAAATAAATTTTTTCATTATTAAATTGATTTTGATTTTCATAATAAAAAAACCATTGACCGTTTTCATTTATTTTAGGTATTTTTTTAGTTTTTATCTCAAAGTATTCTGCCAAAGAGGAAAGATCTTTATTTTTGTCAGGATCATTTTTAGCACTAAATTCTATAAAAGTTTTCCCACTTCTCTGTATAACAAAAGCAATATTATGAGTTCGCTTTCTCCAATCTCTTCCATCCCAAAAGGATATTTGCATATACTCATCCGTTCCGATAAAAAAGTAACCTTTTTCAAGACGATTATGTATATTATTTCTTCTTGGAACAAAAAACAAATTGGGATCAGATTTTTGCTTTTCCAGAAGAAAATCAAAACAATCTTGCATAGCCATTAATATGTTAATTTCCATGAATTCTCCTTTCGATTCTAATTCTATACTATTTTAATAACTTGTGCGGACATATTTCATTACATAAGAATTTAAACTTTGTTATTTCTTGTAAAAGTTCGCATTGTTCCTCAGTAGAAATTGCGGTCGCTTCCCTTTCCAAATCTCCTATGATTTTTTATATTCCACTTTAATAGGATTGTAACTTTATTAATGGTTGGTGATAGAGTTATAAACATAAACAATTTTTACACAAGAAAATGGTAGGGTCTAAGCACTAACTCTATATTTTATTTTTATAAAATGAAAAATATATATTTGTTATACCTCTTAGTATAGATAAAAGGATATTAAGAATTAAAAAAACTGAAACAAACAAAGTTATATTCTCAAAAATTTTATTTTTATACAAACCCGAAACAAACAAGTACAAAAAAATAATTAACATTAAGATAATTTCATTAAAGAGTGAGTGGGTAAGTTGAATATGCAGTTTTTGATATAAAGTTACCACCTTTTTGTTTAGCTCGACATCTGTTTCAATTTCTTTCAATTCATCTACGCTTTTACCACTACTGGTTAGCAAAATTGTAATTAGCATTGCCGTAAATCCTATAAGAATAGAAATTGTAGTTGGTAATATTTGGGACAACTCACTCAATGCAATACTTGTTTTATTAGAATAAGAATATAAACACACAGATAGCGTTGCAATAAGTATAGGTGAGACCACCTCATATATAACCTCATTTTTTTTTAATGTTAAATAGTAGTTATGGATGGGGAAAAGCCATTCCATATAGATTAGTTTCCCTAATCCATCAGATTCCTTTTTCATTATTCGATCACTCCCATAAGCTCCTCTAAATACGCAAAAATTGAATATGAGTTAACTGTTCCGTTTTCATTTAACTCTACAGTTATTTCATCTATTTTCTTCTGCCCCATAGAATCAATAATAACATCTAATTTATCTATATCTTTGGCATAAAGTCTTATACGATTTGTAGAAATTCCTTCAGAAGATAGCTTTAAGAAAGCCTCTCTCATAGTACGTTTTGACAAGCTTTCACCTCGTTTTGCTCGTGCAGTTATAATTAAATCGTCCTGACAACTAGGATCGATTGCCATTAAGTCTAAGAATCCTGAACCAAGTACTCTTTTCTCCGTGTATATATTGGCTTGAAGAATTCGTTCTGAATTTTCAAGTAAAGTTAAAAAATCATCAGGTGGAATCAATGATGCAAACAAATAAAAGTTTTCTTTAATCCCTCTTAACATCAGAAACTGCTTAAATAGCTTATTAAAGTATTTAACTATTCCCCCAATTGAAACCCCATTTCTTCTTTGTTCAAAAATTGTATAAGCTTCGTTGCTTTTTACGTTAATGCACATATGAGTCAATTCTTTTTCGCCTTCGTCTAGTTTTTTATCAGAAGAACGCTCGCTACCATCAATGCTTGACATGTAATCGGGCGAATGATGATATTTACATGATTTAAAGGTTATCTTATAAAGAATTAATCCTTCTTTTTTCTCCATCTCGACACTGTCAAAATCCACAGCTTTTTTGCTTGTAGTATCATTAAATATTCTCTCTTCTCCACTCATAGAATCGGAATATGATAGAAATTCACAAAAAAGTTTTGGATCAAAGAACCTTTCATCACCTTTATGAAATTCAATAGAGTAATATGCTATTTTACGTTTCTGGACACTCATTTCTACAATCCTTTCTGTTTTTGACAGTTATGCAGCAAGAAGCATAGCAACCAATTTTGAGATACTTTTAATACTTAGTAGCGAAGCCTAATATCGGATAGGCTCACAAGTTTCTCTGGCTCTTTGTACCCTTTAGAACGCAAGAAATCTACTAAACCTCGTTTGGCTATATCTGTTTTGTTAAGCGGAGCAATTTTAATGCCTTCAATTAGCACGATAGGTTCAATAGATAATTCCATGTATGGCATTACTAAAGAATTACTCTTAACTCTAAATTTTTCTTTTATTAGATTTGTTGGATTAACTGTATCATCTGAGTGACTTGGAACGATTAAAGCAATTCTATATTCGGTTTCTTGACGCATATTCGCATTTTTCTTAAAAATCCCCTCAAATAAAATGTTAATGCAGCCCAAGTATAACTTTTGATTAAATTGTAAATCGTTGCAATCTGCGTAGAACTTGTTTAACTTGCTTATTATATCTGAGTTATCAGTTGATTCTAAATAGTCAATCCTATTCATAAAAATATTAGCGGTCATTTGTCGTACTGCACTATTACTTAACTCTATTTCTTGCTTTAGTGTTTTAGCTTTAAATTGAATATTTGCTCCTGTTCCTCCTGAGTAATAATGCCACAAGCTTAAATTGTCCCCATCAGTAGATGTAGAGAGAACATAAATACTTGATATTGATTTTTTAATTTCAGTAACTATCTGCAATGTGTCACTATCCATTTTATCTAAATTCGTAAGATTTTCGTCAAAATAGTAGGATAACAAATCAACACATTGACTTAAGTAATTTTTGAATTCATCTTTTACACCAGAAGAACTTTCGTCCACATATTTTTTTATTATTTTGTATGTAAACTTGACTTCTTCTGTGTCATTTAAGTAATCATAACGCGTAAGCCATAGTTGTTTATTGTCTATCATTGATTTTAAAGCACTCACATCAGAATAATGATAAACAGTTTCATCTTCTGAAGAATTGGTAAGTTGCGGCATTAGAAAAACTAAATTCCCAATTTTATCTATTTCAAAATCTTTTATAAAATCGAAAAAAAACTTGTTTTTGTTTTTATCATCGAGTTTATCTAAAGCCTCAAATTTACATCTGCATACATATTCAAAAAACCAACGGTTTTTATAATCAATAGTTTTTATCCACCCTAAAATGTCATCGCAAGTTTTAGAAACTGCTTCATATTCACTTAGATTACTAAGAACCATCATTTGCATGGAGTAAAGCAAGGTTGCATCACCTAATGTCATGATGTCATTAAGCTTGTCCATTGGCAATAAATCTACTTCACTTAAAAGTTGCTTTACGGTATCTGTTTCAGTAGGAAAAAATGATAACGTATACTGTAAAATAGACAAATCTTTATAAAATTGTTTTACATTATTATGTTTAAAGCAATAGTTTTTAAAAGCCAATTTCCATTGCTGGGGTTGAGGCTTATCCATAAATCTTGCAATTTCATTTGATAACATATCATATAGAAAATAAAAGCCAAAGTGTTTTTCGTTTTTGTATAATACTTCCGTTGTTAAAAATTCGTCATCGAATAATAACGCCCTTGTTAAAAGGTACGTTTCTCTAATAATTCTCTGCTCTTTAATGTTGCCTGCAATATTAAAAACAACCTGTTGTATGTTTCCTATTTGCTTTCCGGCAAAAAAAGCAAACAAATTCATATCTAAACTTGGCTCACCGATTTTTTCAAACCATTCTCTAAATTGTGAACCTATAATTGTGTTATATAGAATAGCTTGGTATCTGTATATTAAGAATGCAAGGGAATACACAATTGCATCAATAGAATCTATTGAATTTTCAATATTTTCTTTTGCTGATTTAAGTGAATCTGTGTTATACTGATGGAATATCCGATTAGCTTTTTTATCAGATGTTATATTTGTGATTTCAAAGCTTATCAATAAATCTAAAAAGCTACAAACAGATTCCTTGTCCTTTTTTTCAAGCAACATTGCAAATGAATTATTTAATTCAACAAAAGATGTTTTTTGCATATGTATATTCCTTTCTTATCCCACACTAACCTGTCCATTCATGAGCATAGGTAGCAGCCAGTCACGGAGCACAATTAGTTTTTAGACTCAATATTTCATACTCATTCGCTGATTCGTGTATATTTCAACGCTTCATCTATTATATCTCTTTGATAAACATCAAAAACAATCACAGCATTTATATGTTTTTATTATTTTAAGCATTATCATTATCCGAACGGCTTTTCTCGAATTTGTACCTATCGGCAAATCTCCTCCCATTCGAGGTCAATAAACCATCGGCGTCTATTTTAGAAAACCTTTCAAGCATTTCTTGCTCACCAGAAGAACCATGCGAATAGACATTGCGTGCCCTTTGATTAAGACGTTTGTATTTTGTATCCAGTTCTTCTATTTGCATTCTAAGATTAGATGTTTCATTCTCTTTTTCCTGTAATTTTTTTCGATATTCTTCTTTTTCATCCTCATTTAATTTTGACTGCTCAAGCAAATCACTAATGATTTTTTGCTTTTCGTTTTCGGCAGTTTCTAACTCCTCTGTTTTTTCTTGTTTAACCTCAGAGATACGAGAAACTTTATCATTCAAGCTATTTAATTTTTCGCCAAAACGCTCCTCAATTTTACCTAATGTAACAGAAATATCTTTCATGAAATTATAAGAGTTATCATAGAACTTATTGCTTGTATCTGATGCCTTGAAATAAAAAAATACAGAGATAAAAATTGAGAAGAAAGCCAGCAGTAAAGATATCAAACTATCTATTGAATAATTATTTTTGTAGATAATAAAGCATATTAAACATACGACCATGAGCGAAGCTATGCTCGCAGTTATAGAGATGACCCATGTGAAGTACTTCGGCTTATCCTTCTTAGTTTCTAACTGCAACATTTTATCTAAAACTTCGCTGTAAGTTTTCATATCATCATTATTCATTATATTTATCTCCTTATCTAACACTAACCTGTCCGTTCATGAGCATTGGCAGCAGCCAGTCACGGAGGGCGGTCAGTTGTTGGTTTTCCATACTACTATCAAATATTTTTTTATCAAAAGAAGACACCATTTTTTCGTATTTGTACAAAACTTCTTTTTTTGGTATCAAAATTTTAATATCGTGAAGTGTATCCTTATTTATCGCACCGAAAGTAGTACCCGAACCATTGAATACATCAAATAAAGATCTTAGCTTTAGCATCAAATAGAAAAGATATGAATTATGACCTGTTTTACTGTTTAATGCAGATAAACCACGACCTATACAGCATGTTTCGCTTGCTATATTAATGTCGCCAACCGGAGCTCGTACGCTAAGCAATATATCGCCTTTTTGAGCTATTCGTGATGGCTCGTTTGTGTACATTCTTATACTTGGAAATCTTTCCCCAAAGTCTGTTCTACCTTGAAAAAATACTGTTCCATCTGCAACTTCGTTGTATGAATCGCCACTTGGAGATTGTCCCATTAAAATATTTGCGATATCGGTTAAATTCCCATCTTCCCACCCCTTGGGTATCTCTCGTTTCAGCCTGTCGTTGTATTGCATTGCACCGCCGCTTGATTTATAAGGCTTTCCATTTTCATCTGGAAATTCAAACTGCACAAACCAGTAGTCATAGATGGTTTTAGCTAAGGTTTCAAGCTCTGCGTTTATCTTGTTGTTAAGTTCAATTTTTTTGTCGAGAATGGAAAAAATATCACCGATTTTATTTTGTATGTCCAATTCGGGTAATAAGATTGGCGTGTTTTTTATTGTATCAACAGATAATGAAAATCTCTGCCCACTGCCACCAGCATTTAAAGAAAAATAGCTCTTTATATAATTGCTATTAAAAAACGCATTTAAAAATTTCCCATTTAAAACATTTCTTTTGGGAGTAATAAGTGAACAATGATAACCTAATAATACATCTTTGAAGTCGTCTGCAATATAAGTTGAAATACCTATATCATCACGTTTTTCGCTGTCTTTAGTAATTGCAACCTGCCCTTTTTTTATCTCGAATTTTTTTATTTCAGTTGGCTTTGCTGTGGCGACCATAAAATTGCTTAACATATTTGATGTTATAGCCCAATTATAATAGACATCTGTAAAATTACACAATTTTACAGTTGTTTCGTTTTCCGCAGTTTTCTTGTCTACATTACTAAGTTGAACATCGGCTATTTCATACAGTTTCTTAATTTTCAACTCATTTCTACTCATACTTCAACCCCTCCAACTGCTTTAAAATATCATCTTCTAAAGCCTTAGACAGTGTAAAATAATTTTTCAAATTAGCCTTTATCCCTGAAATCTTTTCTTCAAATTCTTCAGGGGTTATGTCAACATACTCAATTTTAACATCAAAATATTGACCTGCTGAAAAAGAATAGTTTTTAGCGGCAATATCATCAAAGCTTACATCTACCGCCAAATCTTCTACCGTTTCGCCCTTAATAAAGGTGTCAATAATAAGCTGTTCTTCCTCGTGAGATAGAACAGTTCTTTGGTTTTTGCCGTCTTTTACCTTTGTGCCAAGCTTTGATGCGTCCATCAGTATTGCTTTATCTGTTTTGTTTGCCTTATCTATAAACAAAATGCTTACATTAGTGCCTGTATTGGCAAAGATATTTGAGGGCATAGAAACAACACCCTTTAGCATTTTATCAGCAACTAATTTTTCACGAATTTTCTTTTCAATACCACTTTGGGCTGTAATAAAACCTGTTGGCACGACAACCGCCGCTTTACCGCTGTCTTTAAGGCTAAATATGATGTGTTGTAAAAACAAGAGATAAATTGACATTGAATCCTTTTTCTTTTCTGGAATAGTTGGTATTCCTGCGAAAAAGCGTTTATTTCCGTTTTCGTCCTCATAGTCACTCCACCTTGAATCTATCTGATTGCGTGACGAAGAAAAGTCCATTTTAAATGGGGGATTTGAAGTTATATAGTCAAACTTTTTAAGACCGCTCGAGGGGTCATGTTCTTTTCTAAAATGGAATGGGCGGAGCATAGTATCGCCTTGTATAAGGTTTTGCAAGCCTTCTGTTAAACCGTTTAGGAGCATATTAATTCGCAAAAACCGAGAGGATTTTTGAGATATATCCTGCGTATAAACTAAAGCACGGTTTATTCCGTCATCATCGCCCAGTTCATGGGCTAAGTGTAGTACAAGAGAGCCTGAACCGGCAGAGGGGTCGTAAATTTCCGCTGCCTGAATCGTTTCGGTGCTACCCACCATTATTTTTGCAATAATCTTTGATACTGCCTGTGGGGTAAAATATTCTGCATAAACACCACTTGCCACATTATAGTCTTTGATAAGGTATTCAAATATAGTGGAGTAGAAATCAAAGTTGTGAGCAAAAGCTCCTGAAAAATCGAATTTCTCTTGAGATATAATGCTAAATATTGCCTTTGCAAAATTGTTGCGTGAGGAGCTTTCGACTACTGTTGTTATGGGTTCAAATAAGGGTTTTCTTGTGCCATCGGCAGTTTCAACAGAAAAGATTTCATTTTTTACGGATTTAGAAATTCTCTCCAGTGCATCGTCAAATTCTTTATAAAAGGTATCAAGTGAAACCTTTTCAAGCAGTTTTGTTATTGTGTCTCCATACTCAAAGGCAACCTCCCTTGAATAAGCCGCATAAAATCCGTCAAGCTCATCATTTACATTTTTCAAAACTTCGGCTACAGTTTCACCAAGTTCATTTGCAAAGTTTTGCAGGTTATACATAAACTTATCGTTTAGAAATTTATATAGAAAAACAGAGGTAATAACTCTTTCCTCGTCTGCCTGATTGCCAAGCCCATTTGTTGTGCAAAGACCTTTTAGCTCGTCAATAATCAGTTTAATTTTGTTTTCAATCTCAAAAATGTTTGTCATCGTTATTCCTCTTATCTATAAATTTGTAGGTTGATATAAATATCTCCAATTAGGGTAGACAGCCAATCTTTGAGGTTTAGCTTTTTATAAAGTTGCATCTTTAAAAGCTCCACCGTTACTTTTTGCTGAACATTGGTTATAAAGTTATTTCTACCTTGCATAATAATTTTGTTTTTCTCGATGATTTCTTTTAAATTCTTATAGATACACACAAGCACAGATTCTATATCTTTTTTTTCATAGATAGGGTATTCTGTGCAGTAGTCAATGTAAGTTTTTACAAAGCCATAATTGCCATCATAAACAGCAGATAGCCTGTCATTTTCTTTATTGATGCGCTCAATTTCTTCTAAGGCTTTTAGTAGCTCTCCATCAATCTTGCTTAAATCAGATATATCTGTTATTTCAAGCATACCGAATATCTGCTGTAGAAGCTCGTTGAGTTTTACTATTCGGATATCTTCCTTGTGCTTATTTTCTTTAATGCCCTTTTGAATTTTGTTGACCTTTTCGATAATCTCGTCCACTTCTTCAGTTCCGGCAAACTTGCTTAAATCCATTATGGTAATTCTTGTTTTGATAAATTGATAAACTATATCCACAACCTCGGAATTGGATAAGAGGGAAAGGGTGTCTACCGCTCTACCTTGCAAGTTTAAAAAGTTTATTCTGTTTTGCACTTCTTTGAGCAGCCATTTATTGTGGGCAATATCAATTTGAGCCGCATATTCTGCCGCCCTTGATAGCAAAAATTCCGTATGACATTCACGAATCTTGTTAAGTAACAATCTTAATGTATAAAGCTTTTCACGCTTTAAATCAAGTAATGCTCTTGAAAATTCCTCTAAATTTTCTGTACTGATGATTACCTTTAATTCTCCTGAATATTTCAGATATTTTTCGTGTATTGTGTCTTTGTCTACCACAAGCCCAGAAAGCGAAGTTTCTTCGTCATCTTCCCGTAGCTCCTGCTCGAGTTCTTCTATGTAGTCTTTTATTGTCCTGTCGTATTCTTCCTCAATGTCAACAAAATCTACTATGTAGCCGTATTTGTAGGTTTTACCATCGTCATTTTTATATGGTCGGTTTACCCTTGAAATTGTTTGAAGTAGGGTGTGCTGTTTCGCATTACGCAGAAGATACATCTTTTTTAGTCGCTTAACATCATAGCCTGTTGTAAGCATCTGATGCACAACAAGCATATCTGGAACGCTTGTTTTCTTAAAGCTAAGTTGCATATCTTTGTTGGCTTGGTTTGGTATATCATCATCGGTAATTACAAGACCGGTAGTAAGGTTGGTTGAATTGAGTTTAAACCAATTATGCACCTTTTTTGCCTGTGGATTACTATTGCAAACAATCATTCCACCTATAGATTTATCATTATTAGCATATCGAAAATCCATGAAGTCTTTTTCGATAAAATGACATAGCGACACAATATACCCATCAGATTGGTATATTAAGTCTTTGTCTGGCTTTGGGTTTTCAAGGTCGAGATTTCTTTTAATGTCTGCTTTTGCAACGGTGTCTATGCTTTCTTTTTTAATCCTCAAGGTGTAACCATCAGCAATCGATTTATCATAAAAATATTTATGTATGTATTCGCCAAACTTTAGGTTGCTACGCTCTTTTTTGCTAAGTAGCGGAGTGCCGGTTAGTGCAATAAAAATAGCATCTTTATCTATGAGCATTAAGTTTTTGAAAAACTCTCCGGTTTTGGAATAGGAGCGATGGGCTTCATCAATAAAAATAACCCTTTGCACCTTGGCATTATAATCATTTTTTGCCATCGGCATATCTTCGCCAAATTTATGGATATTTACAACTGTAAAATCTCCAAGCGATTTCATATCAGTATTAGTCGAAAGAACTTTGTTAAGTTCAGATGCAAAACCATCTCTATTAGAAACATTAATTGCATTTATCCCACGCATAGTAAATTCATTGTTTGCTTGAGTTAATAGGTCAAGCCTATCAACAACAAAGAAAAACCTTGTGTTTATGCCTTTGCTTGCATAATAATCTCTTATTACTCTATTGCTAAATGCAGCAAGAGCTGTTTTTCCACTGCCTTGAGTATGCCAAATAATGCCGCCTTTAGAGCCAGCATGTAATGTCTTTATAATTTGTCTTGTTGCGAACATTTGAGGGTATCGCATAATGTGCTTTTCAGGCACTTTTTCGTCTACATAGGCTATACCATATCGCAGTAAGTACAATATCCTTTCAGGGGAGAAAAGCGAAGTTACAAACCTATTGCAAGGGGTTTCACTTGATAAGTTTATCTTAAATTCCGCCGTGTCGTACTCTGCAGCTCTATACTTGTTATCGGTTAGCACAAAACGCACTTCATCTTCACTCACCTCACGGAGCGTAGCAAAGTCCTTTTCTTCTTCTCGTAAAAAACTAAAAGATGTTTTAAAGCCATTTGGTGTGGTGTAAAAAGAACCTGCTTTAGGGTCGTCATCAGTATCATCTGTTTCGTATTCCATATTGTTTGAAAACGCAATGATTTGTAGCATATTGAAATACTTTTTATGTTCTAACTTTTCAAATCTATCATTTATCATTCGCTTGAACTCAGCTTGAATGCCGCCCTCATTATTAGGCTTTTTTACTTCAAGAAAAGCTAAAGGAATGCCATTAATCAAAATATTTATATCCGGACGAAAAGACCCCTCCGCTGTTTCACCAAACACAAGCTCGTCCACAACAAAAAAATCGTTATTGTATATATCTTTAAAATCAATAAGTTTTACTTTGTCGGTAGGGTTAATAAGCCAAGTGTAAAATTCTTTACCGAGGTCATTGTTTTTTATCATTTCGTGAATATCAGAAATAACCTCACTGATTTCATCATCGCTGAAGCTCTTTTTGTTAATCTTCTCTAAAGCAGGTTTTATTAGGTTTCTAAATATCTTTGTGTCCCCATCAATATCCGCAGTTTTTAAGGACTGATAGTTGTAGCCTACCCTTATAAATTGAATCGTCGCAGGTATCTTTACCCTTGTATCTTCATTAAAAGGCATTTTGTCCTCCTTAATAATCTCCATAATATCGCCGATATCACAATTAAGGGCTTCGCATATCCGCAGAATAACAGAATGATTAACACATTCATCTTTTGCAAGTTTTGACATTGTTCCAGCGCTTATACCTTGCTTTTTCTTTTAATTCTTTTTCATCATTCCGTTGTCAATAAGCCTGTTGTAACATACACTCTTATTGTAATAGGGTTTTTAGTCGGTAAACTTCCTTGGCAAGCATTGCAAGATGGTACACTACACACTTTGCAAAAACTCTTGTTGGTAAATTTGTTAATAAAATCTATAAGAAATCGAATAACAATAAAGTTTAAGTTTTATTATACATAATTTTTCTATGCTTTATTTTCATGTTAATTATAATATTATTTTTGATAAAGTTCAATCATATTTGATATTTAAAAACATTATTTTTATAATTTAAATGATAATAGTATAAAAGTTATATATCTCCAAATCAAATCTTTACAATTCCATCCATCCCTCAATCAGGCATACCACGAGCCTTATTATAAGTTATCTTTATTATTCTTCTCATTTTTATTTCCCTGTTGGTAATAAGTTAATATGTATAAGTTATAGGGTGCTTATTATGAGCACCTCCCCTGTTCAAACGTTAAAATTTAAATAGATATTTAATATGTAAGATTACTTGATTCAGGCTACCTTTTTTCAAGATTATTAACCTGCCATTTTCTCTTTTAGAAATCCTATTATATTTTCTGTTTTGTTTAAAAAAAATTGTCTTTTTCAAATAACTATCGTCGACTCCTAATCTGCACAATCCCCATTCCATTTTATCTTGAAGATTTTGCATAAAACAATGATAGTTACTATTGCCACAAAGCAGCACTTGTACCGAGAAAAATGATTTTTGTCTAATGCTTAAGTAACAAATTTATAAGCTACACATTTCGTATTGTAAAATAAAATGAACTAACTTAATTTTATGATTGAATTGAAGTTTAGTTCTTTTATTCTGAGATCGGTTGGAAGGGATATAATCAGTTTCTGTACTTGATTCTGGGGAGGGTAAAAAAATATCTGAATTTACTTTTGTAAATTTATCAATAACTTTATAAAGAATATTTAAAAGCTTACCCATGAATCTTGTAATCTTGTCTATATAAAATACTAATTTTTAATTTAGTCTAACTTGACAGCAAATCAAAAAAGACTAAGCCATAATCCAAACTTTCGTAAACTTATAGTATTCTAATTAAATTTATGATATTCTAACTAAGAAAATAATTATTATTGATCAGGGCCAAAAGATATAATAATAAACCTAATCACAAGATAATATGTTAATTTATTAATGAAAATTAATAATTTGTTGAAATTTTAATTATAAAAAAAACATTAGACTTATAACCCCGGTATCATTAAATTGTTATGAATTATATTTATTTTGATTTGTTTTGTAAGGAACGGTATTGTATGGACCTATTTTATAATTTAGTTTTTATTTTTATCATTTCATTGCTACTCATACATGAAATGGATGCCATAAGAGGTAAAGAATGGACTATGATAATCTTCTTTAGAAATATGAGTGAAGAAAGAGCATATCAAGTTTTCACCTTACTTCATATTCCTATGTATGTACTACTATTTTATTTTTGGCTTAGCCATTACCTCATTTTCTATTATGTAGTAGATATTCTCTTAATCGTACACGCTTTTTTACATTATGGTTTTAGAAACCATAAAAATAATAGGATGAATAGTCTATTATCAAAATTTGTAATCAATTCTGCGGCGGTCTTATCCGCAATTAATTTATTTGGATTAATTAGTAAATCAGTTTAATAACCAAAATTAAATAAACAAGGATATATAAATTAATATCACGTGTGTAGGGCAATAAGGCAAGAACATTTAGTACAAATAGGTTAGACTCAAAATTTTCGTTCTTGTTTATTGTACAATACTATGTTATAATAACGTACATTAAAAGGAGGGCGATTACATGCCGCAAATAAGACCAATTACCGACCTTAGAAATACAAACGAGATTTCTGAAATTTGCCACACGAAAAATGAGCCTATTTTTATCACTAAAAACGGTTATGGTGATTTAGTTGTAATGAGCATTGAAACCTATGAAGCTATGCTTGACGAAAATGAGCTTGACTGGGAAATTGCTCTATCAGAAGCAGAGTACAAGGCTACCGGGATATTGCATGATGCTAAAGAGGCTCTTTCATCTCTGCGGAGGAAGCACTTTGGATAAATACACCATAAAACTACTTTCCAACGCTTACGCTCACTTAGACGAAATATACGGTTATATTGCTACCGAATTGGCTGCACCAATGGCAGCAGAGAATTTATTAGACAAATTGGAAGAAGCCATTTTATCCTTAGAAATTATGCCAAATCGTTTCCCCACAAGGCGTGTAGGTGCTTATGCAGGAAAAGGTTATCGCCAATTATTTGTAAAAAATTTTACAATCGTTTATCGTATTGATGAAGATCATAAAGATGTTTTGATTATAGCCGTTCGATATTCGAGGAGCCAATTTCTCCTAAGGGACTGTCAAGATAAGCCTAAGCGATAATTCGGAATTTCAAAAAATTTTAGTAGTCATAAAAATAGCCATTCTCTGAAATGTCATAAGAAATTTTACGGAGGTGTGGTTAAAAATTATCATGCTAATCCCTTAGCTATGATGTCGTGTTAAACCACACCTCCTAAATTCATCACTTATTTTTTTATCTCACTTCTATTCTGTTATCGATCTTACAAACCTCTCTACCACTGCCGCAACCTCGGCTCTCGTAGCTGTGCCTTGTGAGTCGAAATGATTGCCATCTTTGCCTGTGAATAAACCTTTGATTGTGGCAAATGCAACCCCTTCAATCGCCCATTTGGAAATTTGGTCTTTATCTGTATAAGGAAGATTTTTCATCCAACTTCCAATTGGACCTTTATCGATAAATTTTAGATAATTAGTAAAGATTACTGCCATTTGCTCACGCGTAATTTCATCATCTGGGCCAAATTTATCGTTGCCTATCCCGCTAAACAGCCCCCTCGCCGCCACGAAATTCATGGCATCTTCTCCCCAATGCTTGGCAATGTCATTGAAGGTTACCATATTATAGGCAATTGCGTATTTACTAAAATGGTTGGTTATAAAGGTAATCTGTCCGTTTTTATATTGACAGGTGGGCTTTTTTTGAACTTTTCCGTCGTTTGATAAATAATAAATCACAATATTATTTGGGTTTTCACCTGCCGCAGGGGTGTAGGGAATGGAAATCTTCGCCTTTCCATCTCCAAAGCTGGAGACTGTGTTTTTTCCTACCATAATGGAAAAGTTATATACAGGATGCCCTAAAACAGCGGCTTGTTGCTGCGCTGAAAGTGTACTCGTTGCAACCGCACTGACAGTAATCTTTACATCACCTTTGCCTGCTGCGGCAATAGCTGATTTTGCCTTACTGTCAAAGGTTATAGTTACAATAGGACTCTCAATTTTGAGGCTTCCATTTTGCATACTTAAAATCTTTTCAAAGTCCGAAGCAGAGATGGTTGCTGTTGCCACTTTATCGGTTGATGTTGCCATTACTGTTGCAGTGTTGCCTGAAATAGTAACCTGATTTGTAGTTCCAGGCGGTGTGGTTGTTCCACCACCGGTGCCATTTCCTGTAGGAGGAACAGGAAGACTAGCGATCAAGATAGCAGTTCCTCCCTCTTGTGATGGTGGAATGGAAATGATTATAGTACCGTTTGCATCTGTTGTATAGGTTTTGTTATTATATTTATCAAAAATAGTAATACCTTTTGAAAGTCCTGTGCTTATTTGAACAGTTTCCTCAGTATATTTTAGATTAAGCCCTACCAAAGCCATTTGATTTTCATAACTGCGGCTAAATACCATATATTTATCTGCCCCACCACCATTCACCTTAGCGCGGGTTCCCTTTGAGAATAGCTTGCTATACTCTGCCCGAATGTTCAATAGCTTTGTGTTGTGCTGTAATAGAGCGTTGTTGGCAGTATTATCCCAATTAAAGTCCTGTCGGTTGTCATAAATTGACCAGTTGTTTTCTCCGCTCATACCGATCTCTTCACCATAGTAGACTATGGGTTGCCCCTTTGCGGTCATCTGCAAACTTGCTGTAATTTTCATCTTATCCATGTCATTGCCCATTGAATAGAGAAAACCGTCTTCTTCATGGCTACGAAGTAAATGCTCTGCTCCGGCCATCATTATTTTTTCTTCTATATTATTAAGCATTGGCTTCGCGGACGGAATTTGCCCGGAAACCAGCATAATCCGCATTTGTAGATACATTGCCACAAATAAAGTATTAACATCCCCACTCTGCTCACTAAATGGGATAATACTAACTGTTTGTACAAGTGCCTCACTTACATCTATTTTAGCAATATCTTTTAGCAGCTCTGCCATAGCTAAACTATCGCATTTTTTCATATGATTCTCTAATGTAGCATCAAAATGGTTCAAGAACTCACCCCCGAACTGCTTGAGTAATCCAAATAAACTTTAATCAGACCTCACTTTTGTTTATATTATAGCACGGGGGATGATAGCTGTATACTACACCAAAGTGTAGGAAATCAAAAAACCACAAAAAACTCCAAATGGCTCTACAAGAGAGCCATTTAAAGAAAGTGTGTTATAACATTTGTGGAAAAATCTTATACGATCCACTGAAAGGACTCGCCTATTGCAAGTTCAGGCAAGGTTCCAATGGGTCCTAACACGTTGTCATTCACATTAATATTTGTCAATATCTGGTTACCCACATTTGTCACCACATACTTAAACTTTGGTGTAAAACCGGTAGGAAGCAACGGACCTGGGCTAGTGTTGGCATGAATCCAAGTTACTCCGTTATCCACTGACACAAACTTTTCAATATTAATACCCGGAGTAGTTATCTCAGCACCGAAATAGTGAGCGTAATCCGAGGACGAAACCGTACTTTCTCCGTAATTTCCAGTAGCAGTTGCTTGATTTTCATGCTGTCCCTCACTCCAAGGCCTTGTGATAACAGTGGTAAAGGAAGAACCTTCGGATAGGTTTCCACCCACAGAAATGACACCGTAGACACTGTCTGTTAGTGACACCAGTGTCAGTGGCACATTTCCTGTATTGGTTACCACGAATTTAAACTGAGGCTGTATATTGGAATAGACAGTTGGACCGGGAGGAATATCTGCATCAAACCAAGTTGTTCCCTCATCAGGGGAAACATACTTCTTAACCGTAATGCTGGGATTACCCCGAACACCGGTGTAATAAGCAGAATTTTCATCGGTTACACCTTGATCATCGGTTACAGTTGCGGTGTTAACATGTTGACCTTCTTCCCATGCCGCTGTATAGAGGAAAAATATACTTTGACCTACCGGCAGGGTGGCAACACTACCAACAATTCCAAACTTATCATCAGTAACAATTATATTGGTTAAGTCTTCTGAACCAACATTAGTCACAACGAATTTAAATTGTGGTTGAATGTCTGGCAAAATGGTTGGACCTGGTGGAGTGTTTGCATTTATCCAAGTTACACCTCTATCAGGAGATACATATTTGATAATTTGAACTTCAGGAGACTGCACTTGGATTCCTACATAATGAGAAAAATCATTAGCCGAAACGATTTCAGTGAGATAGGTTCCGGAAGCAACTGCCTCATTTTCGTGCTGTCCCTCGCTCCACAATCTAGTGATCACTATGGTTTCCGAAGTGCCTACAGGCAATGAGTTCACGATCGGAAGTGATCCATATACACTGTCAGTCAATGTGATGTTGCTCAATGGCACATCACCTATATTAGTCACCACAAACTTAAACTGAGGCAAAATAGTGGAGGGAATATCGGGTCCCGGTGCTGTTTCAGCATCGTACCAACTGATTCCATTATCCGGTGAAACATATTTCTTCACATCGATTCCTGGCTGTTCAAGAGTTGCGGGATTAGGTGAGATATATACACCACCCGACTGTGCAGTTAAAATAAACTGAGTTGTGAGCGTGTACCAACCTCCTACAAAGGTTGCGTCACTTAAAGATGACGTTATCCCGTACCAAAGCCCTGTTACGGGATCATGGATAGTGGGTTTTCCAGTAGTTAGCCAGTATCCGGTGAAAAATCCTCCCGCTGTCCAATCGCTGCCACCATTAATCAGTGCGCCTGTTCCATTGTTATACCGAGGACCTTGTGGATATGGCACTGTAGGAGCATTGCCACCACCTGCCGAGTCAATTTGTCCTGCTACATTAATAAAATTGGTTGCCGTGAGGCCTCCGTGGGGGACAATCGCTCCGCCCTGACGAAACCGAACCCTTCCCTGGTAACCATTTGAAGGATCAGCATCCTCATCCCAGCGTAGAATATACACATCACCTGGATCCCCGGTTATATTAATGGGTTCATTCACGTCAAAACCTGATGTTATATTAATAACAAAAATTTTATTAATGTTATTTTGCGTGTTTAATCCATCCAACGATTGAGCA
This sequence comes from uncultured Anaerovorax sp., assembly GCA_964461765.1. GTDB lineage: Bacteria > Bacillota > Clostridia > Peptostreptococcales > Anaerovoracaceae > JAVVUJ01. The sequence goes on from CAYWVS010000027.1 coordinate 18,979, forward strand.
CTAACAGATTCAAATCCTGTGGTTACTGCAAGAGCATTGATTTGATGAAACGCATTTATCAAATTTGTTCTAAGATTGTTAATCAATAAATTTTGATTCATCGAAGCAAATGCTTGACCGGGGTTGGCATTTACGATATCTTGCCAGTCACTTAACGTGGTGTCATTGGTAAATATGGTTCCAGCATAAGGAATATTTCCATTGGTCTGCTGGGTGGCCGTAATACCGTTTACCGCTACGCCACCGAGATATCCGTGCTTGGCATCATGCCAGTCAGCTCTTTCACTTCCATTTTCAAAGAAAAACAAATAATCGGTTAGATTTCCAAAATTAATTCCACCGATAATACTCATTACGCAGCACCTCCTTGTGTGTGATAATAGGCTTTGTCGCTGGCAGTGACTGTGCCGCCATCAAATTCAGCAGTTACAGTTACAATGTTGAGATAAACTTCCCAACCATATAACCAGATGATGTCCTCCATTTTCATACCTAATAACATTTCATTTTTTATAACATTTCTAAGTGCATTGCATGCAGAGTCATTGATTGCCAGCACCTGATCAATTGTTGCAGGGCTAGTCAAACCAAGATCACCAAGGGTTCCGACTGCATACTGAATCTTTTCTGCTTCGGCGTTGATGATATGCGATAAACCCATTTCTTCCAAAGCAACCGAGGCCAGAAGCATACTTACACACTGATCCTTTTCTATTTCGATTGCCGGAGTTATATCGGGTATATTGGGAAAAGACATAACTTTGCCTCCTTTTCATAATTATTCTTAGGTTTCATGGGGTAAAAAACAGCGGTAGGACTATGCCTCCGCCGTTTTGCAGTTATTTGGTTTTCACTACATTCCATACGCATTAATAGCATCTTCAAGCTTGAATCCAAGCAACATTTGATTCTTCACAACATTACGCAGTGTCATGCAAATGCTATCGTTTACAGCAAGAAGTTGGTCAATTGAAGGTGGAGAAGGTGGAGTTGTTCCTGCAAGTGTTCCAAGAACATACTGGAGCTTTTCAGCTTCAGCATTCATGATGTGGGACTGAGCCATCTCTTCTAAAGCGATTGATGCTAGCATCATTGCATAACATTGTTCAAAAGTTATAGTGATATCAGGAGTGATATCAGGAATATTTGGCATTGACATACGAATTCACCTCTATTTTTTATTTAACATACATTTTGTGGAAGGAACGTAAGAAAGTGCAAATGCATATAATGAGGAAAAAGGCAAAGAAACTTTGACTGATTAAATAAATTTTCAAAAGAAAAGAACTCGTTTAGATATGTTAATTGCCGAATATTAAACAAAAGAGGTCAAAGCTGTGATTGCAATATATGTAAGGCAATCTGTCGACAAAAAAGACAGTATTTCAATAGAAACACAAATAGACACTTGCCGGTCTAAGGTTTTACCGGCAGATAAAGAACAAATAGAAATATTCTCAGATAAAGGCTTTTCAGGCAAATCTACGATCCGTCCCGAATTACAGCGAATGATGGATGAAGTAAAAAAAGGAAGTATATCCAAAATCATTGTCTATAAGCTTGATCGTATTAGCCGTTCACTTATAGATTTTCTTCATTTAAGAGAAGAATTTATTCGCCATAATGTAACTTTTATTTCATGTGGTGAAGATTTTGATACTTCTACACCCATGGGAAAGCTCATGGTGAATATCATCATGATGTTTGCAGAGTTGGAGCGAGAAACTATACAAAAACGCATTACCGACAATTATTATGCACGAGGCGAAAAAGGATTGTATTTAGGAGGCTACGCACCCTTTGGATTTACAAAAGTAGAAACCCGGGTAAACGGACTCAAAACCTATATGTTTCAAGAAAATAAAATTGAAAGTCCTATATTAAAACAAATTTTTGTCAAGTATTCTAATGGCGAAACCTTAGATAATATCGCAAATTGGCTCAATGAGAAAAATGTCCTCACACGGCAAAAGAAAAATTGGAGCAGCACCACTATTGCGAGGGTTTTACGCAATCCTGTTTATGTAAAAGCAGACCAAAAGATTTATGATTATCTTATGGGTTTGGGTGCTACCATGAACAATGATGTTAGGGAGTATATGGGGCAAAAGGGTTGTTTGGTTTATGGAAATGCTGAAAACAGAAAAAAACCTAAATTTGTAGACTTAACAGGTGATTTTGTCACACTTGGTTTACACAATGGTTTGATTAAGGCTTCCTTATGGTTAGATGTTCAATATGCTCTTTTGAAAAGGCGTTCAACCAGAATTCATAACAACAATTATACCACATGGTTACAAAGCTTGGTTCAATGTGGCTGCGGGTGTAATTATCATATCAAGTCCTATAAAACCAAATCTAAGGAATATAAATATTTGTACTGTTCAGGAAGGAATAAATCATCTTGTCCGTATGTCAATTCCATTCCTTTAGAAATCATGGAGCAAATTATTCAGTATGAACTATTGGTTTATTTATTAATGAATAAAGAAAATTTGCTTCAAGACAATCTGAAAGGTTCAGAAAAGATAAAAGAACTAATTTCAGATATATCCTACCATCATGATGAAAAAATAAAAAAGAAGTGCCCCATAAAGCAATGGGAATACACCCTGCAATTTAGCACTAGTCTATCAGCAGAAAAGCTTTCAAACATCTATAACAGTGTTATTTTGTGGCATCATCTTAATATTGAGGCAAAAAGAAATGTCATAATGCAAATAATTCATAAAATAATTATTTGCGACAGACATATCTTAATAGAATATAAATAAATTAAAATTATGAGTATAGGTATTTTTGTTGATTGTTACCTTTACAGGATGTGACGTTTCACACTGACAAAATCAAGTCATACCCCTATACTATGACCTATGCGTTATAGGTGTGATTAAAATGTAAGGAGTATTTTTATTATGTCAATGCCAAATATTCCGGATATAAAACCGGATATAAATATAACCTTTAATGATGCTGTAAATTTACTGCTAACCTCAATTGCCATGGAGGAAATCAGCTTATCAAAATTAATGGATGCTGAAAGCGAAAAAATTAAATTTGTTTTAAACAAATTTAAATGTCAAAATGGAAATATTGATGATGTTTTAGCAGTTAACAACAGTGTAAACTCTATCATTAATAATTTGAATAAGATGCAGATGCTATTGCAGTCAAACTTGGAAAACGTGGAGCGACTGGTACCCAAACCGCCTAAACCACCTCATCCCCCACATCCACCCTATCCCCCACACCCACCTTATCCTCCACCGCATCCCCCTTATCCTCCACCCCAACAGTGTTGTAAGTTAATGTGTGGATGGCCCGGGAATATGGTTTGTAGATGTGACGAATTTGAGCATAAATTATTCATTTCTTATTGATAACTTGATGAAAACCACTGAAAATCATTGAATTTTCAGTGGTTCATTAGTTTTAATTATGTAGGAATCGTTTTCAGTGGTTCATTAGTTTTAATTATGTAGGAATCGTTTTCAGTGGTTCATTA
>CAYWVS010000027.1:22583-25528 GCA_964461765.1 uncultured Anaerovorax sp.
TTTTCAGTGGTTCATTAGTTTTAATTATGTAGGAATCGTTTTCAGTGGTTCATTAGTTTTAATTATGTAGGAATCGAAGACCATATGAGATCATATCAAAGAACGTACCTTGCTAAGAGTCGCCCTTTGGGGCGACATTTGGAAATAAGAATCTTTGATTCTGTCATTTCAATGTTTTTTATTTAAGGAACTATAAAATCTTAATTACATATTTAATCTTCTTTTAAATAAAAATATTTACTTCTTGCAATTGCAATCTACATTGCCTGCAATGATTTCTGACCAATCCCCCAGTACATCATGAGTCCAGCAGTCATCCGCTCCTGCTGCTTCCCTCATGGTAAGTGCTAAGATATAGGTAAGCTCCTCCACTGTAGCTCCGGCTTCCAATGCACCTTTAAAATGCTTTAGAACGCACGGCTTAGATCTGCCCTTGATGGATAGTGCAAAGCAGATGAACTGATATGTTTTTTCGTCAATAGATCTTTTTTCTTCATAAATTTTGTCAATCTCATCTAATTTTTCTGAAAATTCCGGGAAAAATTCTGCTAACATTCTCATTTTATTTTCTCCTTTTCTTTCTTCTCTTTTAGTAAATGCTATTATTTAATTCTAAATTCCTAGTAGTGTAAGAATTTCCTTTTCCTTTGGGACTTTACCTACAATCTTTACTTTGCCGTCAATTACAACGGATGGGGTAAGCATCACTCCATACTTTGCAATTTCTACCACATCTGTAACCTTTTCTACGGTTGCATCTACGTTGTTTTGTGCAACAAGCCTTTTCACCAATTCTTCTGTCTCATTACATTTTTTACACCCTGTGCCCAACACTTTGATTTCCATGTTTCACTCTCCTTTCACATTGCAGATACAGTCTGCAGTTTCTGTTGTAATATCTTCTAAAAAAAATTTTAAATTTTTAATTCCTTCTTCATTTAAACTATAATGAACCCAGGAACCTTCCTTTCTGCCATTCACCAATCCCGCTGTAGTAAGCAATTTCATATGGTATGATAATGTGGGTTGAGTTATATTAAAATCCTCTAAAATGATGCAAGCACACAGCTCCCCACAGGAAAGCATATCCAAGATTTTTAATCTTGTAGCATCGGATAATGCCTTAATAATTGTTGCATTTTCTATATATTTGTCCATAAGTTTCTCCTTTAAGGATGATGATACTGAGTTCCATCCTTAAATTATTAAAAATTTCAAGGTATTAAAAGCGTACCCAATAATTATTATTCCTGCTGCTACAATTCCTGTAAATATTACCAGTAGCTTTGGTTTAACTGCCTTCCGTAACAATATCAGTGAAGGCAAGGAAAGAGCTGTTACCGCCATCATAAAGGAAAGAATGGTTCCGAGACCAACACCTTTGTAAAATAAAGCCTCTGCGATTGGCAATGTGCCGAAAATATCTGCATACATGGGAATTCCCACAGCGGTAGCTATCAATACGGAGAATGGATTTTCGGCACCAAGTATGTTTTGAATGATTTCCTGAGGTATCCAATTGTGAATGATCGCACCGATCCCTACGCCAACAACTACATACCAAAATACTTTTTTGACAGTAAATTCAAGCTGTTCCTTTGCATATGTAAGACGCTCCCTTCTTGTGAGCTCTTCCTGCTCCAAATCTACCGAAACCCCTGTACGAATGTATTGCTCTATTTGCTCCTCCATTCCCAGTTTATCTATTAAAGTGCCCCCTATGACTGCTAAAAAAATCCCTACTATGACATATGTGAGGGCAATTTTAAATCCAAAGATTGAAGTCAGCAAGATAAAAGCACCTAAGTCTACCAGAGGTGAAGAAATCAAAAAACTAAATGTAACACCAACGGGAAGCCCTGCATTGGTAAAACCGATAAATAGAGGTATTGATGAGCAGCTACAAAATGGGGTTACTGTGCCAAGCAGTGCTCCCATGGTATTTGCAGCAGCACCTTTATATCTGCCCAATATTTTTTTTGTTCTCTCCGGTGGAAAATAACTTTGAATATATGAAATTAGAAAAATCAATGTTGATAGAAGCACTAAAATCTTAATAATATCATAAATAAAAAACTGTATGCTTCCGCCTAGCTTGTCATGAATGTCAATTCCAACTGAAGTTAACAACTTCCCGATTAAATCATTTAGCCAGCGCATCCCTAAAACTTGATTTTGTATAAATAGTCCCACAGACTCCAACATAATTATTGCCTTTCTCATAGTCCATTTTAGAGTGTAAAACCCGATAATGTGATATCCGTGTGAAAGCATAAAAGTATTAATTTAACATAATCAGATTTTACATTCATTCATTGTGTGCAAAGCACAAAGCCCTCTGTTACAATGCAACATAATTTAGATTTTAAATCTAACATAATCATATTAACATATTTAAATTTATCTATATGCTTATTATATTTATAAATACCTTTTTGTCAATATAATAATCCATTTTTTTTATAAAAATGATATCGGGATCAAAAGTTATAAATAATATTGACCCAATTTGATGTGTTAATTTTATATAAATAAATAATATATTTGGATTTTGAATTTTAATTATTTATTAATATTAAGCTTTTCACCCTAGCATCATATAAATAATTGCATTTATTTCTTCTATTTGATGTTAGGGCTTTCACTTATTTTAATTTCTGTTTTTCTTAAATACTTACGATATTTAATTTTTTAAAGCTGTGCTTTTCACACCAATATTACCCGATAATATCTGGCCAATTAAGGCTTTTATCTTGGATTCAATTTCCTCAATGATAATTAAAAACTCTTCATCATTTTTTCCGGTAGGATCGTCAAGTCCCCAATCTTCACGATGATTGCAGGGCAAATACGGGCAATTTACGTTACATCCCATAGTGATAACAATATCCACAGGTGGAATTTCCTCTATCAACTTTGATCGTTGGGTTTCCTCCATATCGATA
>CAYWVS010000027.1:25628-36521 GCA_964461765.1 uncultured Anaerovorax sp.
GTTGGGTTTCCTCCATATCGATACCATATCGTTGCTTCATAAGTCTTACTGCATCTTGATTTATTTTGGATTTTACCTCTGTGCCTGCAGAATAACTTTCAAATACATCACCGGCCAAGTGTTTGCCCAAAGCCTCCGCAATTTGACTTCGGCAAGAATTGTGTACACATACAAAGGCTACTTTTGGTTTATTACTCATTTTCCTTTAACTCCTTAACTGCCAACCCTCTTGACACCAATAAACATAGAATTTTATTATTCCATTTACAGACATCACAACACCCCCAAATCTGATACCTATTATATACGATTTTTAATTATAAGACAATACTGCATGAACCTTACATTGCTTTAATAATTAAACGGTAGAATATTACATTTTTCCCAAAACTTAAGCTTAAACCATAACTAAGTTCATCTAAACGGCATAAAATATACTATTCCCTTTTAAGGAGGTATTTAATGAAAGACTACGCAGCCTGCTTGGCTTATATATATAATTTAAAGGCAACAACCTTATTTGACAGTGTATAGCAATGGCCCATTCCCACTGTGACACATTTGCACGGCGGTGAGACTCCGCCCCCATCAGACGTCAAAAGATAAAAATAATAAACTGATCAAGATATAATTTGTCTAATCTTTCTAATTTATCTAATTCTAATATATCTGATTTATCTAATATGTCTATGGTATTTAATTATATACTCAGATTCAATAGAATCATTGTACTCACCATTTTTAAGATTCTGCATATTATAACCTTATAAATGTGAAGGAGGTTACCTTATGATAACTGATCGACAATATGTAGTTCTTTCCCTTGAATTACATATGTTTTTTGCTCGAATTATGAAAGAACACGCCCTGTTCCTTAAGGCTGGATTTACTCCCGTTAATGCCAACTTTTCCGAAGTTGCAGACCAATACAAACAGCAATTTGAGACCATCTTATACAATGCTGTAGTATTAGGTAATGGAGTTATCAGCCCAACTGTTGCTGCCTCCGGTGAAATTGTCACAGATTACACCTTAGGAAGTGAGCAAAAAACCCAGAACTTTACCGGAATAGTCATAGACAAAGAAATTACCAAATTGGAATCAAATCTTTACGGTGAAATCAATCCCCAAATAACCCCAACATTAATAAATCAGGTAAGCCAGCTCAATGAAAGTACCATGCCAATATTAGACGGACTTATTGAGTTTAAAAGGGCAGTACTAAACAATGTGCTCTCTTGCTACATGTTCATAACCAATTATTCATTAAATATTGAGCATATTATTCATGAGGCCGAAATGTATAGAAGCCATTTGGATGCCCTAGAAAATCATCAAAATCCCGAACATAGTATGAAGGGAACCGAACTATTTTGGGATAACATTATGATGGAGCATGCAGAATTTATACGAGGGTTACTTGACCCCACCGAAAAGAACCTTATCTTTACAGCCAATAATTTTGCTGTGGAGTATCAAGCCTTGTTAGATGCTACAAAAGCTGCTTCAGACATGACAATTGGCAATGTCACAGAAACAACCATACAAAAAACCGTGGAATTTCGTGACTTCAAGGAAGCAGGCACCAAAGGAATCAATGAATGTAAGATCAGGAGTATTATTTTACCTCTCTTGGCAGACCATGTGCTTCGAGAGGCAAACCACTATATCCGGTTGCTTAAACAGTTAGGTTAGAGCTTTCCTGTTAAATATAATTAATTTTTATAAATTTCCACGATAGGGGCAGTTAAGAACCGTCTCCTATCTGCCAAAATGCTTGGGGCGGTCATTAGCCGCCCCTACATCTTTCTTTCGGTGTTTTTGCATCGATAGCTTTCTCATCACCCCATATTGTTACGAGAAATGCCCTCTGTATACCTTGTATTGCAAGCCTTGCATACAACCTCATAATTGTATCTATCCAAATTTTTATCAAGAATGGTGAAAAGCGGCGATTGGTCGGAGGGACAGCACAGGCGATTTTTGATAATTATCAGTTTGTTTTCAATGGCACTTCTTGCAGAACCGTCATCATCAAAGGCTATGTGCATATGACCACACCCACCGCATTTACAATTATAAGACAATTTGAAGCTGTCATAAGTAACATAACAGAGATATCCGATGGTTTTGTTACAAGTTTCGCAATAAATCCAACCACCGTATCCGCTTGCAAGTCTTGTGTTCGCTAATTCTTTGATTTTAGGTGTTCTTGACATGTGCTACCTCTTGGGTTTCCCCTTTAATAATACTCATGTTTTTGGAATCCAGGAGCTTTTCAAGAAAACCTCTGATAACTTTAGGAGAGTGATATTTGGGCAAATTTGAAAAAACAAGGGACAACTCGTCCATTTCCTCCATTGCCTGTGTAAAGCTAAATGTAACTGTGTCATCAAGCTTTTCTAAATCGCTGTATTCCAAGTTTTTCGGGTTTAATCGTTGGCTTCTGATTGCATATCCCACACGCTTTTTACAATCGCAGTTTCCTTTTTCGGACAAACCACAGTATTCGCTTAAAAACTCTCCAACCTTTTTGCGTATACGTGAAAGCCGTTGACGATATGCTTCAGGGGTAATTTCAAGTATTTCTCCACAGACCTTGCTATCCGCCTTAAACATTACCCCTAAAACATAGATAGAGCGGCTTTCAGGGTCAAGGCATTGCAGCATTACATTGGTGCATGACAATTTTAATTCCTCGGCTAAAATGTTTTCGTCCACCCTTTGCAGGAGATCATCTGTATTGGGAATAAACCCTGCTTTAATATCTTCACCATAAAATTCAAAGCTAAGTGGGTGCTGTGCAAACATAGATTTCTTACAGTTGATTAAATAATTGGTAGCAATTCGATAAACCCAAGTGGAAAAGGCACTCTCCTTGCGAAAGGTAGATAACTGTGTGATGATTTTGATTATGATTTCTTGTGTTGCATCTTCGGCATCGTGTAGGCTACCGAGCATACGCAATGAAAGGTTGTAAATCATATCTTCCACACTGAGGATAAGACTCTGTAAGGCTTGTCTATCACCGCTTACAGCTTTATCCACTAATTCTAAGTTTTGATTGTCCATAAATTCCTCCTTTTTTATTTCACCTTATTAGACAGCGGTGCAAGATAAGTTGTGACAAAATATATTATATTTTAGATAAATAATTTTAAGGTAAAAAAATTAGAAATTGACCATTGGTTTAGATCACTTACTGTCAGATGTATACGATCTTTAGGACACATGTCCTGCCAGGAGCTTCTACTTCATTTGCCTTACAAATCCTCTTATTAGTTTCCTTGCTCTCTGCTTATATTATATTAAGTGCAAGCTCAGAAAAAAGGTTTCAGCTTGAATTTTTATATCATTATCCACTTGGATATTCATAGAGTTTTTAAGTTAGCCATAGTAAAATCACCTTAAAATTATTTATACAAATTATAGCACTTATGTACTTTTCGTCAATGCTTTGTCTTAGCATAATAATAGATTTTATAAAGTAAATAAAGATTGCAAAATTCTGTTGACGAAAAGTTAAAACAATTATATAATAGTACAAGTTAATGAATTTGCGGTCGTGGCGGAATGGCAGACGCGCACGGTTGAGGGCCGTGTTCGCAAGAGTATGGGTTCAAGTCCCATCGACCGCACCACAATCTGTCCGAAAAGGACGAAATTGCTGAAATTTAAACGAATTTTCAGCAATTTTTTTAATTTTTTGGTAATGAAAAAGAAAAAAAGAGGGTATTACACCCCCCAATTCTTGCAATATCCTTTTATAGAAAGAATTAGTCGGCACAAACCCTCCATTATCCTCCTTAAAGCCCACATAAGCAATGTTGCCATCATAATACAGCAAAGAATTTTATCTTAAATTAGATTAAACGTCTTTCAAAAGGCAGTCTATCTTTTCATAAAGCTCCTCTATGGTTCCGGAATTATCAATAACCACAGAGGCTCTTTTTCGCTTCTCTTCTGACGACATTTGGTGATTGATACGCTGTAATATTTCCTCTGTGGACAAACCATCCCTTTCCATGATTCTAGGGATTCTAAGTTCATCCTCCAAATCTAAAAGCCAGGTTTCATCCGTATAGTGATCTAAATTCGTCTCAAATAATAAGGGGGCATCCAGAAAAAGTACCTCACTCCCCCTTAGCTTCCCTTCTTCAATAGACTGGTGAATCAGGGAAAAAATCCTACTATGAGTAATTTCCTCCAGTAATTTTTTGGCACCCTCATCCCCAAAGACGATACTTCCCAATTTTTTTCTGTCGGGAAGTCCATCCTCTTGCAGGATATCCTCTCCAAAGGCTTCTGCAACTTGGTGGATAACCTGTCGGCTCACCTCCGTTTGTCCATTCATCAACTCCCTGGCCATTTTATCCGCATCTATTAGGGAGTAGCCCTTTTCTATTAAATAATTAGAAACTGTGGTCTTGCCTGTTCCGATACCACCAGTTAATCCGATCACCTTCATATTGTTATCCTATTTACGACGTGTAAAACTTATTTCAATAAATACCAATTGTCCGCAGTCTTTACTTCCGCTACTAATTTTACAGAGAGAGATACAGCTTTTTCCATATTTTCCTGTAAAAGTTTTTTCACTTCTTCCAACTCTTCTTTATGAGTTTCTATGATTAATTCATCGTGAACTTGAAGGATTAACCTGGAACGCAGCTTTCTTTTCTTGAGCTCTTCATAAACCTTAATCATAGCCATTTTAATAATATCCGCTGCACTGCCTTGAATAGGGCTATTCATGGCTAACCTTTCTCCCAGTTGACGTACCATATAATTTCCAGCCTTGATTTCATGAATCATGCGCTTGCGACCCATGATGGTAGTTACGTAACCTTTCAGCTTGCAATCTGCCACCAGCCCATCCATATAAAGCTTTACATCTATATATTTTTTAAAGTACTCCTGAATATATTTATCTGCTTCTTTTCTGGTAATAGAGAGCTCCGTGGAAAGACCAAATCCACTCATTCCATAAATAACGCCGAAATTTACAGCCTTTGCATTGCTCCTTTGCAAATCCGTCACTTCCTCCTCAGGAACTTCAAAAACCTTGGCAGCGGTAATCCTGTGAATGTCCTCCCCCTCATTAAATGCTTTTAGCAAGGAAGCATCCTGAGACAAATGAGCTAAAACCCGCAATTCAATCTGAGAGTAATCTGCACCTACCAGAACATATTCTTCACTTTCAGGGATAAATGCCTTGCGCAGTTTCCTGCCTAACTCTTGCTTAATGGGAATGTTTTGTAAGTTTGGCTCTGTACAGCTTAGGCGACCGGTGGCAGTAATGGTCTGCTGAAAATGCGCATGAATCTTTCCGTCCAGATGAATCAACGGCAACAAGCCCTCTATATAAGTTCCATTCAACTTTGATAACATGCGGTATTCTAAAATGAATTCTATAATTTCATGCTTATCTCTGAGCTTTTCCAATACCTCTGCATCGGTGGAATAGCCGGTTTTCGTCTTTTTCCCCTTTGGCAGCTCCAATTTTTCAAAAAGGATCACCCCTAACTGGGATGGTGAATTGATGTTAAAGCTCTCCCCGGCTATCTGACAAATTTGCTCTGTCAGTTCCGTCAACCGCTCCTTGATTTTCTCCCCTGCATCCACTAACTCCCTTCGATCTATCTTAAAACCAAAAGCTTCCATAGCACTCATGGGTTGAATCAAGGGAAGCTCCACTTCCTCGTATACTCGTTTCAAATCCTCTTCCAAAAGCTTTTCAGACAAAATTTCCTGTAGGCCTTTTACCGCCAAGCACCATTTCCCGCCATATTCCCCATAACTTTCCGCTTGGTTACTTAAAATATCTACCTGCCCCTTATCTTTGACAAAATCTTTTTCATCTATAAAATCCTCATGAAAGTATTCCAATAAAAGGGTTTTAAGAATATAGTTGCTCTTTGTGGGTTCCAAGAGGTATTGAGCCACTGCAGTGTCAAAGGTGGTGGAAAAATGAAATGAGGTATCGCCAATACCTGCCATCAAAGCATAATAATCCTTGATCAGATCGTGTCCTACAAAGGAAAAATCATTCCCAATCAAAATGCTTCTTACTTTATCGTAAAGAATTTTATTATTTTCTGTATAAATGTAATATATTTTATGGTTTATCATAATTGAAATACCGTTAACTAATGGGATATCTCTATGATTTCCGTCACTAAAAACCTTTATATAAATGGGTTTTGCACCACCCTTATAATGGTTCAGCAATTCCTCTTCCAACTTGCTCCAGGCTTCTTCATCAGCTATAATCTGCACCTCCCCCTGAAAGTCCGCAAAGGGAGAAATTCTTACTACCGAATCTTGGGAGGCTGATAGTTGATCAATTTCTGCACCTGACCCGGAAGTAACAGTCGTAATCACCTTTTCTCTATCTGATCCGGAAGAACCAAATCCATTTCCATTACTTGACCCGGAGATTCCGGATAGGTTCCCTATTTCCAAACTTAAACCTGATGGAATGGAAAGCTTCTTTAATAAGCTGTTGAATTCCAGCTTTTTATAAACCTCAATGAGTTTGCTATAATCTGGCTCCTCTACCGTGCATTCCTCAAAGGTGTACTCTATGGGCACATTGGTATTGATGGTAGCCAAGGTTTTGCTCATTAAAGCTTGTTGAGCGTAGTCCTCCACCTTTTGCCTCAGCTTTGCATTGCTGATGCTTTCAGTGTTTTCCAATAAATTTTCGATATTTCCAAATTCCAAAATAAGCTTTTGGGCAGTTTTTTCACCAACACCTGGAATCCCCGGAATATTGTCAGACTGATCACCCATAAGCCCCTTGTAATCGATAAACTGGGTTGGAGTAAATCCATATTTTTCCACCATAGCATCATGGTCGTAGATTTCAAATTCAGATAAACCCTTTTTCGTGATCAATACCTTTGTCACATCTGTAGCCAGTTGTAGCTCGTCCTTGTCACCTGTTATAATTAAGGGTTCCATGCCCTCTTTTTCTGCCTGTGTTGCCACTGTACCAATGATATCATCAGCCTCAAAACCGTCAATTTCTAGAATTTTTACATTCATAGCCTCCAAAACCTCTTTTAAAAGAGGTAGTTGCATTGCCAATTCAGGGGGCATTTTCTTTCTCCCCGCCTTATACTCTGTAAAAGCCTCATGACGAAATGTAGGTGCTTTTCTGTCAAAGGTTACCACCAAATAGTTGGGGGCATACTCCTTATGCATTTTATTTAAAATATTAAGAAAACCATATACTCCGTGAGTATACAGTCCTCCTCTTGTGATCATTGGCCTTTGCACTGCATAATAGGCTCTGTTGATTAAACTGTTTCCATCGATAATTACGATTCGTTTTCCCATATTGTTATCGTACCGCCTTGCCCTAATATGAATAATTCTTTATCTAATATATTATCATCATTTTTGTTAAATATAAATACTTTAAATTCCCAAGTCCCGTTATTTTTCTTCTCATAAGAAATAATTTTATAATTTTTACCTTCCAGTTCCTTATAAATGAGACCGATATATTGATCGTATTCTTTTTTTTCTTCTGAAGACGCTACATTGGTAACCTGACTATCAGCATCGGGGCTAAGCATTGCAACTTGTGGCTGACCACTTCCAGGCTGAGCCTCATCGTTTAAGGAGGATTTTGAGGGAACTGCACTGATCCGGTCCACTGCCTCATCTCCTACTTTGAATTCATCAGGACTACTGCTCCTATTACTGCTATTACTATAATTACTATCGCTGCCGGTATCAGCATTGCCATCATGCTCACCACTATCACCCCTTTCTATTATACTGCTTTGCCTACTTTTAATTGGATTGAGTAATTCAGTAGCAATTTCCAAGGCTCTTTCCTCTTCTTGCTGCGGCGTCTCTCCAAGTGTCAAATCTTCTTGTTTTTTCTGGCTTTCCTGAACAATCTGTCCCCCCGTAGCCTGTTCGTCCCCTTTATTTTGTGTAAAATTGAACTGATCTACGGTAATAAAGGAAAGCAATCCCACCATAAAAATGGCGGCTAAAGAAACAATAATCCGGAGATTAGAGTTATTTTTCTTTGTTGAGGGATATCTGAAATTAGGGTTCTCTTGCAGCTCCAAAACTTTAGTAGAATTCTTTTTTAATTCAGAAGTTTCCCGCATTAAAGCCTCTTTCAGCCGAAGATCAAATTCTATGGGAACTTCCTCTTGGGGCAAGCTTCTCAGGAGGCTCTTAATTTCCAATAATTCATCGTAACTCTGCCTACAGGTTGGGCAAAGTTCTAGGTGCCTTTCCACCGAGAATTTTTCATCCTCTGTTGTCATTTTATCCATATAAAGGGACAGCAAATCTTCCATCTGCTCACAATCCATGATATCATGTTGCTTTTCTTTGTATTCAGTCATCAGCTATCCTCCTTATCTTCCTACATTCTCTAATTTAGACGAAAGATTCCTCATTTTGTTCCTTTATATCTGTTGTTAATTAAATTATCACCTTTTGAGTCAATGTAGATTTCCCGAAGCTTAGTTCTGGCACGATTCAATCGTGACTTTACCGTCCCCACATTGCAATCTAGAATATGGCAAATTTCATCATAAGTCATTTCCTGAATATCCCGTAAAATGATAATTTCCCTGTGCTCCGGTGTCAAACTTTCCATACATAATTCAATTTGAGAGTAACCCTCTTTTTGAAAAAAGCTCTCCTCAGGATTAGGCTCCGGATCCACAAAATCCATCATCTCCTCCTTGCTATCACTGTTAATTTGGTAAATATGTATATCTTTTACATGATGGCTGTTTTTCCTCAGCATATCGTTACAGGTATTCACCACAATCCGGTAAACCCAAGTATCAAATTTACTTTCTTCATGAAATTTATTTAAATGCCTAAATATTTTTAGAAAACTTTCTTGTAGGACATCTAACGCATCCTCTTGATTCTTCATATATTTTAAAGCGATGTTATATGCTTTTCCTTTGCAACCTAAAATCAGTTGCTCAAAAGCATCTGTATCCCCATCCTTTGCTCTCTTAATCAGTATTTTTTCATTCGTTTCTGCATTCATATAAAGCATTTCCCTGTTTTGTATAATTTCAGTAACATAATATCAGAAATAATGTATGTCTTTTCATTTAACTGATATTTATCATTATATAAAAGTATATCTATCTCTTTATTTTTAATCCTTTTTCTGCTATACTTTAATCATTATTATTTTGCCATAATGATAATTATATCAAATAATGGTGAATTTTAAAAGAGATATCTTAAAAAGCCTATAAAATGGGTTTTTAAATGTTGAAATATGTAAAGGAGTAACCCCAGATGTTTGACTACCATAACCACAGCAATTTTTCTGATGACGGCACCGTTCCTATGAGGGACATGGTTCAAAAGGCTTACGAAGAAGGTCTTTTTGAAATCGCCATTACGGATCACTTTGACCCCGATTATCCTGATCCCAGGTATCCTTTCACCATTGACTTTGATAATTATTATAAAGAATTGGAAGCTTTGACCGAGGAATATAAAGGTAAAATTAAGGTTGTAAAAGGAATCGAAATAGGTATCCAACACGGAAAAACCTTGGATGCTTGCTCCTTTGCTGTCAATGCCTACCCTTACGACTTTGTCTTAGGATCCTTTCACTGTGCAGAAGGCTATGACCTTTGCAGCCCTCAATTCTTTTCAGGACGATCTACAGAAGCTTCTTATGAAGCCTTTTATCAGTATATGTATGATTGTTTGAAAGTTTATAAGGATTATGATGTTCTGGGGCATTTTAATGTAATTGATCGATATACGGATTACATTCCGGATTATAAAATTTGCGAAAATATCATAGAAGAAATATTAAAGATGATAATAAGCGATGGAAAAGGTTTGGAAATTAACACTTCCAGTTATCGATATGGTTTAGGAGAACGCACCACTCCTACACTGGATATTCTTAAGAAATTTAAAGCCCTGGGAGGTGAAATCATTACCACCGGTTCTGATGCCCACCGCCCCAGTGACTTAAACCATCATTTAGACCGTGCTCGAGAACTCATTAAAAACGCTGGTCTCAAGTATATTACTACCTTCGACCAACGCAAACCGACTTTTCATAGATTATAAATAGGGAATAGATGTATTATTGGGGATAGACGCTTCCATTTACACCAAATTTTGTTAGAAAACCAAAAATTATGATGGTTCTCCCTATTTTGTAGCCATAACCTTTCCCTCGCCGCAAACCACCACTTCTTTTCTTTGATTGGTTGCGGTCATATAAACATGAATAATCCTCTTCTCAGGAACGATTTTTGTAACTTCACCTGTGGCAGTAATGGTATCGCCGATTTTAACGGGCAATCGAAACTCTAAGTTTTGACCGAGATAAATTGCATCTGCACCGGTAAGGCACATTCCTACAATGGTGGAAAAAAAGGAAGCAGTCAACATGCCATGGGCAATTCGCTCTCCAAACCTAGTGGTTTTCGCGTATTCACTGTTCATATGAACCGGGTTCATATCACCGGTTATTCCTGCAAAGGCAAAGAGGTCGGATTCAGTTATTGTCTTGCTAAAGGAACGTTTCATTCCCATTTTTATTTCATTAATGGAAAATCCGCTCATATTTAAGCTGTTATCATCTATATAATTATTCATTACTAAAATCTCCCTTTTCTTTTATATGGGAGATCATAGCCGGAATCACCTCATACAAATCCCCCACGATGCCATAATCGCAAGCTTTAAAGATAGGAGCATTCCGGTCTTTATTAATGGCGATGATATATTTGGATTCTTTCATCCCTGCCAAATGCTGAATGGCTCCTGAAATTCCACAGGCAATGTAAAGGTCAGGTCTTACGGTGGTACCGGTCTGTCCCACCTGATGTGCATGGTCTATCCAGCCTGAATCTACAG
>CAYWVS010000028.1:0-35561 GCA_964461765.1 uncultured Anaerovorax sp.
TGAGGAGAACAGCCAAGCTTCTCATGCAGATGATGCCGGGAACGGATTTTATAACCTCGGGTTACAGTGCCACTCCCAACTTTGATGACGTCTTTGCAGGATCCAATACGGACTGCGACGATTACGACGATTACTATATGATTCAAAGGGATATGCAAATTGATGGTGGCATTGCTCCCATCACAGAAGCAGAGTCCATAAAAGTCAGGATGCAGGGAGCCAAGGCTTGTCAAGCAGTATTTGCGGAACTGGATTTGCCGGAAATAACAGAGGAAGAGATTTTGGCGGCGGTTTACGCTTACTCTCATGAAGAAATGCCCCAAAGAAACTTATCGGAAGATTTGAGCAGTGCAGGAAAAATAATGGGTAATAACATCTGTGCCATCGACCTTATTTTAGCTTTGCATAAAAGGGGGTTTTGCGAAATTAGCAATCATATCTTGGCGTTAATGCAACAGAGGGTGTCGGGAGATTATTTGCAGACCAGTAGTATTTTTGATGAAAATTTTAAAATTATTAGCGCCTTGAACGATAGAAACAATTACTTAGGACCCGGTACAGGTTATCGATTGGAAGGAGCAAGGTGGGATAAGCTAAAGGATAAGAGCAATGCCATAAAGCCTGCGGATATTCTTAAGAAAAAGGATAGAAGTCAAGAGGTTCGCAAACGATGTAATGAAATGGTAAATCGAAGAGGGGCTTTAAATATTGTAGAGATGCAGGATATTGTCATAGCCATATCCCCGGCCTTTGGTACGGATGACAGCTCAGATAAAATTCAGAGACAGCATACCAATATGGTGAAAAAGATCATGGAGGGTGTTTTTGCCTGTGGACTGAGTTGTAATGTCATCAGAGTGAATGATACCTCGGATTTAAATAAGATCGCCATGGTGGCTTCCCAATATAGCAAAACAGGCATTGGCATCGGAGTGGAGTCTAAAGGTGGCGTATGTATTCAGAAAAAGGATATGGAGAATGACGGAGGTCTGGAATACTATTTCAATTTACCCTTATCCGCCACTCAAGAGTATAAAAAAATCGGACAAAATGCAGTAGCTTATGCGAAGAATCAATCCCCGCAAAAAGTCATCAGAAAAAAGGGATTAAACGCCATTACCAATTATCAGGTTAAGATGATTTGTTTAAGCACCGTAGATTCTGAAAAATGTAAGGGAGGACATCCCCCCAACCACGTGGATATTTCATAAAATTAAGAAGAATGATCCTCTTCCTGTACATCCGTAGGAATCAACCCGATGGCTTCGCTGACGGGTAGGGCAATGCACATACCTCTTCCTTCAGATTTTAAGCCGGCTTTTTTGACTATTTCACTGATAATCTTTTGGGTTTGATTATGGTTCACAATATTTAGAACCACTTCCTTTTCCGGTTGAATGGTGATGGAAAAGAATTTTTCAATATCATGTGCCCCGGTACCCCTTGCGTAGAAAACCGTACCACCCCTGGCGCCGGCACTACGCGCCGCACTGATGACGTCATCGGCATAGCCCCTGTTTACAATTGTTAAAATTAAATCATAGTCTCTTTCAATGCTCATTTTCGTTCCTCCTTTGTGTCTAAGGCAAATCCTGACATGTATTTTAATGCCAGAGGCCCACTGATTCCGGCTATAGGAACAGTGAAGGCGATGCCGTTACCCGGTTGATCCATGTTATATTTTACTTGAAGCTTCTCCAGTACTGATACGGATAGTTCTTCCAATAAAATGCTGATTACGATATCTTTTTCAGATGAAGTAATTCCCAGATAATCTGCAATGGCTGTTCCCGAAGCCCCGTGACCGGGAGACACCATGTTAAAGGACACATTGCACTTACGCAATAAGCTGCAGACATCTTCGCCGTAACCTCTGTCTACGATGACAATAAGCAATTTGATCCGCTTTACAGTACTCATTTAATTTGCCTCCTTTTGCATTTGGTCAAATTCTTTAGCTAATATTTTTATTTTCTTTTTCCTCTAAGGCTTCAAAATCAATGTAGGCATTATCGGAAGATATGTCATTATAAAGTTGCTCTTCTCTGATTTGATTTGCCCAATCAAGATTTTCAATAAATTCTGTGTCATCCACCCATGTAATGCTGGCAACCATATCACTGAAAGCATCCATTCCTGTGCCCCATGTCTTTAATTCTACTTCAGATTCCAATTCCTCAACGATATCCTCCATGGTTTCAAACTCATCTTCTTCTGTATGACGAACCTTGATTTTATAGATGATTCCCACAGCCTGTATGGTGATGAGTGGTGTCATGGCAACCATAGCCACAATACCAAAAGCATCAGCTAACATATTTCCTCCCACGGAGTTGCAAGCCCCCATGGCAAAGGGCAAAATAAATGTGGCAGTCATTGGTCCGGAGGTTACACCACCGGAGTCAAAGGCGATAGCTGTAAAAATTTTGGGTGTAAAAAAAGTCATCATTAAAGCTAAGCCATACCCAATAATCAAAAAATACCATATGCTGACCCCAAAGAGGACTCGAATCATGGCAATTCCTACAGAGATAGCCACGCCGATTGACAAGCTCCAAAGCATGGTATCCTTTGAGATGGCACCTCCTGTCATATCCTCCACCTGATTATTTAAAACGTGCACAGCAGGCTCAGCTGAGACCACAAAGAATCCCATAATCATCCCCAGAGGAATTAGGATAGCATTGTATTTTAATAAGCCGATATACTCCCCGATAAAGTTTCCTGTAGGCATAAATCCAACATTTACACCGGTGAGAAACAAAACCAAACCCAGATATGTATACATCACTCCCACAGCCATTTTAATAATATGAGTTTTGGGCAATTTCAACGCAATAATTTGAAAAATTATAAAGGATGCGATAATTGGGGAAAGTGCCAGAGCCACTTCTTTAAAAAAGATAGGAAAGCTCTGCTGAAGCAAAATGTAAATATCTTGCATGTTGTTAATGTTTAAAGGTTCCACTGATGTATGTGGGTTAGGGCTACCTTCATAGAAAATCCCTAAAAGCATCACTGCAAATATAGGTCCTATGGAACAGAGGGCAATCAGTCCAAAGCTGTCATCATGAGAGCTTTTACCTCCACCCACAGAACATACTCCTACCCCTAAGGCCAATATGAAAGGCACGGTGATGGGACCTGTAGTTACACCACCGGAATCAAATGCTACGGCCAAATAATCCTTAGGAACAAAAGTCCCAAGTATGAAGATAAATAAGTAAAGTCCTATCAATAAGTGAGCCAATTTCCACTGAAAAAGAATCCTGATCAGAGACAATATGAGGAAAAATCCAACCCCTAGGGCAACACAGATTACCAAGGTGGACTGAGGCACTGCGGAGACTTGCCCTGCCAATACCTGCAAATCCGGCTCTGCAATGGTAATCATGACACCCATAATCAAGCTTACCATAATCAGCAATCCTAATTTTTTTGACTTGGTCAGTTGACCTCCGATTTGCTCTCCCATGGGCATCATGGCCATTTCTGCACCCAAGGTAAAGAGCCCCATACCTAACACCAATAGGATAGCACCTGTTAAAAATAAGCTTCTCACACCAAAAGGCATGGGAGCTATGGTAAAGTTAAGACTTAGAACAATAATGGTAATTGGTAATACGGATGAAAAGGCTTCCTTTGTACGAAAAAACAATTTATCTTCCAAGGTTTCCTCCAGTATAACGGTCACGGATGGATCTTTGCTATGGGTATGAGCTTGAGGTTAAATCTTATTTTAATCGTTTAATTTACTTTTATATTGTATCATAAAGTGATATAATAATACAAGCGTTTTAGGCAACGTCCTTAGAGATTAGGCTTAATCTATTGCATTTTATGACTTGCCAATTTAATATGTAAAATCGATTTTCATAAAATGGCAAATTATATTATAAAAATTACCATATGGGAGGACAATATATGAATATACTAGTATCCAATGATGACGGAATCGGTGCTGAAGGAATAAAGCAATTGGTGGCTGCTTTATCCAAAGTAGCCAATGTCTTTGTCAGTGCACCACATACCCAGAGGAGTGCAAGTGGCCATAGCATCACCATAGGAACCCCCTTGCGAATGAAAGAGGTGGAATTTCCTAACGCTGCTTTAGCTTTTGAAATTACAGGGACGCCGGCAGATTGTGTAAAGTTAGGAACCAAGTTATTTCGTGAACGGGGAATAGAGTTGGACATGGTTTTTTCCGGCATCAACCATGGTGGAAATTTGGGAACGGATACCCTCTATTCAGGGACAGTCTCCGCTGCCATAGAAGGATGCATTTGCGGTTTGCCGGCAGTGGCTGTATCCATCAACGACCATTTCCCTGATCACTTTGAACTGGCTTGTGAGTTAGCAGTAAGGGCTTGTGAAAATGCCTTTGGAAAGATTAATTCCAAGACAGTATTGAATATCAATGTTCCTAATTTACCTAAAGATAAGGTAAAAGGTGTAAAGATAACAAAGTTAGGAGCCAGAGAATATGACGAATGGTTTGAACCTAAAAAAGATGAAAGTGGAGAACCGGTATTCTATTATTCGGGAACTCCTGTGATTTATCAGGGTCTACCCAATGATATTGACGTCATCTCCATGCAGGAAGGATACGCATCCATTACCCCATTGCATTACGACCTTACCAGCTATCAGTTGATAGAAGAGGTGAAGACCTGGGGTTTGGTGTAGGGTTTAACAATTATATTTTTGGATTCAAGACGAAAGAGAATAAGTAAGGAGGGGACTACCCATGAAAAAAATTAGAATCGACAGAGAAGAAGCCATTTTTGTAGGGATTGACTTTCAGGAAAAGCTCATGCCTGCAATGAAAAACAGTGAGGAACTGGAGCAACAGACTATAAAACTGATTAAGGGGCTTAAGGTTTTGGGGATCCCCATGATCTTTACACAACAGTATACCAAAGGGTTGGGAATGACTTCTCAATCTTTTCAAGATGCTTTTTGCAAATCCCAAGGAGAAGAATTTCCTGAATCAGAATTTTCCTACATCGAAAAAACATCCTTTAGCGCTATGGGTGAACCGGATTTTGAACATACCTTAAAAAAGAGTAAAAGAAATACTGTAATTATAGCAGGAATTGAAGCTCATGTATGTGTTCAACTTACGGTGCTTGATTTGATAGAAAATGGGTATCATGTATTTGTAGTCAATGATTGCATATCTTCAAGAAGCAATACAGATAAAAAGTACGCACAAAGGAGAATGGGGGATTCCGGTGCAATTGGCACCACCTACGAGTCGGTGCTATTTGAGCTTTGTGGGGGTGCAAAGGATAAAAGCTTCAAGCAAATCTCTGCAATTGTAAAATAATTATAATTTTGAAAGGCTAATCCACAATGTTAATGTTTGAAAACGAAATCACTTTAGAATCAAAGCCTTTATTGGACAAATATCTTAACAGCTTTGAATACAAGACATCGGGTCTCTCCTTTAGTTCGCTTTACATGTGGAGGGAAATCAATCAAATCAGTTGGAAAGAGATCGGTGATTATCTGTGCATAGCAGGAGTCAGCAACTTAGAAGAAGGGGTTTTTGACCCATTTCTGTTTCCAGTATTGACCAAGACAGGAACTTATGAACCGGAGAGCCTCGCCAAAACGGTTTTGGGAGCAAAGGAGATCTTTGAGAGCAAGGGCGAAAAGTTTGCCATCATGTTACTTCCTTTTCATATGATCGATATCTTTGAACAAGCTTTTCCTAGACAGTTAAAGTTTATTCCTGACAGACCTAACTTTGATTATGTCTATAGCACGGAGGATTTAATCGAACTAAAGGGAAGAGATTATCATAGTAAAAAGAATCATTTAAACTATTTTAAAAGTCATTATCTTTTTGAATATGTACCTTTAACTTCAGAAATGGCAGATGAAGCCATGGACTTTATCAAAGCTTTTAATGATAGAAAAAACCTGCAAGATAGTCATGAGAAAGAGCTTCTTCTCATGGAGGAAGCGGCTATGAAAGATGTTTTTAAAAATATTGAAAAGGTTGGTTATTTAGCAGGTGCCATTAAAATTGATGGAAAAATTGAAGCTATCAGCATTGGCGGAACTCTGGGTCGTAAAACCATTACCGTTCATGTAGAAAAAGCAAATACTGAGTACCGAGGTCTTTATCAAGCCATAAACAATGAATACTGTAAAAATGTAGCATCTCACATTAAGTTGATTAATCGTGAAGAGGATATGGGGTTGCCCGGATTGCGAAAGGCTAAGCTTTCATACAAGCCGGTTAAATTGATTGAGAAGCATACGGCAGTCTTTAAGTTATAATTGAATATTCTGACTATTTACAAATTTTAATAAGTTAAATAATTAACTTTTGGCA
Source organism: uncultured Anaerovorax sp. (assembly GCA_964461765.1). Lineage (GTDB taxonomy): Bacteria > Bacillota > Clostridia > Peptostreptococcales > Anaerovoracaceae > JAVVUJ01. Next base: position 6,347 of record CAYWVS010000028.1, read on the forward strand.
TATCTATTGCATTATGTTGAATATTATGATAAAATTATAATATTCAAATTGTGTGAAACAATATGTAAATTTAGAAGCGGTTAGTTATAAGTTAGGAGGTAACTTATGAGAGAAGTTGTTATTGTAAGTGCGGTTAGAACTCCCATTGGGTCTTTTGGTGGAAGCTTAAAGGATCAAAAAGCTGTAATGTTAGGTGGGGTTGCAGCGAAGGAAGCAATTAAGAGAGCAGGGATCGATCCTGCAATTATTGACGAAGTAGTATTAGGAAACGTTCTTCAAGGTGGACTTGGACAAAATGTAGCAAGACAAGTAGCTATGGCTGCGGGAGTTCCAAAGGAAGTTCCTGCCATGACATTAAACAAGGTTTGCGGTTCCGGACTTAGAACCGTTGGGATGGCTGCATCTATGATCAAAGCCGGGGATGCAGATTGTATACTTGCCGGTGGAACAGAAAGCATGTCTCAAGCAGGCTACTTAATGCCAAATGCTAGATGGGGAGCCAGAATGGGTGATACCAAAATGGTAGACATTATGGTAAATGATGGTCTTACAGATGCATATAACAACTACCACATGGGAATTACCGCCGAAAATATCGTGGAGCAATGGGGTCTTACAAGAGAAGAGTTGGATGAGTTTGCAGTGGCTTCTCAAAATAAAGCAGAAGCGGCAGTGAAAGCCGGCAAGTTTAAGGATGAAATCGTGCCTGTAGAAATTCCACAGAAAAAGGGAGATCCTAAAGTATTTGATACTGACGAATATCCTAAATTTGGAACCACTATGGAGAGCGTAGGAAAGTTAAAGCCTGCATTTAAAAAGGATGGAGCGGTTACCGCTGCAAATGCATCGGGTATTAACGATAGTGCTGCTGCCTTTATCGTAATGTCTAAAGAAAAAGCTGATGAGTTAGGGTTAAAGTATCTATGTAAGGTAGTATCTTATGCATCTGCCGGAGTAGATCCTACCATCATGGGAATCGGTCCTGTACCTGCTTGTAACAAAGCATTGGAAATCGCCGGTCTAAAGGTGGAAGATATGGATCTAATCGAAGCAAATGAAGCTTTTGCAGCACAATCTGTGGCTGTCGGTAAAGATCTGGGATTTGATTTAAGCAAGTTAAATGTAAACGGTGGAGCTATTGCTTTAGGACATCCTATCGGTGCATCCGGTGCCAGAATTCTTGTTACCCTCATTCATGAAATGATTAAGAGAGATTCTAAATATGGTCTTGCAACTCTTTGCATAGGCGGTGGAATGGGAACTTCTCTGATTGTTGAAAGATAAATATAAATTAAATTCATGCTACCATCCGGTAAGCCGATTTACAATTATTTAAGGTATAGCTTTTATTTTCGGGCAGTTTCATTAAGTGAAAACAAACTGAGTCCTTACAACAGTGTTTTCTCTCAAGAAACTAAATCCTCAAACAAAAGATACCTTATAAAAATTGCTCAAAGCTTACCTGCTGGTAGCATTTTTTTTGAAAAAAATTTACTTAATTTTAAAATATGATAATTTAAAGTTTTAAATTATCATATTTTTTTGATTTAAAACTTTCTTTAAAAATGTACCCAAGTTTTAACAGGCTTTTAGAGTACGCCGGTTTTCTCTAAGCGCTCCTCAAAGAAATTTTTTAAATTTATTATTGGTTTTCTTAAAACTAAGCCTAAGATTAATGAGATGGGAATGAATGCACTGAGAGCCAGTAGATCCATGTAGTAAGCATTTTCATAAATTCCTGCTACGCACTCTCGGAGGCTGTTAATTCCAAAGGTAAAAGGCAGAAATGGATTCACCGCTTTAAAAAATGCGGGAGTTACCTCGATGGGGAAGGTACCACCGGAGGCTGCTACTTGAATTACCATTATTACTACTGCAACAGCTTTTCCCACATCCCCAAAGGAAATGGTCAGAGTGAATATAATCAGCGTAAACACAATGCTGGCAAAAACTCCTGCAAGGATAAATTTTGCCGGATGCAAGCATTGGACTTGAAGACCATATAAATCGCCCACACAAACAAGGAGGGACTGAAGTATTCCAAAGGTCATAAATAATAAATATCTGCTAAAATAAATTTCGTGAGGTTTTAAATTATAATATTTATCATCTTCCTCAACTTTGCATTTCAGTATAGAGGCCAGAATTAGAGCCCCTACCCAAATTGCCAATATTGTATAGAAGGGTGCCATGGCGCTACCATAGTTTTTGATGGGATATATTTCATGGGTATTTACGGTTACAGGAGAAGACATGAAATCCCCTGCCGTAGCAGGATCTTCCCTGATAATTTCCAAAAACTTTGAGAATCTGTCATCTTCCTCCACACTTTCTAAATCAGCCAGAATTTTATCGATTTTTTGCATACCTGCAATTAACAAAATATTGGTGCTTTCCAAAGCATTTGCACCGTTGTTTAATGCACTGTTTGTATGATCTAAAACCCTACCCATTTTGGGAAGTGTAGCATTAGTTTCCAACAGTAAAGAGTTGATACCATCCAAATTGGTTAACAATTGGTCGGTTGTATTGGAGATTTTAGGGGAAATTTCCCGATCCATGTTATCTCTGGCATCACTCACCAGTGCCTTGCTTTCCACCAAGGCTTTTTTTACCTTGTCACCAATATCTTTTGGGTAAGCAGCTCCGGAGGATAGAGTATCAGAAATCTTTGTTAAATCCGAATTAACATCTTGAATTATGGAAATAAAATCAGTTAATCGATTTATTTGGTTTTGAAAAATATCTAATTTTATATAACTTTTTTCTGAAACACTTTGTAGCTGAAATAGAATGTTAACTGCCTTGTTTGACATATCTATCACACCGTAATTCAGGTTTTTGGCATTCTCCAACAAGTCTACTCCGTTTTCGCCACCTTGCTCTAACTCGTCTAAAGCAGTACCTATGATTTCATCTATGGATTCTATGTTTTTCTGGTTTATTTTTGACAGGGTGGACAAAGTATCAGACAGCTGATTGGTGGTGGTTCTGATGCTATTCGTAAGCTCCTTCAGGTTCTTTGTAGCAGTAGCCCCATTCATGTTGAGTAGGCTTGTGTCAGGCAACAATGTTTTTGTTGCATTAACAAGGTCGTTTATGGCTAAGGTGGTGCTTCTAAAGCTATACACAGCAGTGGAAAAGTCCTTTAAGCTTTTGGAAGTATCCCTAAGCATGTTCATGATATCCTCAATAGGGTCAATACCTTTCTTTTGAAAGGCTTCATCTGTAAGATTCAGAACCTTTAATACTGCCTTGGAGGATTCCTTGATAAAGGTTTGATTAATGGTCTGTTGCAGAGAAGACATGCCCTTGTCGGTAATTTTCGGTGCAATGGCATTTTTCTTTTCGTTGACATAATATTGTAGGACGGGTTTTTGGATGTCTCCTGTTAAGACGCTAGATATTTTATTACTAAAGTCGGAAGGAATGACCAAAGCAGCATAATATTTTCCGGATTTTACTCCTTCTACAGCTTCTTTTTCATCAACAAATTGCCAACCTATATCGTGGTTTTTTCTTAGATTATCCACCACGGATTCTCCAACGTTAATATTTTCTCCCTCAATAGAGATGCCTTTGTCATTGCTGGCTACTGCAACCTTGATTCCTACGGTGCTACCATAGGGATCCCAGCTTGCGGCAATATTAAACCAAGCATATAATGAGGGAATTACAATCAACCCTATGGCGACGATTGCAGCCACAAAATTCGTAGAAATTCTTTTGATATCTCTAAAATATACACCGAACATGTTTCTCATAATATATGTAGTAAGTCCTTTCCTATGGCTCAAACTGTATAAGCGAATGGATGTAATTAGTAAACTATTATATTATAACTTAAAAACTTTTTTAATCCTATAGTTTTATAAGAAAAATATGCTAAGAAATGGATTTTTTACAATTAATTATTTAAGCCTTTAAAGAAACGTAAAAAGCACTCCGATAATGGAATGCTTTTCACTTGTTGCTCCGTCTAACAAAACCTAATGAAATAAATAAATAGTTTTTTGACATTTAGAATTATGCAATTTTATTTTATATGATTTTTTCAAAATGTCAAGAGATTTTATGAAAAAATTTCAAATTTATTGTTTGTTGTTTATATAGAAATTTGTTATGAGAATTACTTAAAATGCACCGATCATAGCTGGCATAAACTATTGTATTATTAAATCGAATATAATATAATGTTTTCATTAAGTGCCATTTTTGTTCGAGTAGATTGTTGGGCCAACCTAAGGGTGCTTATGATTTTACTAATTTGATTTGGAGGTACATATGAGAGCTTCATATTCTTATAATTGGAAACGATGTTTGGCATTTTTATTCATTGTTTTACTGCTTGCATCAGTAGCACCTGTCACTTCTTTTGGAGCTCAGCCTGTTACAGTAAGGGTTGGCATATTTGACTACAACGGATTTTACGGTAAGGACGAAAGTGGCAATCCCTATGGTTACGGATATGAGTATTTGGATATATTAGGTCGTTATGCAGGTTTTCGGTATGAATATCGTCATGGCAGCTGGTCAGAATGCCTTGAAATGTTACAAAAGGGAGAAATAGATATTTTAGACTCTGCACAGTGGACAGAAGAGCGTTCCAAGCTTTTCGCTTATTCCAAGTATGCCACCGGCACAAGTTTTGCAGAAATCTTTGTAAGGGAGGATAATACGTCTATTGCCTTCAATGACTTTGAGGCAATGAATGGCATTCGTATTGGATTGCTTAGAGACGATAATCGTAATATTTTATTTCGGGACTATTCCAGAAAGAAAGGCTTTGTTGCGGAGGAAGTAATGTATAATACCATTCCGGAGTTAGCTGATGCGTTGCAAAAAGTGGAGGTAGACGCAATAGTTACAAGCAATCTTCGCCGTGGAGACAAGGAGCGATCTGTGGCTAGATTCGATCCCATACCATACTATTTCATAATGAATAAGGAAAATACAGCATTGTATGATTTGGTAAATGATGCAATGGAGCAGATGTTAATGGAGAATCCAAACTTTATTGCACAGCTTAATATGAAATACTATTCAACTGAGAGCAATCCACTTGTTTTAACTAAAAAAGAAAAAGAATTTATAAATAAACTGGGAACGCTAAAGGTGGTTTTTGATAGTTACTGGCCCCCTTTTGAAAGCTATAATGAGGGAACTGGTGAACCAGAGGGTATAAATGTAGATGCTTTTAATTTAATTACTGAAAAAATTGGTCTTAATTATGAGTTTTTAAGTGGCTATGATTATGAGCAGGCCATACAGGCGGTTGGCGAAAAGAGTGTAGATATGCTTCTTTCGTACGATACCAACCCTCAAAAAGCAGCTGAACTTAACATGCTCCTGTCCAACAACTTCCTTTCAACTCCTATTTCCATAGTTGGGAAAAAATACCGAGTATCAGCAGACTCGGTATTTGCAATACCTACAACCTATACCTTGCCTATGCGCTTTGTGAAGGAACACTTTCCGGATAATAAAATTATTAAATTTGATGATATCACAGAATGCTATGAGGCCATCAAAGATGATAAAGCTGACTTCACCCTTGAAAATATTTATGCCGCAACAGACGCCATCGAAAGTGGTAAATATGGCGGGCTTTTGATTGCATCGGTTACCCCCTTAATGGATAAATTTTCCTTTGCTTTTCGTAGTGACATTGACCCTATGCTTATTAACATTATGAATAAAGCCATCATGACTGTAACGGATGCGGAGATGGATTCTTTACTTCTTGCTTATACCACAAACAAGGTTGCCGCCTCAGGTCTTGAAATGGCCAAAAACTATGACCGCCAAAGGGCTATTATTTCGGTATCAGCTATGATAATCGTTTTTATATCTATGTGTTATGTTATTTTTATGCAATTTAGAAATAAAAAGTCACTTTGGAGAATGGCATATATCGATGAATTAACGGGGTTTTCAAATTATAATAAATTTAAAAAGGATGCAGAAAAATTACTTTTATATAATAATAATTTAGGCTACATATGCACTATTATTGATGTGGATAATTTTAAATTGATCAATGAAATGCAGGGCTTTGCAGAAGGGGATCGAATTATAAAAGGAATGAGCAAGGCCATTGAAAGCGTTTTAAACCCAACGTTAGACACCTTTGGAAGAATATATTCGGATCATTTTGTAATCCTAAAAAGTTATCCCATATCTGAGGATGGTGAAAGGCTTGAGGAAGAAACGGAGGAAGAGTTTTTAAAGGCATTACAGAGCCAACTGGGGCAAATGGTTACCTTCCGTTTTGGCAGGTATTTTCTAGATAAAAATGAAACAGACCTTGTGGAAGTTCTTGAGAAAGCAAATTATGCTCACAGCGTTGCCAAGGAACAAGTGCATAGTAATGTTTGCAATTATGATGATGCGTTACGTCGAGTAGACATTCGAGAAAAGCAAATTGAAAATAAGATGGAAAATGCACTTTTATCCAATCAATTTAAAGTTTATTTGCAAGCAAAATATAGCCTTGCAGATGAAACAGTTATAGGAGCGGAAGCTTTGGTTCGATGGCAGGAAGATGATAAAGACTTTATTTATCCTTCTGAATTTATTCCATTGTTCGAGAAAAATGGTTTTATAATAAAATTGGATATGTACATGTTTAAAAAGGCATGTGAAATTATTCGTCATTGGATAGATAAAGATTTACCTCTGATAACAATTTCTGTAAATTTTTCACGTTTGCATTTAAAAAATGAAAATTTTGTAAAAGAAATCATTGAAATAGCAGATGGTTACAGGGTACCCAAGCGTTATCTAGAGGTAGAGATAACGGAATCTACCATGCTTGATAATGAACTTGCCCTTGAAGATATCTTGGTAAACCTTCATGCTGCTGGTTTTACGCTTTCTATGGACGATTTTGGAACCGGATATTCTTCTTTGGGGTTACTTAAAAATTTACCTGTGGATGTTATAAAGATCGATCGATCGTTCTTTGCGGAAAACAAATACAAAAACAGAGCCAGAACTGTAATTATTAATGTAATAAAAATGGCAAAGGAGCTTGGTATCCATACTATAGCAGAGGGTGTGGAGTCCTTTGAACATATTGAGTTTTTACGAGAAATGGGTTGTGATGCTGTGCAAGGCTATTACTATGCAAAGCCTATCTCAGCAGATAGCTTTTCCACTCAAAGCATTGTTGTGAAGCACACTGATTCAGAGATTATACATAATCTCAGCATGGAAGCCATTGGAAATATCGATCTTGGGCGGGGTAGTTTAGGAGTTGAAATGCCGGTAGCGGTGTATCGCCTTTTTCAGCTTGCAATCCGTGAAGCCATAACTCAGAGGGGAGGAGATGGTGAAATGGTTGAAACTCTTAGGCAGGCAGGTAAAATTGCAGGAAGTGTGTTTGCTCAGGAGCTTTTAGATGTAAATTTACCCTTTGCTGAATTTATGAGCAATCTTGCAGATAAATTAATGGAATTAAAGATTGGAATTTTGAAAGCAGAAAATTTTAATGCCGATACAGGCTCTGCTGTATTCACAGTTTCCAATGACCTTGATTGCTCCGGAATGCCAAACACCGGGAAGGTTATATGCAATTATGACGAGGGCTTTATTTCCGGAGTCTTATACGAATATACGAAGAAACATTACTCCGTAGTAGAAGTAGATTGTTTTGGTACCGGTGCCAACCTTTGCAGGTTTGAAGCAAAGGTGAAATGATAAGCCAAAAGGGGGGGAATAAAAATATATAAAAAATATGCGACTAACATCTAAAAAATGAATGACAAAGTACAACTCGTAGCATAATATATAAAGCAACAGAACTCGCCGAGCCTCTATTGTCATCAGACAACATGCGTAACATGGCGAGGCTTTTGCTTTTTGGAGTTTTTGAGGTACATCATGAAAAGTACATATGTAAGATTCTATTTCTAATATTAGCCCTTATGTAATTTATTAAAAAACAGCGAAAAAATTATAGTAAATGCTTGCATAATTTAATTTGATGTATATAATAATAGTTAAAGAGTCGCAATGGCGATGGCTCACTAATTATGAATTAGTAAAAGCACCACTAAGGCAGCTAAACCATCAGTGGTGTTTTACTTTTTTGATAATTTAATCAGCGCTATCACAACTTCAACTGCTGTTAAAGTAACGATAATCACCGTTGCTATTAGCAAAATTTCTACTAGCTTTCGTTAAAGTAGGTTTTCCCATAGGAATCGGTAGTACCCTCTTTAAAAAAAATTAATAATGTTGACTAAATGTTGACCAAATTGTTTTTTTAACAATGAAAAAGCAATTTGGTGATTAGCCAAAATCCTTGAGTTTCAATGGTGTCCGCGAGAGGAATTACACAGATGCCTGAGGGCATCTGCCGTCCTGCGCCATCGTTGTGGCTTGGACCAGCTTGCTAAAAAGCATCGGCGATGCTTTTCTTAACGCTCACTGCCTGTTCATGAGCACCTAACTTAATTTGCGGAGCAAATCATAGTAGGTGCCATACAGAAAGTTCCCAACCTTTGGTTGGAATAACTTTTTCAGTTGTTCGATTCCTTCTGATCATAAAAATAATTACCCACCGGCTTTTGCCGATGAGTAATTATTTTGGTGTCCGCGAGAGGAATCGAATTTTTAGAAATTAAAAATTTATATTTAGCCATACTTGTTTAAATGCTTATTTTTCAATCTTTTTTTAAAAAAATTAGCAAATAATTTAACTAATTTTTATTTAATTGATTTAAAAATCTTTCCCATTTTCTTTCCCATTTTCGGATTTCAATTTATGCAAAGCCGTCACTAAAATATTTGGCACCGGCAACCCTGCAGCAGCGCAATTTTCTAAAATTGAGAGAGCTTCATTAGCAATTAGAAACCCAATGACAGCTGCCCGAAGCACACCGCCTGCACCAAGCATGTTGTCTGTTATCACAGCAACAGCCACCACGGCAAAATAAAGGATTTTTTTAACAATCCCTTTAAGCCCAATTTTACTTGAAAGTTGGGACTGTATGTATGCCTTTGCAAGCCCGGTTATATAGTCGACGACAACTAACGTAATCAGGGCAGTAAGCCACATATCTGGGCGGCCAAACAAATGAGTTACCAAAATTGTAAGCATTGCCACAAACGCTTTAAATGTGTTCTCCATATGTCCTCCTATTTCTGCTGCATAGCCTCAGCTAATTTTACGATTGCTTCATCACCATACCGGTAATCGTCTGCAATGTACTGAATTGTAGCATCTGACAGCCCGGCTTTTTCTTTTACTATTGCTTTTGCTTCTGATTTGGTCAATTTTTTCACCTCCTTAAATTTGTAGCCTCTACTGTTAATTATTTTAATATCGGGAGCAATAAAAAAAGCCTCCTCCGGCTTAATTCGCTTTCCTGTAGTAGTGAGTACATATGCCCCCTTATTGTTTTGTACCCAACCGTTGCCGGCAAACTTACCAGTACCGGCAGAAATGTGAAAATGATTGCCGGTGGCGGTGCCGTCTTTTCCCTCCCGGAAGGCAAGAGTTCCAGCTTTGATAATATCCATCACCTTGTACTTTTTTAGATCCTCATCCTCCGGATGAATGACCATTAAGGTCAAATAATCTTTTCCAATCGGCATTTCTACCGGTTCGGTGCTTTCAAGCCATATGGTATTATCACCTTTGGCACCTACACCGTAAATTCTTTTGACAATAAAATCTGTAGATGGAATAAACCAATCTCGCCCGGTGTTTTCCCCGGCTTCATCCCAAGGGAAATCAAAAGGGCTACCGGTGACGTTTGGCACGTGGGAAGACATTGCACCATTGTAGCCCTGCATAATATTCATATTTTTAACTGGATAAATTGAGTTCATTTCTTCTCTTCCTCCTATCTTAAACAATCCTCGCCCGAATCTCAGCTTTTGCCTCAGCCTTCTTGGCAATGAGTTCATTATACTTTTCTTCATCATCTCCAAGATACTTTACGATTAGTGAGTTACATTTGTCTACGGTAATCATCTCACCATTCCATTCAATGCATTTGTTTGACCGATACTCTCGTTCTCTTCTTTGCTCCGTCCCAAAGTAAATTGCCTTTAATGAATCCCGAAGTTCGTCTGAGATAGGGAGATAGCCCATCTCACTTTGAGGCAAGCTTTCATCTGTGACATATTCATAAGCGTTTTCTCCATAGGCTAAAGCTATGTCCTGATAAGCAGGGTCATCTTCATGAGTTGCGATAATGTTGTTTTCAATTAAAATATACTTCATAATTTTGTTTCCTTTCTTTTTAAAAAAATTATTATGGCGCCATGATGTAACTGTTGTTATTTCCTACAGTATTTTTATTAGGTGAATATTGGGTTGTGACGTTTGTGAAAGTTGGAGTGTTAGCCGTCCTTGCTTGCGATACTTGAGAAGCTTTCAGACCGATTCCGCTATTTTTTAAAGTTGTATTAGAACCACCATCTATATATAATGATCCTGTATTTAATGCAGCTATACACGACCCAGATCCCCCCTGATTATCGACTACGATGGTTGCTCCGTTTATATAAAGTAATCCACTAGATGTTGCAGTTAATATATTATCACTTCCAGTAGCTTTACCTATAATGGTTAAAACTCCATTTATGGTTAATGTAGAATTAACACCTACCCAAAAATGACTACCTATTGTTGTAATATTTAGTTTATACCCATTCCCCACTATGATATTACGCCCTCTTTTAAGAGTAAAGCCATCCTTCGTCTCATTTATATCACTAATCAAATTTAGAACTAATTGATTGTAAACAAATTTTTCAGCATAATCATACGCTTCAGATATCATTAAAAAATCTCCACCAACACCAACATTCAAGGTTAGCTTTGCATTGCTTGAAACACTAACATTAGTGAGTATTAATCTTCCATCAATGGGATCCCCCACAAAGCTAATATCCCCTGCTGCATTGGTTTCTGTTTGATAGGTAACGTTGTACCACATTCCCACAGCAGAATCATATTTTTCAAACATTGAAACAAACGGTTTTGTGCCTAAGTTGTGGATGGATGCAGGAATAGTTAGTTTACCGCCCGAAAAATCAGAGGATGTAAATATCAATTCATATGAAGCTCCTAAACCACCCACAAGATCTGGTCTACTCCATAACCTACCAAGCTCATCTATTGCCACAGGTGATGTTTCTATGGTTTTTAGGACTTGGATGGATTTTGGGATGGTATCATTGATCTTGTTTTGGAGTGCTAAGCTTAGTTTGGGTTCGGTAATGCTTTCATTGGCATAGTTAGTGGCATTTAAAGCTACTGACTGCAAATTAATCTGTGCCATGGAAAAATGGTCAGCTCCACCAAGATTTACACCGCAAAATATTCTACAAGTAACTGAATTGTTAAGAAACCTTGCATAACCTTCATATCTAACAAGATTACCAACCACCAAATTAAGTGGGTTTGTTAATTCATCAAATATCAAGGTTCTCTTTGGTATATCTGCGACATTAGCATAAGAACCACTCCCAGAATAGTCATTTACTCCAAAGGGTTGCCTTGTTGACATTGGTATCCATGTAGCTCCACCATCTGTGGAGTATACTGCCCTATAAGCAAATTCACATCTTACATCACCATTAAATGCTCCAAATAAGTCAATATCACTACCATTTGTGTTTGTTAGTATGATATTATTGCCTACAGTTCTTGTGATTGTAAATAATGGTGAGCCTATTGCAGAAAATGCATTTGGTATGTTAAACTGCATATAGTTTGCAGGTGCTACGATTGGTTTCGTCTCGTTAAGGGTTGCTGTAGTTGTTCCTGTGCGAGTGAGATATAAAGGAGAGGCAAAGGATAGTGGGGCTTTGGTTGCAATTAAAGAATTTAGCGTATCGTCTGCTTCTTGCCTTGCGATCACCTCTTCTTGTAAATCTGCCGCCACCGTGTCAGCCTTATTAGACGCTGCTATCGCTGTAGCTTTCGCTATGTTTGCCCCTTCCACCGCAACTGCTGAATTACTAAGTGCAGTAGAGAGATTATTTTTGTCTATGCTTGAGAAGTTGTTGTCCGTATGTACATAATTAGGATCTTGCACTGCTGCTTCAGCCAAAGCACCTTGAGCCGCCGTTGCAAAACCTTTATGCCCACTACTTTCATAATCAAGATTCTCTAAACTTGCATGATTGGTAGTACCGCCGCCCCCCGACTGGTCAACCCATTTTGTGTCATAATCATTTTCACTTTGCTTTGCAAGCACTTGGCCGGCAGTTCCTCCAGTTGGCACTCCTACACCTGGGTCACCTTTGGCGCCGGGTGCGCCGGGTTCGCCCTGAATACCTTGAGGACCTACTGGTCCCGGTATCCCTTCAGCCCTTACGCCGGTATCCACCCATGCCCTAGCGGTATCGTCAAACTGATACCAGTTGCCGTTTTCGCCGATATAAGGGGATTTGCCACTACTCCCACCGCCACCGGAGACCACTTTCCACGTTTGACCATCCAAAGAGTACTCAAAATCTCCAAGGTTCTCCCGGATAAAATAAATCTGATTGGATACACTTTTCACATAAATCTGCCCCGGATCAGGTGGCTCAGGGGGTACAACAGCACTATAACCACTTGTTCCAATGGTAAGTCTGCAAGCATTGGCAGTGTTAAGGCTGCCACCGAACACCGACACGAGGCATTCCCCGGATCGGAGAATGGGCATTACGTCCTCGGATATGGTGCCGTCATCTAAAATAGGGCAGGTGTAAGTAACGCCTCCGGTAACGATAATGGCTGTTTTGTTAATGTCTTCCCAAGCTTCATTGAAACTAAAAGAAAATTGAATCATGTTTGTGCTGTCAGCAACCAAAACAGGAGTGTTTTGCCTAAAAATCATCTGGTCGGACACCATAAATTCTTGCGTTACAAACATCTTCATATGTACCTCGCAATCGCTTGCGGAAGCTCAGGATACTCCACAGGCTCGTAGCAATTTGATTCATTGATTGTATCCGGCAAATCAAGCATGGCGGTATACCATGTGAGTATCTCCGCTTTTTCCTCAGGGGTTTCGGTTTCAATGCCGTAGGCGAGATTCGCCTTGTAAATGTCGAAAGCAGCAAAGTATTCTTTTCTTTGCTGCCTAATATTTTCCTGCACCTCTTTAACCTTGCGCTCTTCCTTGGTTCCGAAGAGGTGGGTAGCTAACTCTTCCTGATAGTTTTGATATTCACCTTCTGTACATTCCTCAAAATTTTCTAATTCCAGTTCCTCGTTGGAAGACATCAACACCGGAAGTTCTGAATCTTTATTGACGTAATATCGCATAAACACCTCCTATTCAAAAACGTGGATAGTAAAGTCAAAATATTTTTGTTGTGTTGCATTTGAGCATATTATGGAAAAATACAAAGCCGATTGGTCGTAGTCAAATTTGCTTACGGTTGCTGCTAAACTTGCAATAGAAGTGGAGTCGTAAATAAAGGAGCTACCTCCTGTATCGCTTTGTATTGCTTTAGCGGCATCAAAATACAAATCAAAGGATAGATTAAACCCCGTATTTACATTTGAAATAGCACCAGCGGTATAAGTTTGGAAAATAGAATGCGAAAAAGCATACGAAGGAGAACCGTCTCTTTTTCCATAGCCGGTAATATCTGCATAACTGGCATTGACATCAAGCGTAGTTTGTGCGTCATCGGTATAATTTTTATTAAGCTCAAGAAACATGCTTCTTGTTAGATTTCCACCAGTAGGTTGCCCAAGGCGATAACTTCGGGCAAAATCGGATAGCAATATTACTTTACGAGGGATTTTGCTAAAAGTTTTTCCAAAGGGAATGGTAAATCTGGCAAGCGCCGTTGTACCTATTGCATTGTAATCGCTATAGGTGGTTTTGTATCCGGATACAGCAGGATTTCCTATTTGTGCAGGAATGCAAGAGTCTACAAAGGTAAAAGCAGTTGCATTAGCGGCTATAGATTTTACCTGACCGGCTGCAATATAGGTAGACGTTGGCAAGGTAGTTGTACCATATAGGTAAATTCTCCTGTTTCCAAGCCCATTGACATTGATATTGACCGTTGCGGAAGTGGAAGCAACGTGAAACTGGATGTTATACACCTTGTTAAGCATATTTGCGTAGGAAGAAATACCGGGTATAGTGACAGTGTAGGCGTTTGCGCTGCCCCCAGTGACGTATACATCGGAATCAGCTGAAGCCAGTTTCCACCATGCGCTATTAACGTCAGGCACATAGTTTTTATTGTTGTTTTGCAAGCTTACATACCATTTTCCGTTGTAACTTTTAATTTCATTGATGGCGTAGGTTACTTCCGCTTGCCAGAGTGGGTAACTTTCCTGTATCCCCGTTTCAATTCGGTTCATTTTATCGGCGGCAAAAGGAGTGCCGGGAGTTGTGATGGAGTCCGGAGTGTTTACCAACACCAGAGTTTTGCCGTCTATTTCATTTTTAAATTTGTTGAGTCCCGTCCCGACACGGGCTTGCCATAATTGTGCGATAAATCCCATATAAAGCTCCTTTCTAATAGTTAATCTCGCAAATATCGCTGCGCACGATATTTAAGGACAAACTGCTATTTTTATCGATGTTCACATTGACCCTGCTAATCATAATGCCCGTGTCAACGTTTGTGGTAGCGGTAGTACCACAGAACACACCTATCTCTCGTATCACAAAGTTTGCCTCTGAGGGCGATAGATTAACTATGCTCTGAACGATGGACGGGCTGAGCCTACTTAACTTTGTAACTGGCTTTCTTACTAGTTCATTTCCAAGCTTTGTGTCTGTGATGGTTACAGGAGCCGTACCATCACCAAAAGCAAAGTATTTGATTTCAAGGTCAGTGAGCTTGTAGGCAGCTACGTTGCCAAGCAACATATCCATTCGCATATTTTGGTTAATTGCGGTTAATAAATTGTCAAACCTCCAAACCTTCGCAAGTTCGCCTGTGACTGCATCCCGTCCCTCAATAAGGTATCGCCCTTTCATAATAGATTTTTCTTTCATTATTCCTCCTAAAATGGATACACCAAATTTCCAAGATCGCAAGGGGCAAACAGACTGCCGTTTTCAATGCTGTTTACCGCATAAAGCATGAAGTTATAATTAACGATGATTTCTTCGCCTAACCTCAATTTTTCACGCTGAAACAGCATTTCTGCAAGGGGGTATTGGAAAGAGGCAGGGTATACCGGATTTTCCAAGTCCAGTGGGGAGAATATCCCTCCACCTAACCCCGTGGCGTAGTAAATAATGGCACTGTCGGGTTCTAAAGAAACGTCTTCAGCATATAGTACCTTTTCCGTCACGTTCTGAGAGTCAATAACAATTTCATCCGGGCGCAAGGAAAGCTGTGTAATGTCACGCCGAATATCGCTAAATATTTCACCGTAGCTTTTAAGGTAATCCCTATCCACGAGCTTCAGGCTGACCTTTAAAGCCCTGTAAAAGTCCTTTGAAAGGTCATTTAAAAATGGCTCAATCGTCCGCTCTGATATGACATAATCGCCCGTCACACCAATTTCTGGCAGGTCAAAGGTAAGCTTTGTGAGAGGCTCGATGTCAGATAAGCTGTAGCCTAAACTGTACAGCTGCTCAGTAGTCATCCAAAAACTCAACTCCCCACGTTCTGTTTCAAATTGCTCAAGCAAAGAATTCGCTAGATCCAAGGCGTCAAATTGATTTTTTATGTTCCTCGCAAGTTGCACATTCTCAATGATTCCACTATTGCCTGTTTTGGCTGCAATCTCTTCCATCTTTGACACGTTTGAAGAGATAATCCTAATGGGGAAGAACCCGATATAAGAGATTGTGACCACATCCCCTGCCACCAGATAGTCAGTATCGGAGTTGTAATTAATCCCGGTGGAATTGTAGGCAAAGAGAAACACAAAAGCGTCACTATCGTTGTTCAGACCAATAACGCCAATGCGTTCCTCGGGAACAGCAATGCCATTGACCAAAATAATGGGCTTTGAGGTCACGGGATACCACACATTAAAGGTTCTGATTTTTCCATCATAATCAAAATTTTCATTTTGAATGGACGTGGTTTCTACCGCCCCGGAAATGATTTGCACCGTGCGCCGCTTATAATCCTTGGTCTGTGCTTGCAGGTCAGTGCCAAGAAGGAAATCCCGATCAATTACCCTTGGGAACTCAGGAAAGTTTTCTTTTGTGGCAAAGATAAACTTTTTTTCGTTGGTCACTTTCCACACAGCTTGAACTAAATTTGCTAACTCATCAAGTGCGTATTGCAAATTGAAGTCACCGGCGGTGTAGATCTCTACAACAATGGGGATGTCGCTGATTTCCTCAAGCTCGATATTCTCTATTGCTATGTAGGTGTCGTAGATCCGCTGTACGATCTGCGTGATGGTTTTACCCTGCGTTGCCAAATTGATAATCCTGTTGGCCAGTATACTATTTGCATTACCACAAACTATACTGTAGACCTTTGGCTCGTAGAAGGACTTGTACCTAGGGCTTTTAGGGATCCCACACGTACCTAAAAACAAGACTTCGCCGGTTGCATCGTCTTTAACTTCGATAAGGTCACCAGCCTTTGGGATCGGTTGATCATCGACTTTAACTGTGATTGTACTCTGCACACTATTGCCGATTTGCTCTATGATCGAAAACTGCGTATCCATCTGGTATTTAATTTTGTTAATATAAGAGTAAATCATAAGATGCCTACTTTCTAACCATAAAAGCGGCTACATCATCTATATTGCGCATAACTACTGTCCCAAGGGTAAAGCCATCCACTTCAATATTGCCGGTCATAACATTATGTACAACTACCGGTGGTGCAGCTGCACCCACGCTCCCCGGATTGCTTAAAGCAGCTAACAGTTTTTGTTGGTGCTGAGCCGTAAGAACCATTTCGCCTTCCTGCAGGACAGTTGCGACTTCATCCGGCGCCAGTCCGTTGCTCCCGCCCGAACCTACAATACCACCTTTGTGAAATCGCGGCATTGGAATGGATGGAATGTTTGGAACCCCCACCTTGCCGGTGATTTTATTTATGCCACCAATTAGTCCATTTATTTTGTCTACAACACCACCGAGGACTGAAGAAACAACTGACTTGATGCCGCCAAAAATACCGCTAAAGATTTGAACAATTCCGCTCCATGCTTTGCTCCAGTTCCCAGTGAAAACGCCTGTCAAAAACGTGATTATTCCGTTAAAAATGGTTTTGATGGAGTCGATGATCGTGGAAATAGTAGTCTTAAAAGTATTAAGTTTATTAACGGTATCATCTACCATCTGCCGGAAGTTAGAGACAACAAGGTCTTTTATTTTTGTTACCAAGGTGGAGATTGTAGTAGTGATGGTGTTCCATGCGTTAGAAATACCTGTCTTAATGTCGCTCCATAAGGTTTCAAAAAATTTCTTTAGAGATTCTGCAAATTCTGAGAATTTAGTTTTAATACCTTCCCAAACTTTTGAAAGGAACTCCTTTATCTCATCAAAGTTTTTGAAGATTAACCATGCGGCGGCAACCAAAGCGCCAATGGCCAAGATGACAATAGTAATAGGAGACGTGATAAAGGCTATGGCAGCACCAAACGCTGCTGTAGCAGCTGTTGATATAGCTGTTGCTATAGCTGCGGCGTTTTGCGCTATAGTGTATGCTGCTATAGCGACCGCAAGAGTGGTAACTCCGATTAGGATCAGCCCCATGATGGTCTGGTGTTCTTGGGCAAAGGTTAATATTTTTCCCATTACCCCCATCAAACCCTCTAGTAGAGAGGCGAGGATGGGCAACGCAACGGAAATGATAGGCTCGAGCGAAACAAACAACTCGATAGCCGCATTCTTTAGTTGGTTGATCATTTTTGCAAACTTCTCAGCGGAAGTGCTGCTAACTTTTTCAAACGCTTCTCCAACCACGTCTGCCTCAGTACTCATGGCTTTTAGATTGGTGGTAAAACCCTCAGCATTTTCGCCAGAGATTGCAAGAGCACCTTTTCCTGCTTCGATTGAGCTGAACATATCAAGCATGGTAAGTCCATTTTCTGCTGCGTAATCGCCCATAAGGTCGAGGACTTCGTTAAGTGGCACACCCTCTTTCATCATGTCCTGAAAACTCATCCCGGCATACTTCGTGCCTTCCGTTGCTTTTCCAAGGGCTACCTGTGCTTGTGTGCCACTTTTTCCTAATTCTGCGAAGAGGCTATTTAACTGTGTAGTAGCCTGTGCTGCAGGTGTACCTTGTGCGGTCATGGAGGCAAGACCGGCTCCCACCTGCTCAAATTCTACCCCCATGGCAGCAGCGGTAGGTGTTACATTAGCAAGTACACTTCCTAACTCTCCAACCGTAGTAATACCGTTGTTTTGTGTCTGCATTAGGATTTTATGCACTTTATCAGTATCCTGCACATCCATCTTGTACGCATTCATGACCTTTGCAGTGGCGGTTACAGCGGTGTCCACATCGGTAAAACCGGCTTTAGCCAATTTAGCATTCTTTTCAAGGAACGCCATCATATCTGCACCATCTTCACCCATCTGCACACCTGCAGAAAGTGCGTTATACATGGTGTTTCCGAGTTGGGAGGCAGCAACTCCAGTTTTGTCGGATAGATCAAGTACGGATTTTTCCAATTTACCCATGTCTACGGCGTTGGTATCAATTAGGGTGCTGGATTTTGCCATAGAAGTCTCAAATTCGGTACCAAACTTTACAGCAGCGGTACCGGCAGCTCCAAATCCTGCGGCGGCAGCTTTTCCAACTGCCGCCGCAACGGAAGCCATTTTACTACTACCTTGTTTTACTTTAGCGTCAGCTTGGTTGAGATCCTGGTCAACCTTACTATCGTCAACCCTGACCTCGTATGTGACTTTTCCGTCTGACATTTATAATCACCTCCTTGCACGGGTTTCTAAAGCAGAAAAAAGACGCTCTATGGCGTCTTCAAAGTTGTTATCCTCCCTTGTTGTGGAGGATAGGGCATAATAGCGTTTTAATTCCTGTAGTTCTTGAATTTCTTGTTGATTGTATGGGGTAGGTGAGGGAATAGGTCTTGCTCGGATGGACATTACCTCTTTGATTTTCGTGTTTTTAGAGAGACCTTGAAAGAGTGATAGGAACTTTCGCCAATCAAGTTCCCCTTGCGCCTCGATGAGATCAATCCCGTAGTCCATCCAAAAGCTTGAAAAAATGAAATCCCCGTCCTCGTTAAAATCAAAGAGGCGAGGGCTCGTTGAAGTATTATTTTTTTCGGGAGGAGAAATAAACTCCTTGTAAATCTGCTCAAACAGCGCGCTTTGCTCTCGGATGGGCAATCGTCTTACCTTTTGCAGATCCGACTCATCTTTTATCAGGATCATTAAAGTGATGTCTAACTTTTCATTTTCTATTAGAGATGTATCTTTCCACAGATCGTAAAGATGTAGAACCCTATCAAAACTGAGATTCAGAGGGATTTCCATCTCTTTCCATGTAACAGAAGAGGGGAGAGATTCATAGAGCAGCATTACCTACCAAACCTCTTTTTCTGCTTGCCCTTATGCATCTCTGCATGTCTCTTTCGATTGCGTTCGGTCTCTGCTTCAATTGCAGGGATAACAATTTCCAAGAGGTACGGCTGCATAGCTGTTAGTAGTTCGATGTAATTCTCTTCATAGAATTTAAGGATTTTCTCTGCACCTTCCGAACCAAAAACAAAATCTAAAATCCCGATGATTGCCTCACCGTAAGCTGCCTGAAGCTCTTCAAGCTTTTCTATGTCAACAACCTTCTCTTCCGACTGCCTGGATGTGTCAACGACCCCCTGCAACTTCTTTTCGGCAATGATTAGCTTATTAAAACGGCGGTTGAACTCCGGGCCCATCCTTAGTAGGTCGGGCACCACTTTAATTTCTTCGCCGTCTATTTCTATTCCTTCAATAGTGGTTTTCTGTTCTCTGGTTAATTTAAAGGCCATAATGATACCTCCTTACACACAAAAAGACAGGGTTGAATACCCTGTCTAAGATTTAGAAATAACAGTTGCCATTCCGGCTTTTTTACAAGCACTTGTGGAATCAACTTCGGCAATAATGATTGTGTCTCCGGTTACCGCCTCTATTTCTGATGTGCCATTCCACGTAGTCCAACCTGTGATAAGTATTTCATCCGCAACCGGCAAGACTACATTAACACCGGTTTTATACTTGTAGATGTTGCCGACTGTTAGAGTTGGGTTTACATAGATAGCTGTCTTGCCAGACAAAGTCCCGGCTACAGATACCACCGTAAGAGGATCAAGAGCAGGCAAAATCTGAGGTTTGCCGTTGATATGGATTTCCACAGAGATGTTCTGCACTTTGTTGGCGTCACCGCCGGTGATGTCGGCTTTTGCAATAGTGCAATTACCTTGGATAACTTTACCATCCTTTCCGGTAATCCTGAATGTGGTTTTTCTTGCCGCTCCAAAGTTAGTACGAACTTCATCCGAGAATATATAGTCCTGCGCAGGGTCGCCAATCTTGCGATCTCCGTCCATTTTGAAAGTGAGCTGACCTCCTGTTACCTCCGTGGAGCCGTAACCCTCATCAGAGAGATAGCTCGCTTGGTAAATGACCTCGTTAAGAGACTGTGAAGCATTACTAAACCCTTCCCCAACACGCGCCCATGTAGGGGTGTCAGCAGCGGGAGTAATGTCGATTTCTAACTTTTGCTGATAATTCAGCACCGTTATAATGTTTGATTTGTTGTTAGCCATTATTTATTCCTTTCTAATCATAAATTGAATATCAATCACGCATGAGTAAATAAACATGCGTTTTCCGGTTTCTTCCCGAGCCACAAAAGAGGGGGAAGATTGGCAGAAAGCATTGATCCATTCGTAAGTGTCTGTAGATGGGTATTCCGATATATTTTGCAAGGCATCACCAATTTGGAAAAGCCAACTAAACGCCTCATTCTGATTTTGTGATTTAGCCAAAAACAGGAGAGGCATAATTTCGAGGTAGCCCCGGTTATAATACGCTTTAAGATTATACCCACCTACCATTTGCATTACGACACCGCCATCCGGTTGTAACTGCCCCACGGTAACGGGAGGCAAGGAGGGTAGTGATTTGGCAATGGTCTCAATAATTTTTCTAAGTAATTCTTCGTTTGGTGTCAAACCTACACCTCCTCGTTAGTGATTTTTTGCGCGATCTCTTCCCATTGATCCCCATATGTGGCTCTTGCCTTGTGCGCCCACATCAGGCTTGCATTTAAATTAACGTCTTTGGATGGTGTACCTGTAAAGTAAACCTTTCGAGCGTAGGGCGTATCCCATATAAGCAGCCCTTTTTCGGGCTGAGAGGCAATCATGCTGCTCTTAATGAGTTGCCCTTGATCATGTCTTGCATACTGGTTACTGTCCTGTAATGCCTGTTCTGAGACGGCTATTTGAGCTTTTTCCGCTGCAGTTTTAATACGTGCCATCACGGCTGCCTTATTAAACTCCACCTTTACATTTGTGGACATTACACTAGCCCCACTTCATAGTGGTGTGGTTTAGACCCGTAGGCGTAGAGAGCCTCTACCCACACTACAAGCCGTTCCCTGCCTTCAAAAACGACCAAATCCAGCTCATTAAAATCTACCGCTTTCGGGCTGCTATTTTGGCAGTCGAAGAAAAGTAAGGAGTTTAATTGACGCTGGATATTATCCTTGGTAGTTACGATCTTGCTACTAGGCTCAACACGGACATGCGTAAGCTGAACATCCGGAGAGTATATAGGCTGCTGCATGGCGTCAAGCCCTGTGTATTTACGTAAGGTTGCTTGGTGGATCAATAGGTGTCTTGGAATAGGGCGCATCATACCCACCCCCCATACAAATAGGGTTGCCCTACAGTAGTTACTTGGCGGTTTAATAACCCGGTTTGTTCCAGTAGGGAGATAGCTTTAGCACAAACGGAATTTTGCCCGTCTTTGCCATGGCCGCTGCCATAGTTGGCTGAGAACTTGCCTATTGAAAAGTTGTCAACAAGGAATCCATCGTTTGCAAGATTAACGCCGTTAGTGGCGTAATACTCGACCTGAGCGCAAACAGCCTTTTTAATTAGGGTCTGGGTTAGAGTATCAAACTTTTCGAAATCATCCGCTGCTTGGTATCTTGTAATGGAGTCAATTGCCTCTGCTGCCCGTGCCTCATACCGGGGGAAGTCGGTCTCGTCAACCGGCTCCCCAATGTAACGCTGCGTGTAATATGAGTAATCTGCGTATGCCATGTTACCCTCCTTAGGCAGCGGTATTTACGTACAACCCGCCGGTTCTTTTGTTGAGGGCAAATACATCATAGTAATAGGACTCGTAGTAGAGCCATTTACCCTTTGTGTTAGCGGAAGGCGGGGTGATCATTGACGTTTCATAGATAATCGGAGCAATCAGGGAGAGAGGTTGGAGCAACATCATGTTAATCTGTTTTGCCCCTGCAGCTTTCACCCAACCCACTGTAAAGTCAAATTTTGTCTGCATTAAGTCTGATGGGATCTGCTTAATCATGACGCCGTCCATCCATGCAATGTTGCGAGTGAAATACCCAGTAGTATTGCCCATGTCAATGAACCTCGTGATGCCTGCAGCTTCTTTTAGGAGCTTGTAAGTCTGCGGAGTTACATAGCACACACGCCCCTCCATAGGT
The DNA here is from genome assembly GCA_964461765.1 of uncultured Anaerovorax sp. Classification (GTDB taxonomy): domain Bacteria; phylum Bacillota; class Clostridia; order Peptostreptococcales; family Anaerovoracaceae; genus JAVVUJ01. Next base: position 28,958 of record CAYWVS010000028.1, read on the forward strand.
ACACGATTTTCCGTCATAATAGCTAAATATTCATCCCATTGGGTAAGGATGTTTGCAGTAGTTAATACCGTAGTGTCTACATTTCCGGCTGCGGTGGCATATCCGGCAACTTTACTGAGTGCATAAGCATCCATTTCTGGTATTTTTTCAAACTGATTAAACGTCCTAGTGGCGTTTGCAATCGTATAAACCATGTTTGTTTGGTCAATGTCCATCGGATCAAGCAGTGTTGGCCACTCACGGTACATACTCATGTCTTTAGATTCGTACTCCGAATTAAAATTACGAGTAAAAACACCGTCCAAATTATCTCTGTCTACGGCTTTTGCACCGCTTGTGGTCATGGACGGAATCTGAATAGAACGACCATTCAGAGGTCTATAGAGCCCATTGTTGGGCGTGGTGTAAATCTCTGACGTATACGACAGATAGGGGTAAGCGTTGGCTAGCTCTCTGCTATACTCAACTGCATAATTAGTAGGTTGCTGTACAAATGTCATAATTCATTCTCCTATTCTTTTTTAGGTACGAACCCCCACACATCCCCAAACTTTTTGCCATTATCCCCAGTGGGCATATTCCCGTTAGGAGGGTTTGCAAAAGTGGGCTTGTTTGGCGGTTCAGTTGGTGGTGGACTGTTATCCACTTCAAAGTATTCTGTGTAGTTTTCTTTTAGCTTTTCAAGTTGTGGGTCTAACTCCTTTTCTCGGTCAATCTTGCCAAGGAGATCATCAAGGAATTTATCCTTGACGCCTTTACCTTTCAGCTCCGTTTTGACCTTGAAGCCAGTGTATTCAGCGTGTAGGGCTTTATACTGCTCCGACTCTTCCACCTTAACGGGAGGGTTTATTTTTGCAGCTTCCAAAGCCTCTTTTGCGGCTGTTTGCTTGATGGTGTCAATGTCCGTTTTAGGAACATAATCTCCCATACTAGTTCCATGCAAGGTAAATACTTTTTCGATATGTTCGTCAGAGAGCCCCATTTCTTTTAAAGCTTTTCTTGTAAATGCCATATTACTCCTTTCTTTTACGGCTTTGGTGTAGCCGTCTGCCGTAGTTTTACGCCATCGACGTGGGCGAATTAAGCAGTTTAACGCCATGCTTAGGGCGAAAAAATACCGCCTGTTGGCGGTTTAGTCTATTCTTTCCAATTTTCAAGTCTCATGCCCAAGACATCTTCATATGTGGACATGGTATGAGACTGAATCACCAGTAATGCCTGTGAGTTGTTGTCAAGCTCCTGAAATTTATCACTTCTAATATAATCGTTTAGCCTTTTCAGTCTGTTCCTAAGCTCGCCTAATTCTTCTTTTACTCTTTCTTTAGCTGTCATTTTTTCTTACATCCTTTCTAATCATCATCATCCATTATGTTGCCGGGTGTCTGCCCAACTGCCCGGGCAAGCTTGTAATTTGCCTCCTTATTGAACCAGTAACGGTACTCTAATATTTTGTTTTGCACATCTGGGGGCGTGGAAGGGGACGCAGAATCCATCATCCCGGCAACGCTCCTAAATATCTCCATAGCTTTGCGTAGGCTTTCTTCTACACCTCTTGGCTGTGCCGGTAACACATCCGTTTGAAACATCAATACCGAATCGGCAACGGTAGGCTCGGAATACCCAAGAGAAATGCCAATCTCAGCAAGGTCATCCACAACCTCTGCGGTGTACTCGTAGTATTCACCTATCTTTTCATGGGTGGGAAACCATTCTTCACCCACAAGGTTCCGATGTAGGGTGGTCAGATTATTATAGCTAACCTTTAGAAATGCAACTAGCCTTTGAAACTCATTCATTGAGCATCGCCCTCACTTTCGACAGAAGGAAGGGTATCACCGCTCGCATTAGCTCTTGCGTCTTCAATAGCCTTGATGAGGTCTGCTTTCTTTTCTCGACCGACAAGGCTTAGTCCGTTTTGGGCAGCCATCTCAGCAAGCTGTTTCACCGTGAAAAAACTCAGATCGCTTGGATCACCTCCTTGGGTTCCTTCGGGATCGGGAATAGGAGGGTTCTTTAGCATTTCTGCATATTCCTCCGGGGTAAAGTCCTCCCCACATTTGCAGCAAGTAACAGTGTCGCCAATCCGCTTAAAAAACGGGTTGACCATGTGATTACAAGACATATTATTTCTCCTTTCTTTGCATACAAAAACACCCTGCATTTGCAAGGTGTTATGATTAATAACTCAATAACTATATGGTAATAGCGTTACTTATTTGATTTAAGGACATGCCGCCAAGTAAGGGCGCTTCCATTAATTTGTCAATGTCATCAAACTGTTGACAATCATCGCCGTAGCACAACGATAAATTCGAGTGACTTATTGGCACAATGCTTCCTTGTCGACCTAAATATTCAAACTCAATATCTTGAGTTAACGAAAGTATCAATGATTTTAAATCGTTTGCATTCATAGTATATCGCTATGCTCCTTTCTTTCAGAATCTGCAAGCTCTCTTGGGGGTCGACCAACTATTTTTCCATCCTCCCAAATAATGTCATGTGCGTGTTCTCCGTTTTGACCAAACGGGTGTTTTTTAGCATTACCATGATTGGTGGGATTTATTTGCTTGATCATATTACCAACCTCATCATAGATAGTTCGATTGGACACTGTACCTTTGGACGATACAGTGTCAATTACATCATTTGGCTTGGATGTTGTCGGTATTTTTATTATACCACTACTTTTCATAGTTTCAATCTTTTCTTGTTGCCTTTTTATGTAATTTTTATTTGCCTGAGTGACACTGGCAGCCGTTTTACGGTCGTATCCAACAACCTGAGTGCGATCGGGGCGGGGAGTGCGACCGGTAGTCTCGCAAAATTCTTTGTATCTATCCTGCTGCCTCTTTACTTTTATGGAGGCTTTTTCAAACGCTTCTTGGTTTCCGGCTACTTTCTGCATTTGCGCCTCACGCTTAGCAGAACGGATACTTCTTTCGATTCCTCTTTGCTTTTGACTTTCCTTGTAGATTCTTTCGTTTTCTTCAAAATTCTTCGTGGGTTCGCTTCGCTTGTAGGACAATCCCGGAAAAAACGGGCTTATATAGTGATGACAATTGATTCCCAAGATCCCAGCAGGTTTGCCATATGAGGATGTAAACCAAGGATCGTATCTAATTTTGTTTCCGGCACCGTCAGTAGTCTCCCCGGAGCCACCGGCTATGCTAAACAATCTGCCTTGATCTATAGCACAAAGCGGACGTGCTCCTGCATGAGAAGATACAGATAACAAGGGGGTTTGGTAATCATCCATCCGGGCAAATACTGTAGCCGTAGCCGTGTTACCCATAGTGGTACGGATGTCCATGTTGATGTATGCCTCAGGACTCCATGCCCTCCCAGACTTGTCGTAAAATGCAGTAATACCCTCATCTGCCATTTGCTTGATAGCTTTTGTGAGGGCAGTCTGACGGCTCTCCACGCCGGTTATAACCATGCCTGTAGCCTTGTTCATGATGCCTTGCGCGACAGCGTAATTAGCTTCTGTGACCGTATTCACAATGGCCTTGCGGTAAGCTTTTAATGACCCCTCCAACATGACAGTGTTTACAAGATTCATTTGATTGATTGCCTGTTTGCCGTAATTCTCAAGGGCTTGCCGAATTGCAGGGGAGGCTTGTGGAGGATACGAAGCCGGAGCAGTGTATCCTTGCTTGACCGCTTCCAAAAACTCTGGCTCAAGTCCAGAGAGGGTTTCCCAAAGAGTGCTTTCAAGGGCGATCTGGGTTAGCTCTGGAACTTGACCTGTGTTGGCAGCAATAATCTTAATGTTATCTTGAGTGAGCTGACCAATTTCGGCAAGTTTTTTAATATGCCATTTATTTGTCTCAAGGCCCTTATCGGTGTTAAACCGCTTGGCAATGTTTATTAACAGCTCATCTTCAATGTGCTTGTAGACCTCTGTAAGTGGCTCTGATAGTACATCTAAAAGATCAGGAGGAATATTAGCCATGACATTACCTCCTAACTAAACTGATCAAATCGCATTTCATCCAAAATTACACCTGACACTGCTCCTTCATCCTTGATGGCTTGCAGTTCCGCCTTAGCGTCCTCTTCGGTGTAGCCCAGTTTTTCCATGAGAAAACGGATTTTGGACATGAGACCGTTGTTTACAAGCAATACACCCTCGTTGATTTTGGCTTCCCGGCTGTCAACAATGGAATCGTCAAAAAAAACGTTGATATCGTACCCGGCTGAGGCAAGAGACTCCACAGATTGTCCCTCGTGCTGTACATCGTACAAAATAGCCACGGCAATAATGTTATGTATAAGCCTTTCGACCGCTGCTTTAATGGGCTTTTGGTGGAGCTTAACAGTCTTAAAGGTCTTGGACTTCTCGCTGATGACTTCCGTGGCTGTTTTTAAGCCTTCTACCTTGTCAAAAGTAATAGAGCCGGGGGATAAGCCTATCTGAAATGCAAGTATTCCGAGGAACGCATTGATAGCCTGCTCATGCTCCTCAACCCTCAACACCACAGAATTATCCTTGATCTCAAGACTGCTTTGGTCATCGCTTGACAGAGCCTCATAAACCTCGTCGTTGGCGTCAAAGTACCGTAGCCGTTGCCCGGTGTTAGGGTCATTGACATATCGGATAGCCGATGCCGGTACAATGATACGCTTTTTACCAAGAACAAACTCCCTGACAAAGCTGTCATAACAGATGTCGAGGGCTTTGAGGGTAGAGAGGGCATTGGCGTAGATTGAGACGCCGAGTGGGCTATTATCATCAAGGTTGTTGGCAATGTTGGTGCGAAAATATGAAAAGAGGGATATTTGTAATCCCTTAATCACCGTTTCTTCCTCAAGGTTGCTGTAGATGGTGCTAAGCGGCACCCGAATCCCGAGGATATCCTGCGGCTCTGTTGATTTGTCAATCTGCGCCCGGTAGAGTTCGTTTGTGATGACGTATTCAGCCCCGTTCCATTTGTGGAACTCTAACGTAGTGTAGTAATAGCCGTCTTTTGCCTGTCTCGAGATAAACACGCCCTCGGATACATAGGCATTGTTCCAAGAGAGAGGAACAAACTGATCCGCTTGGTGATAGCCAATCTGTATCTGCTCTTTTTCGGTATCGTACCACACCTTGAATGCACCGCCACCCAACGCCATAGCCTGTTCAATTAGTTCCCGGGTCTTGGTGTTAAAATTGTTATATTCAAGCACAGAGTTCACGAACTCTCGAAGCGGGTCAGGGGAGGCGTCTGTCTTTTCTCGCCCGGCAGTAGATACGTTTGTATCGCATTCCTCTGCCCAGATTAGAGATGCCAACTCAGAAGAAATTGCCTTAGCGGCGCATAGGGTTTCCATGTTGCGCACGCCGTTAGGGGACATAATTGTAGGTGCTGGAATAACGTGCCACGGCTTGTAGAATCCTTTGTAAAGAAATTTCCAAAGGAAAATCCCATAAAAATAAAATTGGCTAAAGGAGGGAACTCCGCTAACCTCAAACACTGTCTTAAGCTGTTTTGGTGACCCGTTTGTCATTCGGTTCCACACTCCTTTCATGGTTTGTAGTAGACTCATCTTAGCCTCCTATCTGATATATTGTTTGTAAAAATAATTAACGGCGTATCGGCACTCGTCCATGGCGTGATTGTACATGTCAACCGGCTCCCCGTGTTTATCTACTACGTAAAGCGAGACTTCCCGGAGGAAATCCTGATGACCATACCTCTCATCTTCGACAAGCAGCAGCTGCTGATCAGCGATGAGAGACTGAGTTCTTTCGATACCGACCTTGATTCCTTTAGTGCTTCCTTTAACGTCATGGGCATTATTGTCAGCTGCCCGGGTGTCAATACCGACTAAGGCGAGCTCTTCCCGGAGGGCTTTACACGCAGGGTCTATGAAGACCTCAGACTCTCTCAGTTTAGTTTTATTACGGCAATAGGGGATGAACGTATGCGCTATATCCTTGGCTTGCAGGCTCATGGCTTTAACCATGCCGGTGGCTGTGCTGTCGTAGTAGTAGTTGGCTACCCGGTATAGTCGATATTTGCCCTTGTCATCGCGAGTGACGATATAGCAGCCAATGGACGTTGCGTCTGAAAGCCCACCATCACCGGAAAAGTACATTTCCATCACCGTACCAGTTATTCTGGATACGATATTTTCCACATGGCTGAACATAGAGTATATAACTCCTTGCGGAATTACCCTGCGCCCAAACCAGTCCCGATCAAGCAGAAACGGATTTTTGCTTAGCACCTCGAAGAGTGCCTGTTTACGCTCTGGTGTCAAGATCGGATTATCATCCATCGTCCAGTGATTCCAGATTGTATTTTGTACCTCAAACACATCTTTGATCACGGGGTGTTGAGGGGAGGGGGGATTGAGGTCTGCTAAGTGCCACCGTGTCCGGGCGGCAAATGTCCTGCGAAAAGCCTCATTCCATGTGTTTGGGTGTAGGAGGTCTATTTCTAAAAAAACAACGCTCCCAAAGGAAAGCCCTTGGAAGCTTTTATAACTGTCAGCTTTGCCGCCGCCTTTGTAATAGATCCGTTTTTCACCGCTGGGGGTGTGAATTTCTAAGTGGTCTCCGTGTTCGTCATGGCGAATCCGACAATTGCCATCAAATATGTTTTGCAGCCCC
>CAYWVS010000029.1:0-35355 GCA_964461765.1 uncultured Anaerovorax sp.
GGTCAAGAGCACATCGTTAAAATATTAAAAAATCAATTAAAACAAGGAACTGTGGGTCACGCCTATCTCTTTTGTGGGACAAGGGGCACCGGGAAAACTTCCACGGCTAGAATTTTAGCAAAGGGTCTCAATTGCACAGGAGATCAGGAGCGCCCTTGCGGACAATGCCCCAATTGTTTAGCCATTAAGGATGGAGTATTTATGGATGTCATTGAAATTGACGCAGCATCCAACAATGGGGTAGATAATATTCGAGAACTCAGGGAAAGTGTAAAGTACCCACCGGTGGCGGGGAAAACGAAGGTATACATTATTGACGAGGTACATATGCTTTCTTCCGGAGCTTTTAATGCTTTGCTAAAGACCTTAGAGGAACCCCCTGAAAAGGTTGTTTTTATTTTAGCAACCACAGAACCTCAAAAATTGCCTGCCACCATCTTGTCCAGATGTCTAAAGTTAGATTTTAAAAGAGTTTCGGAAAAGGTATTGAAAGAATCTATTCAAAGGATTTGCGGAGAGATGGGTGTAGAAATTGATTCGGGAGCCACGGGCATTGTGGCCGCAAATTCTGACGGTTCTGTTAGAGATTGTTTAAGCCTATTGGATCAATGCTTAGCAGGAGGCGATCAATCCATAACCAGAGAAGCTATTTTGGATATATTAGGGACTTCCGGAGAAGAGGTTTTTATAGAAATTACAGATTTTATTTTACAAAAGGACCTTGTGAATGCCTTTATCTTGTTAAATAAAGTATTGGAAGACGGAAAAGATGTTCGGCAATTCATCAGAGATTGGATTGCTCATTTTAGGAATTTGTTGATGACTAAGTTTATTAAGAATCCTGAAGATGTCCTTCAAATGTCCATAGAAAATGTGGATAGGATCAGAGAGCAAGCACAAGCTATAGATTTGCAGATCGTTAACCACAGCATTATAGAACTTTCTAAAACCTCTGCTGATGCGAAATGGTCCTCTCAGCCCAGAATACTTTTGGAGCTCTGTATGGTAAAAATGACAGAAGGAGCCGGTAGTCAAAATCAAGTGTTAGCATCTACCCCGGAACCCTCCCAAAACATACTACGGGAAAAACCGAATCCTAGGTTAAACGATAGATCTGGAATCACCCCAGAGGCAAAAAAAGAAACTACCTCGATTTCTAAGACCGATGAAATGGATAAAAAAGAAATAGCTTCCCCTAAAGAAAACTACGGTGAATTGTGGCATCGTGTTTTTGAACAAGGGGAGACACAAAAGGCTAGTTATAATCTCATCAGAGGGGGAACCACACTGTTAGAGATTACCGATAACAACTTTATTGTCTCTGCTAAAAATGATATGATTTTACAATATCTACAGAATAACAAAAAAGAGTTGGAAGAAATCATGGAGCGACTTTTAGGCCATCCATTAAAGATGGAATGTAAGGCAGGAGAACGGGAGCTGGACAATAAGGATGTGCCTCCGGTGGAGGATTTGGTGGGAATTATCGGAAGCAAGTTAGGTTTAAATATTGAAATAGAATAAATTAAAATTATGGTAAATTATTAGAATATAGATTTTAAAAGAATTATTAAAATATTAGATTTTAAAATGATTGTTAAAGCATTATTTAATGAAATCAAATAAAAAACTTAGGAGGAAAGAAATACCATGGGTAAAGGAATGAAAGCCGGTAAAAAACCGGGTGCCGCCAATAAGATGGGCGGTGGAAATATGCAAAAGCAAATGCAGCAGGTTCAGGCTATGCAAAGGAAAATGGAAGAGGTGCAAGCAGAGCTTGACGAAAAAGAAATTGAAGCCACTGCCGGTGGCGGTGCCGTAAGCGTTACTGTTAACGGAAAAAAAGAAGTGGTTAAAATCCTTATTAAGCCGGATGTAGTGGATCCGGAGGATGTGGAAATGCTACAGGACTTAATTCAGGTAGCTGTCAACGAGGCATTGAGACAAATGGAAGAGCTTTCTCAAAATGAAATGTCAAAGCTGACAGGTGGTCTTTCTATTCCGGGAATTATGTAATCACAAAAAGTCATTTGATGGAAATAAAAACCCTTGCAGCTTTGTAAGTGAATGCTTTTTTGGGAAATCACGATAGGTAACATGGATGAGACAATATGCAAAACCATTAAATAAATTGATCAATGAATTATCTAAGCTTCCGGGAATTGGTGGAAAGAGTGCACAGCGACTGGCATTTCATATTCTTTCCTTAGAACAACAGGAGGCAGCCGCCTTGGCACAATCCATACTGGAGGCCAAGGAAAAGATGAAATACTGCTCCTGTTGTGGCAATCTCACCGATGAGGATCCCTGCATTATCTGTATGGATGCAGAAAGAGATCAAACCGTAATCTGTGTGGTGGAAAGCCCCAGAGATGTTTTTGCCATGGAAAGAATGAAGGACTTTAACGGTCTGTATCACGTGCTTCACGGCGCTATTTCTCCAATGGATGGAATAGGTCCGGAAGATATCAATTTAAAGCAGCTCATTCTGAGATTGCAGAAAGACCCCAATATTAAAGAAGTGATTTTAGCCACCAATCCTAATATTGAGGGAGAAGCCACCGCAATGTACACTTCCAGACTTATTAAACCATCGGGAATTAAGGTGTCCAGAATTGCTCATGGAGTCCCTGTAGGAGGGGATTTGGAATATACCGATGAGGTAACACTCTCTAAAGCCATGGAGGGCAGAAGAGAGCTATAAATCGAACCTTAAAATTGGCAGCAACCCCCACGGCCTCTTGCAGTTGTATTATTAAAGCCTACTGCCGTTTCTAACATAGGGCGATTGGCACAGCCACAATCGTCGTCAAAATCTGTTTCTCCGGCTACATCTTCACAACAGTTATTACCGTTGTTTCCATTGGATCTTCCATTAAATCCACAAGAGATTAAATCTTCAGCCTCTTCTACAAAGCCATCGCAATTGAAAATGGCTTCTTTAGCATTTACTTCAAATAAGCTTCGTTTTACCACTTCGATTTGAATCGTCGGTACTACCGCCACATTAGAGATCAAGGATATTCCCGTTCCACAGGGGTTGACGATCAAAGAAGGATTTACCAAGTTGATTTCTGCCCCAAACTGGAAGAAAACATTAGGAACGATTCCGTTGGTTGCACAAGGAATAGATACGTTTTCTACTGCAAAATTGGAAGTGACAGTTGGTGGGAGTATGGTATTTGGAGTGTTATGTGCATTGAAAATTTTTGCCTTAAAGCAACAGGTTTTGCCATTTGCACTGACCACCCCTTCTAAAAAGTAAGTGGCTCGTAGCATCCATGGACCACTATTGGTAAGTAAAAAGAAGTTTTTTGTAGGCAACCCCTGACGGAAGCATCTGGCGCTTTGCAGCTGGCTGTCAATATCTGCTATGCTGATTGAATATTGCCCGTTGGCATAAGAGATGCCGGCGGCCGGAATCCCATCGAAGGAAGCTTGCATTGGAGAAACATTCCCGGCAGGATTCGTGTTAAAATAACTTACCTCCGCAAAAGATTTCTCAACGTAAAATGTGGGAGGTTGATCAATAATTATGTGGTTGCAACCAAGGTCGATGTTATTGCGTTGGTTACCGTTACATGAGTGGTTTGGCATTCCGCCATAAGTAGATATCTCAATGGCAAAGTTTCCTAATTCTTCATCTCCTGTATTTAATTGAAAGATAATGGGTGCGGAGGACCCCTTTCGATAAGAATAAACTTTATCCATATACACTAAAGCTTGTTTCTGGCTGTGAAATTTTAAACTACCGGAATCAATAGCAGTGCCACATAAACTGTCTGAATGATTTTTCATTTTTATAACCTCTCTCTTATGATTCATTACTAGCTAATGGGCCAGTTATGTATTAATTAAAATTTAGACATTTAAAAGTAGGAAGGGCTCACAGAGGTTCTTACTTATAATTGCCGGAGCGACATACCATTCTATCTTTCATAATATGCAAAAATCAAAAACATGATACAGTCCAATATTTCGTATGGAAAACATTTGTTCATACTATATCTTGAAATTTTTAAAAGATATTTTTCATTCTTTCAAAAAAATAAAATTCATTTACTAAATTTAACCCATTTTTTACGTTAATTTTGTTGCATAGTGGAGCGATGTGGAGTATAGTGGATTACACAACAAAATTATGGAGGCATATGCCATGCTGATGGGTGAGTATAAAAACTCAATAGATTCAAAAAGCAGGATGATTATTCCGGCTAAATTTAGGGATGCTCTCATTCCAAAGTGCATCCTTACAAAAGGTTTGGATCATTGCTTGTATCTTTACCCCATGTCAGAATGGTCTAAATTTCAAGAGAAACTTGCCACCTTACCGGTTTCCGATACGAAGGCTAGAGCCTTTGTCAGATACTTTTATGCCAATGCAGTGGAGTGTGAAATTGATAAGCAAGGTAGGATGACCATCCCGCAAAACTTAAAGGATTATGCAAGTATCGATAAGGAGCTCATCACTTTAGGTGTCTTAAACAAAGTGGAAATTTGGAGTAAGCAAGAGTGGGAAGGTGCAGAAAACGGTGAAAAATTAGAACCGGGAGAGTTTGCACTTCAAATGGAAAACTACGGAATATAGGAGCTTGCCAATGGAATTTATGCACACACCTGTTATGGCCACTGAATGTATTGAGGGTCTTAATATCAAGACCAAAGGTACATACGTAGATGGAACATTAGGCGGAGGAGGACATGCCTCATTAATATGCTCAAAACTAGATAAAGACGGAAGCTTTCTTGGAATCGATAGGGATCAGGAAGCCATTGAAGCTGCAATGAAGCGATTGCATTCCTTTGAGTGCAATGTAACAGTTGCTCATAGTAATTATTCTGAAATTGTACACCTACTGGAAGAACACAAGCTTGGTAAAGCTGATGGCATTCTTTTAGATTTAGGTGTCTCATCCTTTCAATTAGACAACCCTGACAGGGGTTTCTCCTATATGAAGGATGCTCCCCTTGATATGAGAATGAACAGCTTGGATCCGGAGACTGCAGAGGACATTGTAAACACCTATGATGAGAAGGAACTCACTGAAGTCATACGAAAATACGGTGAAGAAAAGTGGGCTTCAAGGATCAGTAAATTTATAGTAAATGCCAGAAAGGACAAGCCCATTACCAGCACGGGACAATTGGTAGAAATAATTAAAGCTGCCATACCTGCTTCCGCCAGAAGAGAAGGTCCACATCCCGCAAAGAGAACTTTTCAAGCCTTGCGCATAGAGTTAAACCAAGAGCTTGGAATTTTGGAGATGGCCGTTAAAGAAGCCATCAAAGCCCTCAACCCCGGGGGAAGACTTTGTATCATCACCTTTCACTCCCTGGAGGATAGAATCGTAAAAGATACTTTTAATGAAGCGGCAAATCCTTGCATTTGCCCTAAAGAATTTCCCATTTGCACTTGTGGGAGAGTCAGCCAGGTTATCAAAATTAGCAAAAAGCCCATCATACCATCTGAGGCAGAATTAGAAGCTAATCCGAGAGCCAGAAGTGCAAAACTTAGAATTATTGAGAAGAGGTAGACAAAATGGTATTAAAAGAAAAATGTAAAATAATTTCTTTAATTATAGTTGGAGGGTTACTTTGCATTGCTATAATTTTATCTACTGCATATTCCGCCGCAATCAAATATAAGATTAATACTATTCAAAAAGAAAATAATTTAATCATAGGTGAAATAGAAAATTTAACAGTAAAAATTAACAACGGTAAGAATATACAATTAATAGAACAACGAGCACAAAGCGAATTGGGAATGGTTTATCCCATGCCGGATCAATTTGTATATGTAAGCAGTGACCCTGAAAAATTGCATGACTTTGCTGCTGTCATGAAGGAACGTGCATATAATTAACTTTTACAAAATATACATAAATAAGTTCATACCATAAAAAGTGAAATAGTATAAGGAGAATATCTATGTCCCCCATTACCAATAGAAGCAAAAAAAGAATGATATTTGCCTTTTTTATCATTGCTGCCTTGTGCGTGGCTATGACCTTTAGAGTTGGATGGATTCAAGTAGTAGCCAGTGAAAAATATTCGGAAATGGCCATTGAAATACAAACTCGAGATGTGCCCATTCCTCCGAAAAGGGGTATTATATACGATAGAAACGGCAATGAATTGGCAGTCAGTGCAGTTACATACTCCATTTGGGCTAGACCGGCCAGCGTTAAGGGGAAGAAACCCGAGGATGCAGAAAAGCGTATTGATCATGCAGTTTCTCAGCTTTCAGAAATATTAAGCTTAGATCCTACCGCTGTAAGGGATGCAGTCACACAAAATAAGTCCTTAATTAAAGTTGCAAAATATATAGAAAAAGAAAAAGCAGACGAAATTCGAGAAGCAGGAATCCCTGGAATTGAAATAGCAGAAGATGTAAAGCGGTATTATCCTTTAGGTGCATTTGCTTCTCATTTGCTTGGAAGCGTTACGGATGACAACAGAGGTCTTGCGGGGATAGAGAGGCACTATAATAACTATCTCAGCGGAACTCCCGGAAGATGGATTAAAAATACAGACAGAGACGGTGAAGGTTTAGCCTATGGTACAGAGAAGTACTACAAGGCGGAAAATGGTTTGAACATCGTACTTACCATCGACGAAGTTATCCAACATTACGTGGAAAAAGCAATTGAAAATGTTCAAGTAAATACTCAAGCTGATATGGTGGAATGTATCGTTATGGATCCGAAAACCGGTGATATTTTGGCTATGGCAGCCACCCCAGAGTATGATCCTAACAATTCCAGAGTACCTCTTGATCCCACACAAGCTGAGTACGTCAATTCTCTTTCCGACAGTGACAAATTAACCTACTGGAATAAGATGTGGAGAAATCCCATGATCAGCGATGTCTATGAGCCGGGATCGACCTTTAAGCTTTTGACTACTGCCATCGCTTTAGAAGAGGGAGTGACTTCCTTAAATGATCATTTCGTATGTACGGGAAGCATTAAAGTAGCCACGGATACCCTGCGATGTTGGAGATATTATTCTCCTCACGGCAATCAGACTCTCACAGAGGCTGTTGGTAATTCCTGCAATCCGGCCTTTGTTACCTTGGCTCAGCGAATCGGAATGGAAAAATACTTTCAATATATGGATCTGTTTGGTATGACAGAAAGAACCGGAATAGATTATCCCGGAGAAGGATACGCCATATTGCAGAAAAAAGACGCCGCAGGTCCCGTAGGCTTAGCCACCATGTCCTATGGTCAAGGGATTGCGGTTACCCCTATTCAGTTGATCACTGCAATTTCCGCTTTGGGAAATGAGGGGAACCTCATGCAGCCAAGACTTGTCAAAGAACTGACGGATGAAAGTGGAAACGTAGTAGAAAAATTCGATACTAAAATTGTTAGAAAAATTATTTCGAAACAAACTGCGGATGAAATGTGTCTAATTATGGAGGCTGTAGTAGACGAAGGTGGAAGCAAAGGGAGTCAAATAGACGGATACAGAATCGGAGGAAAAACCGGTACCGCCAATAAGGCCAAGGCCGGAAAGTACAGCGAAGAAACTTGTTCTTCCTTCATTGGAATGGCACCTATGGATGATCCGCAAATAACTGTTTTAGTAGTAGTTGATAATCCAAAGGGTGTGAAGTTCGGCAGTATGACCGCTTTGCCCGGAGGAAAAGTCATCATTGAAGAAACCTTAAGATATCTGAATGTGCAGCCCACCTATACTCAAGAACAGATGCAGGTGATACAAAAGGATAAGGTGGCTGTGCCATCTGTCACAGGGCTCACTATTGAAGAAGCCATAAAAATCATCAATCAATCAGGGATGAAATACACCATAATGCCCGATACCCCGGAAGCCGGGGATGGTTACGTAGTAGATCAATTTCCCAAGCCGGGAGAAAAAATACAAAAGGATTCTGTAATTTGCCTTTACAGAGAATAAGTATTTCTTAAAGGGAGGGAATTGGTTTGAGACTGAAAGATCTTTTGTCCGGCACAGATGTTCATTGCCCCGAGGAATTGGAAGGGTTAACCATAAGCGGGATTGCTTTTAATTCGGAAGAGGTTATGAAGGGTGATGTTTTCATCAGTATTAAGGGTCAACATGATAAGGCAAAATTTTATGCTTTAGATGCCGCCTTTAAGGGTGCTAAGATAATCATTACAGAAGAAGAATTCTCCTTGGAATCCATACCGGTTTTAAGAACGTCAGATGGAAAGAAGCTTTTATCGGATATTTCCCACACCTTCTATGAAAATCAAAATTCATTTAGTGGAAACATCATTGGGGTTACAGGAACAAACGGAAAAACCACCACTTGCTATATGATTAAGAACATATTAGAAGTTGCCGGACGAAACTGCGGAAATATAGGAACCATAGAATATAGTTTTGCAGGAAAGACCTATCAAGCCATGAATACTACACCGGACTTTTGCTATTTGGAAAAATTACTGCTGGAAATGGAAAAATGTGGAGTTCGAAATTGTGTAATGGAAGTGTCTTCTCAGGCTATCGAATTGGGAAGAGTGGAAGGAATGTGGTTTTCCTATGGAATCTTCACGAATCTTACAGAAGATCATTTGGATTTTCATAAGGATATGTCTCAATATTACGAGGCTAAAAAGAAATTATTTTTTAAAACTAATAAGGCAAATATCATCAATATAGATGATGCCTACGGAAAAAAGCTCATAGAAGATATAAGCTCCAAAACCTCCGCTAAGCTTCGCAGCTACTCTGTAAAAAACAATGCAGCAGACTATACCTGTAATATTCTTGAGAAAAGCTTTTCCGGCACTACCATTGAAGTTTGTCATAGGGATGAAGTCCTAGGTCGATTGACCGTTAAAATTCCCGGCACTTACATGTTGGAAAATGCCATGGCAGCCATATCCACAGCATGTGAATGTAGGGTTTCCTTTGATAAAATAAAGGAAGGAATCGAAACCTTACCCCCTGTTCCCGGAAGATTTGAGATCATAGAAAATCCCAAAAAACTATATACTGTCATTATAGACTTTGCTCATTCTCCCGACGCCGTGGAAAAAATTCTTTCGACGGTTATGGAAATTAAAAATGGTAGGATTCTTTGCTTATTCGGTTGTGGAGGAGACAGAGACAGGGAAAAGAGAAAGAAAATGGGAAATATCGTGGGAAGGCTTGCAGATTTTGCGGTAATCACCAGCGACAATCCCAGAACGGAAGAGCAAAGCCTTATTGCAGAAGAAATAGAAGAAGGGATCTATGAGACAGGTTGTGAATACCAAGTCATAGATGACAGGTTAGAGGCTATTCAGTTTATTCTCAATCAAGCCAAAGCCAAGGACGTTGTCTTAATCCTTGGAAAGGGTCACGAAAAATATCAAATTATCGGAGAAAAGAAATTCTTTTTCGATGATAAAGAGACCGTATTAAAATTGATAGAAGGATAAGAGTAAAATGAAAAAATTAACAATAGGTGAAATTGTAAAAGCAACACATGGTAATAAAATATCAGGAGATAATGATAAGTACATAGAAAGTATTTGTATTGACTCCAGAAAAGTGGAAAAAGAAGATTTATTTTTTGCACTGATTGGAGAGAATCAAGATGGCCATATTTATCTAAAGGATGTCATTGAAAAGGGCTGTGGATGTATCATGGCTTCCCATCTTCAATGGATTGATCAGAAAAAATTAGAGGAGAAGGAAATCCCTTTAATTTTAGTGGAGGATACCACAAAGGCTCTTCAAGATTTGGCTAAATATTCCATATCTGACAAACGCTTTTTAAAGATTGCAGTAACAGGAAGTACAGGAAAAACAACTACAAAGGAAATGCTATATAGCATCTTTAATGAAAAATATAAGGTGTTTAAAACTCCCGGTAATTTTAACAACCACATCGGTTTGCCATTGTCTCTCCTATCTATGGATGAGGATGTAGAAGTTGGAATCTTTGAAATGGGTATGAGTGAATTTGGTGAAATAGATCTTTTGGCAGAGTTGGTGAGACCGGATATGGGGATTATAACCAATATTGGTACTTCCCACATAGAAACATTAGGAAGCCAAAAAGGAATTTTAAAAGCCAAGATGGAGTTGACAAATTATTTTGATGAACATTCAGTCCTGATTATTAATTCGGATAATGAATTGCTTAATTCTATAAAAAATAAAGACAATTATCATTTGATTAAAACGGGAACCACGGGTAAAAGCGATTATATTATTTCAGGGATTGAAGATTTTGGAGAATCCGGAATACAATTTTCCGTGGAGCATCAGGAGCAATTAGAGACTTACCGTTTAAATATTCCCGGAAGGCATAATGCTTTTAACGGAACCTTAGCCATCGCCGCTGCAGTGCAAAGTGGAATGAGCCTAAAGGAGGCTCGTGTAGGCTTTGAAAAGACAGAGCTAGTTGAGAAGCGTCTTTCCACCAAAGGCAAAAATGGCATGAAGATTATTGATGATACTTACAATGCCAGTCCGGAATCCATGAAAGCGGCCTTAGATGTCCTTTTATCTACAAAGGGTGTAAGAAAAATTGCAATTTTGGGAGACATGTTGGAGCTTGGCTCCGGATCAGCAGAGTATCATAGGGAAGTAGGCACATATATTGCACAAAATCCTGTAGATTTTTTAATCTGTATTGGAAAAGACGCTGCACATATTGCTGAGGGTGCTAAAGCCACTATGGAAGAAAAAAATATTATTTGGGAAGAAAAAAAAGAACCTCTCTATGAAAAAATCTTTGGATTAATTTCTATGGGAGATGTGATCTTAGTAAAGGGATCTAGAGGCATGGGAATGGATAAAATCGTTAAAAAGATTATGGAGAAAGAATAAATGAGTGATCGAGCTATGATTCAAATGGGTATATCGGTAGCTGTTGCCTTTGCATTGGTTGCTATAGGCATGTATCTATTTTTACCTGTTTTGAAGAAGATTAAAGCCGGTCAGAGTATAAGAGAAGAAGGACCAGAATCCCATCAGGTGAAATCCGGAACTCCTACAATGGGTGGAATTGTAATCATTGTTGCAGTTCTCATCACTTGTCTTACCTCCGGAATCATATCCAGAGATTTATTGATTCTTTTATTTTCCTTTATTGCCTTTGGTATTTTAGGGTTTTTAGATGATTTTGTAAAAGTATCTTTAAAAAGAAATTTAGGACTTACTGCAAAACAAAAATTATTATTGCAGATTATAATAGCAGCATGGATTGCTATTTATCAGAGCCAAGTGTCTGTATACGGAACAAAGATTTATATGCCAATTATCGATGCTTACTGGGACTTTGGATATTTCTATATCCCCTTTGTTGCATTTGTGGTGGTGGCCATGGTAAACAGCGTAAACCTTACAGATGGATTAGATGGCTTGGCTTCGGGAACCTCCGCTATTGTAGCTGCATTTTTAGCACTTTTGGCAGGGGCATTTGGTGCTACTGCACCTACTATTTTTTGCAGTGCAATTGCGGGTGCTTGTATGGGATTTCTTTTGTACAATCGATATCCTGCAAAGGTTTTTATGGGGGACACAGGGTCACTGGCTTTGGGCGGTGGATTGGCTGCCGCGGCCATACTCATGAATGTTGAACTGATTATTCCCATAGCCGGCGGAGTATTTGTGGCAGAGGCACTATCAGTCATTATACAGGTAATCAGCTTTAAAACCACAGGAAAAAGAGTTTTTAAAATGGCACCCTTGCATCATCATTTTGAATTAAGCGGCTGGAAGGAAACTAAAGTTGTGGTTGTATTTTGGGTTGTTACGGTATTGTTATGTATAGTAAGTATGTTGTTTGTTAAGTGAAATTTAAGTAGGTAAAGATGATGGAAGTAAGAGATAAAAACATCTTAATCGTGGGATTGGGAAAATCGGGAATTGGTGCAATGCAAGTAATAAATGCTTTGGGAGCTAAGATTTCCGCTACAGATAGCAATAAAAAAGATTCTTTTTCCAAGGAATTGTTGGAGTATATGAATACTAATGGAATCCAATTTTACCCTGAAAAAGCCCCTGAAGATCTTCAGGTATTTGATATGATTGTAGTAAGCCCAGGAGTACCTCTCGAACTTCCGTTTTTACAGCGGGCCAAGGAGTTAGGCATTGAAATCATTGGAGAATTAGAGCTGGCCTATAGAGTGGGGAAGGGTAAGTATGTGGCTATTACGGGTACTAACGGAAAGACCACCACCACTTCTTTGGTAGGAAAAATATTTGCAGATAGCGGAAGATCTACATACGTAGTAGGGAACATCGGTATTTCTGTAGCATCTATGGCTTTAGAGGTCAATGAAGAGGATTGGTTAGTCACAGAAACCAGTAGTTTTCAGTTGGAAACCATCGATACCTTTAAGCCGGAGATATCAGCCATCTTAAACATTACTCCGGATCACTTGGATCGACATAAAACCTTTGAAAAATATTTGGAAGCAAAGGCTCGTATATTTGAAAACCAAAATGAAAGTGATTATTTAATTTTAAATAAAGATGATCCGAACTTTGAAAAATTGGCTAAAATCAGTAAGGCACAAGTAATTCCCTTCAGTAGAAAAAGCAGATCCGTTCCGGGAGCCTTTGTGGAAGAAGATTGGCTAAAGATAACAGATTTAAATGGACTAGAACATAACATTTGTGCTTTGCAGGATTTGCAAATATTAGGGGGACATAATGTTGAAAATGCTCTTGCGGCTGCAGGGATTTGCTTTTTTGCGGGGATCGATGCAAAGACTATAGGCAGATCTATCACTGAGTTTGCAGGAGTAGAGCATAGATTGGAAAAGGTGGCTCAGCGAGGAGGCGTATGGTTTATCAACGATTCTAAGGGAACTAATACAGATGCAGCCATAAAAGCCTTGGAGGCCATGGATGAGGACGTAATACTCATTGCCGGAGGATATGACAAAAGCGCAGATTTTACGGACTTTGTAAAAGCTTTTGGAGAAAAGGTAAAACATCTTGTCTTACTTGGAAAAACAGCAGAGAAGATAGAAACTGCTGCCAGATCCTTGGGGTTTGAGCAAATTACTATTTGTAAAAATATGGAGGAATGTGTCGCAACTTCTTTCAGACTGTCTAAACCGGGATATACAGTATTGCTATCCCCTGCATGTGCAAGTTGGGATATGTATGCAAATTTTGAACAAAGGGGAAAACATTTTAAAGAATGTGTAGAAAAATTAAAAGTATAGGCTTGGTGTATTATGTCTAAGGTGAAAAAAAAAGCTAGAAAAATAAAATCAGGGGATTTTGTGCTTACTTTCTTAGTATTGGGATTGGTGGTTTTTGGAATCGTAATGGTGTTTAGCGCAAGCTATTATAATGCCATCAGTGAATATGGGGATCCTTACTACTATTTGAAAAGAAATCTCGTATGGGCAGGTATCGGGTTGACCCTTATGATTTTTACAACTTTTACAAGCTACAGAGTATATTATCGATTGGCTCCCTTCATTATGGGTGCCAGCGTTATTTTACTTTTGCTTCTTTTTACTCCTTTGGGTATTACAAGGAATAATGCTACTCGTTGGATCGGAGTGGGTGAAATGACCATCATGCCCGGAGAGGTGGCGAAGATTGCTGCCATCATATTCGTAGCTTGGTTCTTGAGTCAGGATACTACTCGCATTAAGTCTTTATCAAAAGGAGTGCTGCCCCTTTTGGGGTTGACAGGGTTATTGTTTGGGCTGATTTATTTACAACCTAACCTGTCTACAGGTATTACGGTTACCGGTATCATCATAGGGATGATGTTTATTGCCGGAATGCACCTAAAGTATTTTGTGGGAATCATTGCCTTAGGTATCAGTGGTATTGCCGCCATGATTTTCGCTACAGAGGGCTTCCATTTAACTCGGGTAGTCAGCTTTCTGGATCCCTTTAAAGACCCTTTGGGTGCCGGATATCAGGTAATACAATCCTTACTGGCTTTAGGATCGGGAGGATTGTTCGGATTAGGTCTCGGAAAAAGTATCCAAAAAACCTTATATTTACCGGAGCCTCAAAACGACTTTATCTTTGCAATCATCGGCGAAGAGCTTGGTTTTATAGGTTGTATCATCTTAATTGTATGTTATCTTGTGCTGATCTGGAGAGGGATGCATATTGCCATGAATGCCCCTGATATGTTTGGGACTCTGCTTGCGGGGGGGATCACCATCATGCTTGCTATTCAGGTAATACTAAATATAGCAGTTGTTACATCTTCCATGCCTCCCACAGGGATTACCCTTCCCTTTATCAGCTATGGAGGAAATGCATTGATGTTATTTATGGGATCCATGGGGATTCTTTTAAACGTTTCACGACATTCGGCAAGGTAGATAAGGAGGAAACATGAGAGTAATTATGACCGGAGGCGGCACCGGAGGACACATTTACCCGGCCATAGCCATAGCGGATAAAATAAAAAGAAGGCATAAGGACGCAGAAATTCTCTTTGTGGGAACAGAGAAAGGGATGGAGCGGGAGATTGTACCCCAAAACGGATATGATATTGTCTTTATTACCATCAGTGGGTTTAATCGGAAAAATCCCTTAAAAAATATAAAGACAATTAAAGAAATATTTCAAAGTGATAAACAATCTAGAAAAATTATTGAAGATTTTAAACCGGATGTGGTAATTGGCACAGGAGGATACGTTTGTGGTCCCGTGGTGAGAGCGGCCCACAAGATGGGTCTTCCTACCTTTATTCATGAACAGAACGCATGTCCGGGTATGACCAATAAGCTTTTAGAGAAATATGTTAAAAAAATATTTGTCAGTTTTGCCGAAGCCAAATCATATTTTAAAAATCAAGATAAGATTCTGGTTACCGGCAATCCCGTGCGAAAAAGTTTCATGCTTACGGGTGTTACAGATTTTCGAGAAAAGCTGGGGATTGGTAAAAATGACTTTGCTTTACTTTGCTTTGGTGGAAGCAGAGGAGCAGGGATGATCAACAAGGTGATGATCAAGCTCATTGAACAGATGCAAGGACTAAATAATATAAAGATATTTTTTGTAACCGGAAAAATCTATTATGATAATATTCTGCAATCCCTCTCGGATTTGGGCATATCCAATCAGGAAAACGTGAAAATTTTGCCTTATGTGGAAAATATGCATGAATATATGCACGCTTCTGATTTGATTATCAGCCGTTCCGGTGCATTGACGGTATCAGAAATTACAGCTTGCGGCAAAGCTTCAATTCTAATACCATCTCCCAATGTTACGGGAAACCATCAATATTTTAATGCAAAGGTGGTTGCCGACAAGGGGGGAGCCATACTCATAGAGGAAAAGGACTTAAATTGGGAAAACTTATACTCGGTAATCATGAGGTTAATGAACAATAAACATGCTTTAAATCAGATGTCAGAGGCCAGTGCCAGAATAGGAAGATTTGATGCGGCAGATGTAATTTATGATAATTTAAATCTCCGATAGTCACACCTGTAAGAAAAGTTCATATACTGATAAGAGTTTTCATTAGAAAAATGCTTTGAATGAAGTATAGAGACATTCTTTGGAGGTGCACATTTGTGGAAAGTTACCATATTACAGGTGGGAGAAGACTTGAGGGAGAATTAGAGGTAAACGGAGCAAAAAACGCTGTATTGCCAATACTGGCAGCTTGCATAGCTACAGGTAAGAGCTGTAGAATTATCAATTGTCCGGAACTTTCTGATGTCAAAAATATGTTGAATATTTTAAGAGAACTTGGGTGTAAAATAGATTGTGATAAAAAGTCAGTAACAGTGAATGCGGAACAAATACATACTTTTAAGATCTCAGAAAAGCTCATGAGAGAGATGCGTTCCTCCGTATTCCTAATGGGACCCATGATCGCCAAGTTTGGAAAGATCGTTATGAGTTATCCCGGAGGCTGTGAAATTGGCTTAAGACCTATTGATATTCATATTTCTGCTTTAAAAAGCCTTGGCGTCACCATCGGTGAAAGGGAAGGAAATATTGAATGCATCGGAAATCATTTAAAGGGAACTACCATCGCTCTGGACTTTCCCAGTGTAGGAGCTACTGAAAACGCCATGCTGGCTGCTTTAGGTGCAGAAGGAGAAACGAGAATTGTAAATGCCGCAAGAGAGCCTGAGGTTACGGATTTGCAAAATTTCTTAGTTAGCTGTGGTGCGGAAGTAAAGGGAGCAGGTACAGGTCAAATAGTTGTAAAAGGCAATCCTAATTTACAAAAAAAGGGTTTAAATGAAACTGAATATACTGTTATGACGGATCGCATTGAAGCGGGGACATTCTTAGTAGCAGGAGCCATAACCGGTGGAGAGATTCTGTTAAAAAACATTATACCGGAAAATATGACTATGATTTTGTCAAAGCTGGCAGAGGCAGGTTGCAAGATTTCTATAGGGAAGGATAGGGTTTCTTTGAAAGGACCAAAAAAATTAATGCCTATCAATTATATCAATACCCAACCTCATCCCGGGTTTCCTACAGATATGCAATCACAGATGCTAACCATGCTAACCTTAGCTGAGGGTACCAGCATTATTACAGAAACAATATTTGAAAACAGATTTAAAAACATCGATCAATTGCGAAAGATGGGAGCTCAAATTATCATAGACGGCAGAAATGCAATTATAAAGGGAGTACCGGAGCTTTCCGGAACCACGGTACAGGCCAAAGATCTTCGCGGCGGAGCTGCTTTGGTTCTGGCGGGATTGGCAGCTAAGGGAGAAACTGTGGTGGAGAATATTGCCTACATTGATCGTGGATATGAAAAATTTGAACAAAGGCTTTCTCAGTTAGGGGCAAAGATTGCCAGAAAAAAATAACTTTGAGGGTTACCAATGATAAAAGAAACTGAAAATAATACTGAAGAAAAAGTAAAGATAAAAAGAAAGAAGAAAAAAAGAAGAAAAAAAAGATATTTATTAAAATTTTTCTTAATAGTTTTAATGCTAATTGGATTATACTATTTTTTATCTTCCTCCATATTTGATATCAATAAATTTGAAATAGAAAATAATCATTATTACACATCTCAAGAAATTATTGAAAAATCTAAAGCAAAAACCGGTGAAAATATTTTTGCATTTTCCATATCAGACATTAGGAAACAGTTATTAAAAGATCCTTATATAAAAAGTGTTAAAATAAAAAGAAAGCTGCCTACAACCATCACTATCGATGTTTTAGAACGAAAAGAGTTCGCGGTAGTTCCCAATGGCGAAGAGTTTATTATTATCGATAAAGAAGGGGTAGTCTTAAAAACAGTAAGCGAGAATAGTGGGCTAACAGTGCTTACGGGATTGACGTTAACAGAGCATAAACCGGGAAAACCTCTGGCAGTAGGGGAAGGTGCTCTGTTTGCGGATACTTTAGGCTTACTTGTGGCAGCAGACAGCAAGGACATGTTCTTTAGGAAAATTGATATTTCCAGCGTGGTGGTGAAAGCCCATATATACGAATATTTATTGTGTGAAGGAACCCCTGAAAACATAAAAAATAATTTAGACTCTTTGCAAGAGGTCTTATATGAGTTATACTCAAAAGGTATCGAAAGAGGAGTGCTGAAAATTGGCAACGGTGATGCCATACCTTACAGCCCTCTCATAGAATAATTTAATTATACGTTTGAAAAGGTGAAGGCATGGGCAGAAGCAATCGGATTATTGGTTTATTTATTGTAGGAAGTGTTTCCCTTTTGATTGGGCTGATGATTTCCGTACAAATCAGTACGGTACAAGGCTCTGATTTAGGTGGATTAATTCCTGTTTCAAAGGCGAAGGCCTATGAAGAAAAATTAAAGAGCGTAATTGCTGAAAAGGATTCCTTAACCAAGCAATTAATCTCCTATGAAGAAAGAATGGCTCAAATTGAACAGAAAAAATCTGATGAAGACTTTTTTCTAAAGGGGATTATTACGGATTTGGAAAAATATAAAATCGCTTCAGGGGTTGTGGATGTTCACGGACCGGGAGTAATCATCACTATTGATGATCCCCCGCCTATGGATAATGCTTTGAATGATTTTAGCATGATCATGGCCAATTATGAGCTTCTCTTAAATCTGGTGAATAAGTTAAAGGATGCGGGATCTGAGGCTATCTCCATCAATGAGCATAGAATTATTGCAACCACAGAGATCAGTTTAGCCGGTAATCATGTGAATATTAATACAGTGCCTACTGCACCTCCCTATATTGTCAAGGCCATTGGAAATCCCGATACCATATATGCCACAATTACCATTCGTTACGGCATTGTGGATGAAATGAAGGATAAGAACAAATATGGTCTTCAGGTAAACATTAAGAAGGAGCAGGACTTGGTGGTACCTAGATATAACGGAATTATTCAATTTCAATATGCTCAAACGGTTAAGTCCGAGGAGTAAGGCGGGTGAAGTCATTGAAATTAAGAATTTTGGGTATCTTTGTTATCAGTATACTAGTGGGTTGCTCTCTGGTGTTTGTGGTACGAGGTACCAATGGGCTCCCTCTATACATTTCCCCCAAAGCCATATCGGATTTACAGGTAAACATTGAAGCTGAGAGCAAAGAGGTTCAAATATTAAACGATAGAATGGTAGAAGCTGAAATTAAGTTAAATGAGTATGAAATGCTCTTCAAAAGCGATAATACTCAATTACAAGAAAAGCTTTTAGAGGAATTGGAATATTACAAGTTGGTCAGCGGAGAAACAGATGTAAAGGGTCCCGGTGTGACAGTCTTTGTGGATGATGGGACTCGAGAGTTAAACGAAGGTGAAAATATTAATATGCTTTTGGTTCACGATCAAGACGTACTAACCATCTTAAATGAACTGAAAAAAGCAGGAGCGGAGGCCATCTCTGTTAACGGTCAGCGCATAGTGAACACCTCATCCATATCTTGTTCCGGATATACTATTAGGATCAACGGAATATTCTTTGCTAGACCCTTTGAAATTAAAGCTATTGGGAATGCTAAAGCCATGGCAGGGGCACTCACGGGTCCTGAAGGGTATGCTACAATTCTAAAACTGTGGGGAGTAATGTGCAATGTAAAACCTGAAGAGGAAATTCTCATACCAAAATACAAAGGAAATCAAAACTATAAAAATGCAACGAAAGTAAAGGAGGGGGAATGATATGCTCATTGCCATTATTGCAGGCCTGGTGGGAGGATTAGCCATAGGCTTTGCCTTTGATATAACTTATCCCACAGAATTTTCATTTTACATCACCATGGCAATTTTAGCGGCCTTAGACTCCCTTTTAGGTGCTGCCCGCTCTCATTTGGTGGGAAAATACGATAACCTGGTTTTTATCAGCGGATTTTTTGTAAACGGGATTTTAGCAGGTTTGTTAACATTTTTGGGAGATAAACTGGGGGTACCCCTCTATTATGCAGCAATATTGGTCTTCGGAGGAAGGCTATTCCAAAATCTTGCCGTCATACGGCGCTTATTAATCGATAAATATTTTCCGAAAAAAAATATCAATATTAAAGATTAATAGGTGCAAAGGCATTTTCCATGTGATATAATATAGCCCACGGACTTTATTGTCAATTAAATGCTTTGCGATTTTTTTCGGCTGAAAGCTGAATGCCAATAGCTGATTGTATGGAAAATGCGTTGTATTTGTGATACAATAAAGCCTACAGGCTTTATACTTAGATTAAAAATAGTGGACAAAGCCAATAAACTTGGACAAACCAAAGATAATTTGGCTAAAAAATAAAATGAAAATAAGTGACAGGAGGTTACTGGAATATGTTGCAATTCGAGGTAAATGAAGAAAACGCGGCGCAGATAAAAGTAATTGGTATTGGTGGGGGCGGTTGTAATGCTGTTAACAGGATGATTGCCGCAGGCCTAAAAGGCATTACTTTTATGGCTGTCAATACGGACAAGCAGGCGCTGGCGGGCTCTAAAGCTGAGACCAAGTTCCAGATTGGGGAAAAGCTTACTCGTGGTTTGGGTGCAGGTGGAAACCCTGAAGTGGGTCAGAAATCCGCCGAAGAAAACTTAGACGATCTGGTGAAGTTTTTACAGGGGTCTGACATGGTTTTTGTAACTGCCGGCATGGGGGGAGGAACCGGAACCGGGGCTGCACCGATTATCGCCAAAGCTGCAAAGGATTTAGGTATCCTTACAGTAGGCGTAGTCACGAAACCCTTTACCTTTGAAGGCAAAAAACGTAGAGAACATGCGGAATTAGGAATTAAATTTTTAAAAAAATATGTGGATTCCCTGGTGGTGGTTCCTAACGATAAATTGCTCCAAGTAGCGGAAAAAAATACTTCCATGGTGGAAGCCTTTGGTATGGCTGATGAAGTGTTAAAGCAAGGGGTACAAGGTATCTCAGACTTAATCGCTGAGGCCGGACTCATCAACCTTGACTTTGCAGATGTGAAGACCGTCATGAGCGATCGAGGCATTGCTCATATGGGCGTTGGAAGAGGTTCCGGAGACAACAGAGTTTCCGATGCCGTAAAAACCGCCATAGAAAGCCCATTGCTTGAAACGTCAATCAATGGAGCGAAGGCAATTTTACTTAATATTATGGGCGGATACGATTTGGGAATGTTGGAGGTCAATGATGCCGCAGACCAAATTGAAAAGGCGGCGGATAAAGAGGCAATCGTTATCTTTGGTGCTTCTGTGAAGGAAGAGCTCCAAGAAGAGATTATTATCACCGTAATTGCCACGGGATTTGAGGAAAGACCATCGGATATTCTCACTCCTAAGAAAGAACCTGCTCATGCTGCATTAGATTTAGGACCTGCTGCTGTCGAACAATCTGAAGAAGCGATTCAAACGCCGGAAGCAGAGTTAGAATCAAAGTTGACCGGTGCCTTTGATATCCCGTCTTTCTTGAATAAAGATAGAAGAGGGTTTTAGTAACACAAATTGATGAATGAGCCGGTTTTCATTACCGGCTTTTATCAATATATAAAGGGAATCTAACCATAGTAAAGGTGAAACAATTATGATATCTTCTCGAGAAAATTCTATATATAAAAGATTAAAACGATTAAGAATCAAAAAATATAGAGATAGAGAAGGAGAATATATTATTGAAGGTCCCAACTTGGTAAAAGAGGCTATCTTAACGGATCAGAGTTTGCCCCTGGCATTTCTTTCGGAAAATCTCGGCTCCGGAAATTTTCGAGAATTAGCGGAGTTAAAGGAGCAGCTCATTGGGCGTGGAACCTCAGTGGAAATTTTAAAGGATGACTTGTTTACGGATCTTGCCGATACAGAAACCCCTCAAGGCATCATAGCCATCGTAAAAAAAAGACTGATTCATAAGGACTTTTTTTTGGGAAGGAATGACAAGGAGAATGGGAACTTTATAGTCATAGATAGGCTTCAGGATCCCGGAAATATAGGAACTATTTTAAGAACGGCAGACAGTGCATCCTATCAGGGTGCAATTATTGTAAAAGGCACAGGAGATGTGTATGCTCCCAAGGTGGTAAGAGCGGCCACAGGGTCACTGTTCAGATTACCCTTGCTCTTTGTGAAGGATGCGGAAGAAGCGGTGAACCTTCTAAAGTATTATGGAAAACGGATTATCTGTGGGGATCCAAGGGGTACAATCCCCTATTATGACTGTAATTTAAAGAACCATGTAGCCATAGTAATTGGGAATGAAGGAAATGGCATCTCCCATGAATTTTTGGCCATCAGTGATGCGAAGGTTAAGATTCCCATGAATCCTCAGGTGGAATCCTTAAATGCTTCCATTGCCGCTGCCATTTTAATTTATGAAACTATAAGAAAATAATATATATTTACAGAAATGGAGACGATATGGGTATCAATCAACTAACAGAAATTTTACAGGGTGCGAAAGAGCAATTGGAAAAAGTCTCCACCCTGGCACAAGCTGAGGAGCTTCGAGTTAAATATTTGGGGAAAAAGGGAATCTTGACTGATCTTTTGAGGTCTATGTCCGGTATGGCGGCAGAGGAGCGAAAGGAATTCGGTAAAATCGCCAATTCTGTGCGAGGTGAAATAGAACAATTATTAGAAGATAAGTTTGCAACTTTAAAAAAAGCAGAAAAGTTAGAAAAATTTAAAACAGAAAAGATTGATGTTACAGAGCCCGGAGTGAAGGTTACTTTGGGATCTAAACACCTCATCACCATTACTATAGATGAAATTTCCAAGATCTTTATGAGCATGGGTTATAGTATTGCCGAAGGCCCTGAGGTAGAGACGGTATTCCATAATTTTGATGCATTAAATGCAGGCCCCAATCATCCTGCCAGAGACTATACGGATACCTTTTACGTTTCAGAACAGACCTTGTTGAGAACTCAAACATCCCCTGTTCAAGTTAGAACTCTGCAAAAGGAAAATCCTCCCATTAAGGTAATTTCACCGGGACGCTGCTTCAGATGTGACACTCCTGATGCCACCCATTCCCCCATGTTTCATCAAGTGGAAGGACTTTTGGTGGATGAAGGCATTACCATGGCAGACTTAAAGGGAACCTTGGATAGCTTTGCTAAGAAAATCTTTGGCTCTAAGACGAAGACAAAATTTAGACCCCATCACTTTCCATTTACAGAACCCAGTGCGGAGATGGACGTGTCCTGTTTTAAGTGCGGCGGCAGCGGGTGCCGAGTTTGCAAAGGCAGCGGTTGGATCGAGATATTGGGCTGTGGAATGGTACATCCTAATGTTTTGAAGGTAGGCGGAGTAGACACGGAGCAATTTACCGGATTTGCCTTTGGTATGGGAGTAGAGAGAATTGCCATGCTGAAATATGAAGTAGATGATATCCGACTGTTTTATGAAAACGACATGCGATTCATTCAACAGTTTAAATAGGAGGAGAAAAAAAGATGCTGGTACCAATTCAATGGCTTAAAGAATATACAGAGGTAGAGTCAAATATAGAAAATTTTTCCGATAAAATGATTATGTCGGGATCTAATATTGAAACAGTTGCCCATTTCGGCGAAGAGATACAAAACGTGGTGGTGGGTAAAATTCTCTCCATCCAAGGACACCCCGACGCAGATAAGCTGGTGGTGACAAAGGTACAGGTGGGAAGTGAGGAAACCATTCAAATTGTTACGGGAGCTACCAATCTTTTTGAGGGTGCCTATATCCCTGTGGCTCTTCACAACAGCAAATTGCCCGGGGGTAAAGTGATTAAAAAAGGCAAATTAAGAGGCATAGAATCCAACGGAATGCTGTGTTCTGCTTCAGAATTGGGTTTTTCCGACAAGGTAATTCCTCTGAAGCATAGGGATGGCATTTGGATTTTGGAAGAAGAATATCCATTAGGGCAGGACATTGTAACAGCTTTAGGGTTAAAAGAAGCTGTGGTGGATTTTGAAATTACACCTAACAGACCGGATTGTCTGTCCATGTTAGGAATGGCCAGAGAGACGGTAGCTACTTATGGAGGCAAGCTAAAATATCCCCAAACCCAATGTAAGGTGGAGGAAGGTCAAGCTTCAGAATATATAAAAATTACAATTCATAAACCCGAGCTGTGCAAGCGTTACGTAGCAAGAGTGGTAAAGGATGTAAAGATAGCCTCTTCTCCTTGGTGGCTACAGCAGAGATTGATCTTTGCCGGCATGAGACCCATCAACAACATAGTTGATATCACCAACTATGTGATGCTGGAATACGGACAGCCTTTGCATGCTTTTGATATTCGAGATTTGGAGGATCAACAGATTCAGGTGGATACCGCCAAAGAGGGGGAAACCTTTATTACTTTGGACGGCACGGAAAGAAAGCTGACAGAGAACATGCTACTCATCAAGGATGGCAAACGAGCAGTAGCCATTGCAGGAGTAATGGGTGGTTTAAATTCTGAAATTAAAGACGATACACAAACCATTTTAATAGAGTCCGCAAACTTTAACGGAGACAGCATTCGAGCTACTTCTAAAAAATTAGCCTTGAGAACAGAAGCTTCTGCCAGATTTGAAAAGGGCATTGACCCTAACCTATGTTCTGCAGCTGCAGATAGAGTATGCTATCTCATAGAGGCTATTGGTGCAGGCAAGGTAATCCGAGGCAGTATGGATGAATATCCGGGCAAAGTGGAAGAAAAAACTGCAAAAGTAAGAATGAAAAGGGTAAACTCTGTTTTAGGCATAGCTTTAACAGCTCAAGAGATGCAGGATATCTTTGAACGGCTTGAAATTAAGGTTGAGTTTGACGGTGAGGTTTTCACCGTAACACCTCCAACTGTAAGACAAGACTTATTGGAGGAAATAGATTTTATAGAAGAAATCGCCAGAATTTACGGATATGATCGCATGCCGGTCACCCTACCAAAGGGAAACAACGAGGCAACCAAATCCTTCGGATATGCCTTTAAGGATCAGATGCGAGATTCCTTAACGGCCATGGGTGCCAATGAGATACAAACCTATTCCTTTGTAAGCCCTAAGGGAGTGCATCAGATCAAGGGTGAAGTAAACTCTCATCTGGTGAATTTTGTAAAAATTATCAATCCATTGGGAGAAGAAAACAGCGTAATGAGAACTACGTTGATTCCCAACATGTTAGAGGTTTTAGGTCGAAACTATTCCAGAAATATTGCTAATGCCAGAGCCTTTGAAATCGGGAATACCTTCTTTAATACACAGTCTGAGCAATACGAAGAGCTGTCAAAGGAGGAAGACTCCATAGTAATTGCAGCCTATGGGCAAGGGGAAAGCTTCTTTACTCTCAAAGGCGTAATCGAGGAACTTTTCAATAAATTGGGAGTTTCTCAGTTGAGCTTTATACAAGAAGAACAAAACGGAACCTATCATCCAGGCAGGTGCGCCAGAGTTCTTTCCAATGGAACAGAGCTAGGGGTTATGGGAGAAATCCATCCCGATGTAAGTGAAAACTTTGGAATCGGATGTAAATGTTATTGTGGGGAATTTAAAGTGAAAAATCTAATGGATTCCTGCAACATGATGACTTACTATAAGCCCTTGCCAAAATACCCTGCAATGGTGAGAGATATTGCTCTTGTAGTAGCAGAAGATATTAAGGCAGATGATTTAAAACAGATCATTAAAAATTCAGCAGGAGAAATCTTAGAGAGTGTAACCTTATTCGACGTCTATCGAGGAAAGAATATTCCGGAAAATCACAAGAGTATAGCGTATTCCTTAGTATATAGATCACCTGACAGAACCTTGACGGAGGAAGAAGTTACGAAAGTGCATCGTCAAGTTTTAGATAATTTGGAAAAGCAGGCAAGCGCCAGATTACGTGATATATAAAAAAATATAAGCCGGAAAGGAGTAGTAATGGGAAGTAATAAAGTAACTGTTAGAATTTACGGTCAGGAGTATACCATCGCCGGAGAAAAACCGAGAGAGCACATTCTTAAGGTGGCAGAATTGGTAAATGAAAAGATGAATGAGATCGGGCAAATTTTGCCCTTGGGCTCTGTTTCTACCATATCAGTTTTGTCAGCCGTAAACATTGCAGATGAATATTTTTCTATGATACAGGAGATATCAGATCTAAAAGCACAAAATGCAGAGCTGGAAAGAGATACTGAGCATTACATCAAGCTTTGGGACGAGGCGAAAAAGAGTTTTCTTCAATATAAAGATGAAGCACAATCTGTTTTGGAACAAAAGGATGAGATGCAGAAGGCGTTGAAGGAAAAGCTAGATGAAATCGAAACCTTAAAAAAGGAAAACATGACAACTGAGGAAAAATACAAGGAATCCTCTTACGTTGAGTTTAAGGAGCTAGAGGCGAAATATAAGGATATAGAAAGCAGCTTCTTTGACTTACAGATGGAAAATATTCAATTGAAAGGTGAAATTGATAGATATAAAAAACTATTGGATTAATCAATATGAATCAAAGAGTTTACAGAGTTTTAGAATATGATAAGATCATTCAGCAATTAAAAGATGTAGCCTCTTCTGAAATTACCCGGAATGAAATTGAGGGATTAACTCCGTCAATAAAGTTCCATGAAATTAAAGAGATGCAAGCTGAAACCTCAGAAGCTTTGACGGTTATCATAAAAAAAGGTAATCCGCCCATAGGCAATTTTTATGATATCAAAAAATCTTTATCCTTAGCTGACAAGGGTGGAACCCTAACCATGAAGCAGCTTCTGGAGGTTCTCTATAACATTCAGGTTGTCAAGGGCTGCATTAATTTCCTAAAAGAGGATTTTTTACAGCTACCTAGGATTCAGGAAATTGTAAGCCTCATGAGCCGACAAGGAATGTTGGAAGAAAATATCAGCAGATCTATTTTGTCTGAGGATCAAATGGCTGACAATGCCAGCCCTCAGCTTAAGGATATACGAAGAAGCATATTGCAGCAAAATGAATCTATCCGAGGGAAAATGAATCAAATTCTTAATTCTTCGGAGAATAAAACCATGCTTCAGGATACCATCGTTACTATGCGTCAGGGTCGGTATGTTTTGCCCGTGAAGCAGGAACACCGATCTAGATTTCCCGGCATTATACACGATCAATCGGCCACGGGAGCTACTCTATTCATAGAGCCTCAGGTCATAGTCAACTTAAACAATCAACTGAGGGAGCTGGAGCTTGCGGAAAAGATTGAAATGGAAAGGATTTTATCTCAGCTTTCGGCAGAAGTATCCAATTCTTCCCTTGATTTGAGAAATGATCAAGAGCTTTTGCTTAGGTTGGATTTTATCTTTGCAAAGGGGAAGTTATCCTTTCGTCAAAATGGAGTTGAGCCGCAGATCAATGAGGAAGGGCATTTGAAAATCCTTAGAGGTCGACATCCCTTGTTGGATCCTGAAAAGGTGGTTCCCATCCATATCAGCATCGGCGAGGATTATCGTACTCTCATTATCACGGGTCCCAACACAGGTGGGAAAACAGTTACTCTCAAAACCGTGGGGCTTTTAGCGTTGATGACACAAGCGGGTCTTCATGTGCCGGCATCGGAGGGTTCCATTATGCCTGTTTTCCGAAAGGTTTTTGCAGATATAGGGGATGAACAGAGCATTGAGCAGAGCTTATCCACCTTTTCCTCTCACATGAAAAATATCGTTAACCTGCTGGAGGAATCTTCCCCGGGAACATTGGTATTATTGGATGAACTAGGTGCAGGGACTGACCCCACAGAAGGTGCTGCATTGGCTATCTCCATATTGGACAACCTATATGAAAGAGGAGCATTGACCATTGCTACTACTCACTATACAGAATTAAAAAAATATGCTATCAGTACCATAGGCGTGCAAAACGCTTCTATGGAATTTAATGTGGAAACCCTCAGCCCTACCTATAAACTGACTATAGGCACTCCGGGCAAATCCAATGCATTTGAAATATCACAGAAGCTTGGTTTACAAAGAGAGATCATAGAGAAAGCTAAAGAGCTTTTAGATAAGGATGATATAAAATTTGAAGATGTCATCGGTTCCATTGAACAAAACAAAATTATTGCAGAAAAGGAACGAGATGAAGCCATAGATTTAAGAATAAAGATAAAACAACAAAAAGAAGAGTTAGAAAAACAAGTAGAAAAATTTGAACAGAAAAAGGATGCCATTTTATCCAAGGCCAGAGCAGAGGCCAAGGAAATGGTAGCAGAAGCCAAAGAATTGTTTACGGACTTGCAACGGCAAATCAAAGAGCTAGAGCAATCTACCAGTTCTGAAGATCGAAATAAGAACCTGGAAAAATTAAGACGAAATATGAAAAAGGCCGGTGACATATACAAAGAGCCTCAGTTCAATCCCATCAATCCTGAACCTATCACTTTTGGGGATATAAAAATAGGTCAAAGAGTAAAAGTCATTAGCCTACAGCAAAACGGAGAAATCATCACATTACCCGATGACAAGGAAGAAGTGATGGTTCAGGTGGGAAGTCTAAAGGTTAACGTGCATATTGGAAACTTGATGAAGATTCACGATGGCACTACTAAGTCCAAGGAGAAAAGCTCCTACCGAAAGTATGGGGGATTGATGAAATCCAAGACGGAAAACATCCAACCTACCATCAATGTAAGAGGTGAAAATCTGGACAGTGCTAAAATGGATGTGGACAAGTATTTGGATGATGCCTTCATGGCAGGATTGAGAGAAGTCACCGTCATACACGGTAGAGGAGAAGGTATCCTGAGGGAAGGTATCCACTCCATGCTAAAGAGCCACAAGCATGTAAAATCCTTTAAAAAGGGAGCTTACAATGAAGGTGGAGATGGCGTCACGGTAGTTCAGTTGAAGTAAAGAAGGTGGAAATGACGGAATCAAAGATTCCTATTTCCAAGTGTCACCCGCAAGGGGCGACGCTTTGCAAGGTACGTTCTTTGATATGACCTCATATGGTCTTCACGATATTTCTTGCATATTAAAAAGAAAGGAAGTTGCCCATGTATATCGTTAGTGCTTGCCTGACAGGAGAAAATTGCAGATATGACGGAGGGAATAACGAGTTACCGGAGATTGAGGACTTTCTTAAGGAATCCGTTGTGGTATCTGTATGCCCCGAGGTTTTGGGTGGCTTGGAGACTCCCCGAAAACCGGCAGAGATTGTAGGGGATAGAGTGATGAATACTGCAGGAGAGGATGTTACAGAAAATTTTTTGGAAGGTGCGAAGCAAGCCCTTTCTGAAATAGAAAGAGTGGAAGAACTCTTTGGTGAACCCATAAAAGCCGCAATTCTAAAGTCCAAAAGTCCTTCTTGTGGCTGTGGATCCGTTTACGATGGAAGCTTTTCCAGAAGACTGATCTCAGGGGACGGTCTTTTTGCCAAACTGCTAAAGGATAAGAGCATTCCCATTTTTACTGAAATGGAAATAGAAAAGTTAAGTATTGGAGGAATAGATGAAAAACTTTAAAGATCAAATAGCACAAAGCTTGCAGGAGCATATTTCCCAACTTTCATATGAGGAAATCAAAGCCATGGTTGAAGTTCCAGCGGAAGCTCATATGGGGGATTTTTCCTTTCCTTGTTTTAAATTGGCTAAATCCTTGAGGAAAGCACCAAACCTCATTGCAGAGGAATTGGCAGAAGAACTAAAATCAGAGTCATGCTTTGAAAAGGTGGAAAACGTCAACGCATATGTAAATATTTTTTTGAAAAGACAAGAATTTATGGAAGAAGTTTTAACGGAGGTCTTTACACGAAAGAATTCCTTTGGAAGCTCCTCTATAGGTGAAAATAAGAAGGTCATCGTAGAATTTTCTTCTCCCAATATTGCCAAACCCTTTCATATCGGTCACATAAGAAGCACAGTTATTGGAAATGCCATCAACAACATCTATTCCTTTTTAGGGTATGATGTGGTACGAATCAATCATTTGGGAGATTACGGTACTCAGTTTGGAAAGATGATTGTGGCTTATAGAAGGTGGGGAAATGAAAAGGACGTAACGGAGTCCCCCATCAAAACTCTCTTGGGCTATTACGTAAAGTTTCACGAAGAGGCGGAAAAGGATCCTTCCTTGGAGGATGAAGCTCGAGGGGTATTCACCAAGCTAGAAAACGGTGAGCCTGAAGAAGTCCGCTTGTGGCAATGGTTCAGAGATGAAAGCTTAAAGGAATTCGAGCGAGTATATAAAATGCTGGGCATATCTTTTGACTCATACGCAGGAGAAAGCTTCTACTCGGATAAGATGGGTAGGATTGTAGACCATTTGAAAGAAAAAAATCTTTTAAGAGAATCAGAAGGTGCACAGATTGTAGATTTGGAACCTTATGGATTGGCTCCGGC
Source organism: uncultured Anaerovorax sp. (assembly GCA_964461765.1). GTDB lineage: Bacteria > Bacillota > Clostridia > Peptostreptococcales > Anaerovoracaceae > JAVVUJ01. Next base: position 29,644 of record CAYWVS010000029.1, read on the forward strand.
TCTTATCATGAAAAAAGACGGATCCACCTTGTATATTACAAGGGATATTGCTGCTGCGGTTTATCGCAAGGAGTACTACGATTTTTACAAGAACATTTATGTGGTGGCTTCTCAGCAAAACCTTCATTTCCAACAGTGGATAAAAATTATAGAGCTCATGGGTTATGATTGGGCTCAGGATTGCATTCATATTCCTTTTGGCTTGGTCAGTCTGGAGGAAGGCACCATGTCCACCAGAGAAGGAAGGGTGGTTTTCCTAGAGGATGTTTTAAACAGAGCCATCAATCAGACTAAGGAAATTATTATAGAGAAAAAAGTAAACACAGATAATATAGAAGAGGCCGCTGCTCAAATTGGTATCGGAGCGGTGATTTTCCAAGAATTATCTAACAACAGGATCAAGGACTACGTTTTTTCGTGGGATAAAGTGTTAAACTTTGAAGGAGAAACGGGACCTTACGTTCAGTATACCTATGCACGGGCAGGCAGCATTTTGAGAAAGGCAGAAATGGAGATTAATCCACAGGTTTCTTATGAATACATTTCAGGAGATATTCCATTTTATTTAGCAAAATTAATATACAGATTTCCTGATATCGTCTTAGAAGCGGCAGAACGGAATGAGCCTTCCATCGTCACCAGACACATTGTAGACATTGCTCAAGCTTTTAATAAGTTTTATAACGATGAACACATTTTGGTGGATAATTTAGAAGAAAAAAAAGCAAAAATACTTCTTGTTTCCGCTGCAAAGAATACAATTAAGAATGGACTGTCTCTTTTAGGAATAGACACTCCGGAAAAAATGTAAAAAGAATATAAAAGTAAAGAAAGTTGGTAAAAGCATGAGATATGAAGGAAGTATTTACAGACCTCCCAGTGAGGCATACAGTTTAATCATACAGGTAACCATCGGTTGTGCCCATAATAAATGCACTTTCTGCAGCATGTTTAAGGATAAAAAATTTCGCATTAGAAAAATGGAAGAAGTTTTGGAAGATTTGAACAGTGCAAGAAGGCATTATAGACATGTGGAAAAGATATTTCTTGCCGATGGCGACGCTTTAGTTTTAAAAAATAAGGATTTAGTCGTGATTTTGGATCATATCAAAAAGGTCCTTCCGGAATGTCAGCGAGTAGCTATTTATGGTTCACCTCAGGATGTTTTGAGAAAGAGCCATGAAGAGTTGGTGGAACTGAAGGAACATGGAATAGGCATCATCTACATCGGTGCAGAATCGGGTAGTGATAAAGTGCTGAAAAATATTGTAAAGGGTGCCACAAGAGCAGAACTGATTCGATCCGTTCAGATGATAGAAGCCTCCGGCATCATGGCCTCCGTAACTTTTATTTCCGGTTTGGGAGGAGTGGAAGACTGGGAGGAGCATGCCATTGAGTCAGGCACCATGATCAGCCAAATGGAACCATCCTACGTGGGTTTACTCACCCTTTTGGTGGAGCCCAGTGCAGAGCTTTATGAGGATATGAGATCAGGCAAATTCAGAAGCCTTTCTCCCATAGATGTTTTAAAGGAAACTCAACTGATGTTGGAAAATATTAACGTCAGCAAGAGGTGTGTTTTCAGGAGCAATCATGCATCCAATTACGTATCCCTAAAGGGAGATTTGCCCATGGACAAGGAAAGGTTGATCAATCAGCTTAAGTCAGCCATTGAAAAGGGAGATTCTTTAAAAGACGATAGATTTCGAATGTTATAAAATAGAAGAAACTGAGTACTTCGAATGAATGGCTCAGTGGGGGCTAAAAAACTTCTTGACCGTAATATAATAAGCAAGAGGAATGAAATGAAAATATTACTGACAACTTTGAATTCAAAATACGTACATTCAAACCTAGCGATAAAGTATTTATATGCTGTGGCAGAAAAAGCCAGAGGATCTATTAAAATACAGGAGTTTACCATCAATAATGACGACAAATACATCTTTACGGAATTGGTAAGAGGTGAATATGATGTGGTCTGCTTTTCTTGCTATGTTTGGAATATAGATAGAATTAAAAATTTGTCCAATAATTTAAAAAAAGCCAATCCTGAGGTGAAAATCCTATTGGGTGGGCCGGAGGTAAGTTACGATTCCATCGCATTTATGAAGGAGAATTCCTATGTGGATTTTATTGTGGTAGGTGAGGGGGAATTGTCTTTTTCTAAGCTTATGGAGAGCTTTGTAAACGAGGAGGAAGATTATCATACTATCCCCGGACTGACTTATCGCCAAATGGGCAAGATTTTCGTGAATCCGGTGGCCCGTCCCATCAAGTTTGAAAATATTCCTTTTCCTTATGAATTTGTGGCCAGTGAACGAGATAAGGTAGTTTATTATGAATCTGCCAGAGGGTGTCCGTATCAATGTAGCTACTGCTTATCTTCCGTGGATAAGCATATGAGAGTTCTTCCCACTCACAGAGTGAAGCGGGATTTAATCTACTTTATTTATAAAAAGGTCATGCAGGTTAAATTCGTTGATAGAACCTTTAACTGGGACAAAAAAAGGGCTAAGGAAATTATTTCTTTTTTAATAGCTACTGATAATGGCTATACTAACTTTCATTTTGAGATTTGTGGAGATTTAATCGACGACGATTTTTTAAATACTTTAAAAAATGCCAGAAAAGGTTTGTTTCAATTTGAAATCGGCATTCAATCCACCAATGAACGAACGTTGATTGCATGCAACAGAAATTCAGATATATTGGTGCTGTTTCACAATATAAAAAAATTGAGGGATTTAGGGAATATTCACATTCATGTAGATTTGATTGCAGGTTTGCCATATGAGGATTACACCTTGTTTTCACAATCCTTTAACAGTGTATATGAGTTAAAGCCTGACCATCTTCAGTTGGGTTTTTTGAAGCTGTTAAAGGGCAGTCCCATTAGAAATCAAGTGGAACAGTATGGGTATCAATTTAACGAAATGGCTCCTTACGACGTAATTTCCAACAAGTTTATTACAGCCTTTCAATTGGCTAAATTGAAGATGATTGAGAAAATATTAGATTTGTATTATAACAGGGGTGGCTTTAACAGCTCTTTACGATTTGCCATGGAATCCCTAGATCACAATCCTTTTGAGTTTTATGAAGAATTTGCTTACTATTTTTTCCTAAAGGGCTACCAGCACAATTCCCATAAAAAAGAGGATTTATATAGGTTTTTCTTTCATTTTATGGCATGGAAAAGCAATCAAGTGGACATAGATATAGAGGTAGTTCGTGAAAAGTTGGATCAGGATATGGCTATGACTTTAAACCCTGATGCTATAAAAAAATTTAAACGAAAAGGATGGGAAATCCGTTAGGAGATAAAAACATGTTTGGAAAAAGTATACCTTTAAGCTTTCCTGTAGTTGAAAGAAAACAAAATGAATTTGATATAAAATTGAGGAAAGATAGAATTAAAAAATATTTTCAAAAATATTTAGAAAACTTTGTATTTGATAACTTTACGGATTCTTACATAGCCAAAGAGGGTAAGATCAATTTTATGAAAGGTATTCCCATTCCACTGAGAAAAGAGGATCTGGAGAACTTTAAAGGGGGAGAAGGGCTGAAATTAAGCGTTATCGTGGAAAATATGGTTTGGATTATGGGGATAGACCCCAAATTTAAGCATCGGGATGCGTATATTCAATTTATAACCGCCTATTACTATAAAAAAGCCACACTTAATATTGTAAAAGTGGGAAGAAACGCAGCAGAACGAGAAGACTATGATTCCGCTGCCATTCATTTCAGAGCAGCACTGTGTATTTCCCCTCAAGACATTCATGCAATGTATAGTTATGCAAGAGTATGTAGGGCAATGTATCTACAGGATGAGCAAGAGGAGGAATATGTGGGCAACTTTAAAGCTGAATCCATTGAATTCTTTGAATTGCTCATAGACTTTCACCCAAAGTTCGCAGAGGCCTATTACTATTTAGGATATGCCTATTTAAATATGGGTCTCTATATTAAAACTTCAATTATTTGGGGAAAATATATAAATATAAGTAAACATGGGAAAGATAAAAAGGAAATCAGGCTACGATTACAGCAGCTAGAAGAGCCTATTAAAATTGAAGAGGGATATAATGCAATCCTTAAGGGTAAATTTAGAGATGGAATAGAAAACTTGGAACCTTTTGTGAATAGCCGATTTAAGGATTGGTGGCCATTATATTACTATTTAGGAGTTGGATACGCAAATACAAACCAAATGGAAGAAGCTTTGGATTCCTTCCATAAGGTTTTAAAATTGAACCCTTCTCATGTGGAGACTATGGATGAATTGGTTACCCTTTATGGCAAAAAGGGTGACGGTGACAAAGAGAAGAAGTACAGTGAAAAAGCAAAGTTGCTAAGACAGGGGGGCCATAAGGAATAGGAATAGCTGCCCTTATACTTATCATTAAGCAGAACAGGAGAATTACATGGGCGATCAAGGGTTTAAGATGAAGGATGAGGGTGAAGTAAAGTCATCATCACTTAATAAAGGGGATGAGAGAATTGAGTCTCCGTCCATTAAAAATAGTGATGTGGGAGCAGCAGAAGCTCCTTCATTATCAAAAAAAATAGTATATATTATTTTAAGAGTTTTAGTTGTATTAGTATTGGTTAATCAAATTATAGATAAAAGCTGGAATAATGTTTTTATGTGTATACTTACACTAATTCTCTTTTTAATTCCTGCATTTTTAGATAGAAAATTTCATATTAAGTTACCCAATACCTTAGAAATTATAATTTTATTATTTATTTTTGCCGCTCAAATACTGGGAGAAATTAAAGAATATTATATTATTTTTGAAAAATGGGATGACATGCTTCACACCATGAACGGCTTTTTATGCGCAGCTATTGGATTTGCTTTGATCGACATACTCAATAAAAATGAACGAATAAAGTTTAACATGACACCTGTATTCATAGGTACTGTGGCCTTTTGTTTTTCTATGACTGTGGGAGTTCTATGGGAGTTCTTTGAGTTTTTTATGGATGTGTATACTAAGACCGATATGCAAAAGGATACAATCATAACGGAAATTTCCTCTATTTTATTTAATCCGGAAGGTGCAAATCAAGCCGTAACTATTCCCATAGAAAGCGTGGTAGTAAATGGTCAGCCCTGGAATTTTGGCGGATATATAGATATTGGATTGTTTGATACTATGAATGACCTTTGGGTGAACTGTTTAGGGGCAATCGCCTTTTCCATACTTGGTCTCCTTTATATAAAAGGTAAGGCTATAGGCTCTTTTGCGGCAAGATTTATCCCTAAAGTAAAAATTTTAAAAAAAAATAAATAAAAATGGCAAATTTGGGATATAATTATGTTGACAAGGGTGAAGTGTCTGTTGTATAATAAGTCTTGTCGTCAGCAATGACAATGGCGTTCCAAGGTAGCTCAACGGTGGAGCACTCGGCTGTTAACCGATAGGTTGTGGGTTCGAGCCCCACCCTTGGAGCCAAAATATTTGGATAGAGTCACTTTTATTTAGGAGAGGCTCGAACCCGAGAGGGCAGGAAGCGTCCCAGCGGGCAAAACCATCGTGGATGGTTTTGAGCGAACTGCGCGAAGCATCTCAGGATGCTGAAGCGGAAACAGTACGCGAGCGTAGAGAAGTGGACGGGAGCCCCACCCTTGGACCAAATAGTTGCCGGGATGGCGGAATTGGCAGACGCACAGGACTTAAAATCCTGCGATCTTTA
>CAYWVS010000030.1:0-35161 GCA_964461765.1 uncultured Anaerovorax sp.
CATATACATAGATGGGAGAGAAATTGAGGTCTTTCCCGAAGATACCATCAAAAGCGCAGCCTCACGAGAAAACATTTTCATTCCAGGACTTTGTGATTCACAGTTTGCAGAAGGAAATCACTCCTGTCGGCTCTGTATGGTAGAAGCCGATGAAAAAGTGGTGGCTGCCTGTGGTTTTCCCGCTAAGGATGGTCTTTCCGTGGTAACAAATTCTCCTCGAATTGCAAGGATAAGAGCCACGGTGTTGAAGCTTCTCTACAGTGAAGCACCAGATAACCCTGTTATCATGGATTTAATGATAAAATACGGTGTGGATCCGGAGCCTAAGCTTGTACCGAAGGAAAGCCAATGTATCCTGTGCGGTCTCTGTGCAGCAGCATGCAAAAAAACCGGCATCAGTGCCATTAGTACCGTCGGCCGTGGAATATCGAAAAAGGTGGATACTCCTTTCGGACATCCGTCTCAATATTGCACAGGCTGTGCTTCCTGTGCAGAAGTCTGCCCTACCAATTGCATAGAGGTACTGGACACCCTTGAAGGTCGTACTATTTGGAATAAAAAGTTCCAATGGCAAACCTGTGAAAAATGCGGTGAAATCCTCACCACAAAAGAGTTTTACATCATGACTATGGCACTTGGTGAAATGGATGGACCTTCCCTATGCCCCTCTTGTAGAAAACGAAACATCACCGACGTATTCGCCCAAACCTTTTCATGATGTTTGGTATGAATTTGTCCACCGCAATAAATATTTATGTTCGTCATATCATTCAGTGCGGTGGGTTTTATGATGATTGAAAACAGGAATAAATTTTTATAATATCAATAAAAATAGAAAAGGATTTGCCAAAAACAATTGATATAACATATTGTTTTTGGCAATTACCTTGCAGTGTGTTAGGTAATACGTTTTGATCCTCATATTAAAATAATCACAATTAAGATTCCCGCAGCGGTGCCTAAGCTGGTAAACATCTTTCCCTTTCCTGCATTGATATCTGAGGCTTCTCGAATCTGATCCTCAAGTTTCATATAAATACGCTGGAAGATACTTCCTTGACCGGAAATATCTGTTCTTCCAAGCTCCAGTCCGATTTCTCCGATGATAGCCCGGTCTTTTTTCGTTAAAGAGCTTTGAGAAAATACCTCCAACACTAACCTATTCCAAGCTTCATTAAAGTCTTCTAAATCATAATTTTCCAACATGGCAGAAGCTTTATAAAATAAGGTTGATACATATCCATTACAGTCCCTTCCCACTCTGGCAAAGATTTCTCCTAAGGGATCTAACCGATATTTCATCTCTGATTCCAATAGATTTAGAGCAATGATCATGGATTGAAGGTGGTCAACTCTGTTTTCATAGGGTTTGCTCAGTAGTTTCCCCACCATGACACCTGAAATAATAATAACCATGGATAATACCAGTTTAATCAACATAATAGTTTTCCCTCCCCATTTTTTATGCAGGTTACGTTACCGGTGGACGGCGTGTTCGATAAATAGATGAGCCTTTCGAAAAAGCCTTTTTGAATCAAGTCCCCAATACCTGATCGTAATAAATCTTCATAGGAATTGCCATGTATGGTGGTTAGCACGCTGATTCCCGCACAAAGAGCAGCTTCCAGGGCATAAACGTCTTCTTTCTTTCCAATTTCATCCGTAGCAATGATATCCGGGGACATGGAGCGTATGAGCATCATCATCCCCTCTTCCTTAGGACAGCCATCCAATATATCGGTTCGATCCCCTAAATCATAGCTTGGGGAACCGTTATAGATTCCGGAGATTTCCGAACGTTCATCACAAAGACCTACCTTAAAGCCTATGCTACTAAAGCTTCGGATTAAATCTCGAAGCAAGGTAGTTTTTCCGCATTTTGGGGGTGAAACGATTAAGATGTTGTATGCTTGATTTCTGTTTCTCAGCAAATACTTGATGTATGGATCGGCAACTCCGATAATTTCCCTACTTCTTCTGATGTTGATGGAAGAAATGTCCTTGAGTATCCTGACTTTTCCCTTTTCCATCACTGCCTTTCCACAAATTCCTACTCGATGCCCTCCGTCTATGGTCACGTATCCCTTGGCAATATCCTCCTGAAACGCGTAAGCAGAATACTTTAAGATATTATTAAAGATGTTAACCATCATTTCATTTCCTATAATATTTTTATGTAAACTATTTCCTTGTTTTCCAAAATGATCTCTTGGTTTTTCAATAGACTCAGTATTTACATTTCCTTTTTCCTCTGCAGCAAGTACATATTCTCTCCCTCCGGAGTAAATGTAGATGGGCTTTCCCACTTTAATTCTGATTTCTTCCATATGGTTGACTACATTATCAGGCAAAGCTCGCATTTGGCTTCCGATTTCCCCGGGAAGCTTCACCAGAATATTTTTAAGATTGTCCATAAGTTTTCCCCTTTCTTTTGTAATTAGTGATACTGGAGCAAAACCAACTTCATTGTCATGTAAATACATATAATTCATATTTAATCTTAAATTAAATCCATTACCTTTTGATCCAGTATCATAAGTTTTGATCTATAATCATAAGAGCCTATTTTAAAATATGCTTGTACAAAAAAAATATGACCTAAATTGGTCATACTTTAATTAAAATAAAACATTAAAAACTTACAGCTCTTTACCTAATTCTTCTGACGGCATTGGCTTTGCGTAATAATATCCCTGCACCATGTCACAACCCATATCACGTAGCATATCAATATGCGCCTTTTCTTCTACACCTTCTGCAACAGTGTGAATTTTAAGGTCGTGTGCCAAGTGAAATACGTTTAGCAACACTGTTTTTGCCCTTTCATTATCATGTGCAGAAAGGAAAAAACTTCGGTCTATCTTTATTACATCAATTGGAATGTTTCTAAGTAGTCCTAAAGAAGAATAGCCTGTTCCAAAATCATCCATTGAAACGGTAAATCCGTTTTTATGTAGAGATTCCAAAACACCATAAAGAACATCTTCGTTTTCCATCATAGTACTTTCTGTTATCTCAACTTCAATATAGCTATGTAAAACACCATATTTATCGCAAATTTCACACAATTCCATTACAAATTTCTCATTGCGCAAGTGTAGACGCGAGAAATTAACCGAAATGATTGGGGGGGTTATTCCAATGTCCAACCACGTACTGATTTGAATACAGGTTTTTTCAAGCATATACATATCAAGCTTTGTAATAAAGGAGTTCTTCTCGAAGATAGGAATAAACGTACCCGGGTAAATCAATTCTTTTCCTGCTGTTTTCCATCGAACAAGTGCTTCTGCACCACCTATCTTGTTATCAATTAAGCGATATTTTGGTTGCAAAAACAGCTTAAATTCACTGTTTTTTAGAGCTGCTTCCATTTTACTTTCAATCTCTTTTTCTTTGAAAACACTGATTTTAATTTCATCACCATAATCCACAATTTGTTCAGCCGAACTATCCTTTGCTTTTCTATGGGCAAAATTTACTTTTTCAAACACCGATACACTATCATCTTTAACATCATTATATGACGTTATCAAGTATTGCCCGGTGGGAAGCTTAATATTGAAATCAAGATTACCCAGTAACTCATGAAAAATATCTAAACATTTCTTCCGTTTATTATTGTGATCTTCGGCTGAAAAAAATCGTAGAAACATGACGAATTCATCAGCATTTACTCTTGCAAATGCTTCGTACTCTGGATTTATTATAAGTTTAATAGCATCTGCAAGATTTTTGATTACGTCATCACCTGTAGCAAAGCCATATTGATCATTAATTATCTTAAAGTCTGCAATATCAAGTTTAACAATAATATAGGATGAATTAGGGTTCTCTTCTAAAAACCGTTGTACATCGATTTTAAATTTTGCAAGAGTGGAGGCACCCGTTAGCTCGTCTACAAAGGCAATTTTTTCAAGTGTTTGCATATGTTTTTTTTGCATTTTGAGATTAAATAAAAAGACTGATAAAAAAGACAAAGCGATTAAAAGAGTCAAAACAAAAGATGCAAATAAAATGTTATTCGTTATTCGCAAAGCAACTGGCTTTGGAACAACAGAAAAAACATACCAATCGTTTAGAGATGATGAACTATATGCCGCAATTCTCGTTATGCCTCCTCGATCATACTCAACTATACCACTTTTCCCCTGTGCCATATCTTCTTTTATTTGTGCTATCTTTTCATCACTAACGCCACCGGAATGCATTACTTCAAAAAAGTCATCAAACTCTGTTAAGCTGTTTTTATGCTGTGGATAGACAACCGGTTTTCCATCTTTTTTTATTATGTATGCAAAGCCCTCACCTGAAAATATATCAATTTTAAGCAAGTCTGAGAACTCTTTGTTAGCTACTGTTGCGATTATAACACCTTTGAGTTCATTGGAAACATATAGTGGCACAGCTAAAACATTGATATATCCTCCGCCGATTTTATCAATAAGACGATCAGAGACATTGCTTTCTCCGGAAAGAGCTTTTTTATAGTATTCTCTTTCAAGTAAATTCATGGTTACACCATCGGTTGTAATGGTATTGCCATCGTGTTCAATAATGCCCAGTCTTATAAATCTTTTTCTGTCTGCTTCGATCTTCAGCATCTCAACTGTATTGGCGACACTAAAAACAGGTTCCTTGCCAATAATATTAGCAATTGCTCTAATAGTATCAATTTCCTCTTCAATTAAGTTCTCTATTGCAGTTGCATTTTTTGCTGAAATTTCAAGCAAATATTGCTTGTTTTGTTCCCCCAACTTATCTCTTAATAAATCGTTATAAAACCAAAGCCCTGCTGCAATTAAGCTTAATAATATAAAAACAATAATGAAGCTATTTTGCTTTTTATTATAGTTATTCATACGAAACCCTCCATTTTTAGGAGTATCCTAACAAAAATTTTGTGAATAATTTCCAATAAATTAATAAAACTATATCACAAATTTTTGTTATGTTCAATATAAATATTAAATTAAAATAGCTATTTGAGACCATGGGAGAGGAAGTATAATAGATATTTTCATACTCATAGGATAACCTAATATATCCTACTTTTAAGTGTAAAATAACTGTTATAAGCTATTACCTTTTTTTTCAGTCTTCATATTCATAATCAAAGCAAAGGCAATAACTCCATATGCGATAAAGCTCCTGAAGTATTCCCCCAAGGAAACATTTTGGAACAAATTTTGTCCCGCCAAGGGGGATAAAGTAAACAAAGTGTGTAGCAATAGGATTCCCACAAAAGCATTTCTGATATTTGCTTTTTTTATGGTAGCACCTCCTGCCAAAAGTGCTGCACAGGAGAAGATATCCGTATTGAGATGGCTTGTGTATACGTTTAAAACCCCCATATTTTGTAGAAACATATATTGCCCCAGCCCGGCCATCACCATGGATATGACCATAGCTGCTATCCTTGTCTTTTCTGCCGAAATTCCAACCATATAAACCTTTGATCCATTGGTACCCACTGCTTGGATCTTTTTGCCCAGAGGGGTATTGATGATATAGTAAACAAAACCTGCCGTTAGGAATACACAAAGGAGCATAAATCCAGGCACCTTGATAGAACCCACCTGAAAAACAAGGAACTGATCAAAAAAGCTTTTAAACTCAGCAAGATCTATCATGCTGTTTATACCAATTCCGGATTTTAACAGGATGGTTTGGTTATTTGCAGGGATTATGGTTCCAAAACCCACCATAAAAATCAATTGATACAGGTAGTTTGCTAAAATGCCAATCATGATGGTGGCGATCATTTCCCTTCCCTTTACCAGATTCATCAGCATTCCAATGAAAATACCAAAAAGCCCAGACAAAGCTAATGTCATGAAAAGACTGATAAGGATGCCTTTTGCACCGTAGAAGTGGTTGTTAAGTGCAAAAATGAAGGAGGCTTGAGCACACATTGCCCCTACGGTTACGGAGAAATTCAACCCCATACCAGCATAGATGGGAATTAATAAGGCTAATACCATGATTCCATTCCTTGCAAACCGCACCATGACTTGATTTGCCAAAAACTCCATACTTACATTGGCGTAAACAAAACATAGGATACTTAAAATAGTAAAAACTGCAGGTACCAAAATCTCAGGACCCATAAACCTTATTTTTTCATTTATAATTGAAGAGGATTTTGCCTCCGGGTTTTCTTTTAAGAATTGGTACATAGTTTACCTCTTGTGCCCCTTTCCTTCACCAGCAATGCGTATAGGATAATTCCGTTTGTAATGATCATTCTTAAGATTTCCGACATTTCCGGTATGAGCAACTCATTAAAGATGGGAGCAGACAGCAAATAAATGCTATGGTACAGATAAGTCCCCAGAATTGCTTGAGGGATTGTAGCCCTATTTCCCATGCACCCACCTATTAAAATGGCTGATACTGCCGGGAAGGTAAATCCTGAAGGAGAATCATACAGCTCAATAAACCCGTAGCTTTGTGCATACACACAAATTCCTACTCCTGCAGTAAACGTGGAGATAATTACTGCAATGATTCTGGTTTTATCAATGTTAATACCGTTTAAAATACAAAATTCTTTATTTTCTCCTGTGGCAATCATCTGATCTCCAAGCTTAGATTGGAACAGCAAGTACATGAGAAAACAAATCAACCCATAAAAGCATAATAGCCCCAACGGAAGGGTCAGCTTACCAATCTGTAAGACATATAGATGATCCAAAACATTGGCGAAATATGGCTCCAGTCCTATTTTCGGTCTGAGTCCGATTCCCCCTATGGGATACAACATTTGACGGTTTGTAAAAGGGGCTACCGTCCAAAAGAAATTCATGATTGGGATTAGGGAAAGGCCAATCATAATGGCTGCAATATCCTCTTTCCCCTTTACCCTATTTAGTAAGTATCCGTAAGCCAAACCAAATAGGATGGAGATGGGAATGGTTAATAGAATGGCTCCTATGAATGCCACCAGTCCCGTAAGCTTAAGGTTTACAATAATACACATACTGACAAGTCCGGAAATAATACCTACAGGAAGCCCAAAATTCAACCCTACACCTGTATTAATCATGGGAATCATGGAGAGAACCAGTACACCGTTCATCACAAATTTATAAAATGATTTATTTAAATAATAAAAAATATCCAAATGGATCCATTTTGCCGCCACAAATAAAACCCCTAAAAATAGAATCATAATGGCTTGGGGGCTTTTCATTTTCACTGTTTATTTCCTCCCATAAAGGCCTGTACAAATTCCTCCTCTGAGGAATCAGGTGATAAGATGGAGGTGATCCGCCCTTGGCAAAAAACTGCAATTCGGCTGCAAATTTGTCTTAACTCTTCTAGCTCCGAAGAGATTACAACCAAGGTGGTTCCCTTTTTATGGTTCATTTCAGTAAGTACCTGTAAAATTTTTTGCTTTGCCACCATATCCACGCCTCTTGTGGGCTCTGCCACAAATAGCATTTTGGGTTCCAGTGCAATTGCCCTGCCGATGCATACCTTCTGCTGATTTCCACCGCTAAGCTCTGATACCTTCTGGTTGTAACCGCTGCATCTAATATCCAGAACCTCCATCATGTTGCTTGCATATTCTTCTATCAATTTTTGGTTTTTTCGCCTCAATAACCGTCCCTTTGAAAACTTATTTTTTAGAATAAATGCAGAGAAAACCAGATTGTCTTTTACCGACTGATCCGGCAAAATACCCAATGTTTTTCTTTCCTCTGGCATAAAAAAAATCCCTGATTTTATGTTTTCCTTAATATTACTTGGATCCATGACTTTATCTTCAAAGATAATGGTGCCATTTACCGGGCAATATCCCATCACCCCATATCCCAAGGCAAGCTTCCCATGACCTGATAGTCCTGTCACTCCAAGAATTTCCCCCTCATAGATTTGTAAATCCGCTCTTTCTATCTGATCACCCAACATCCTTGCTGAAAACTTATGAAATTTCATGATAGTTTTATTCTGCTTTTTCCTTTTTTTATTATATACTTTAGCCCCTTCCACTTCATGACCTACCATATCAAAGGTGATTTGCTTTATATTGAAATTTCCTTGGGTATAGGCATTAATTAGTTTGCCATCCCTTAATACAGCTACCTTATTACAGGCCATACAGATTTCATGAAGTCTATGACTGACGAAAATAACAGCGGTTCCGCTTCTTGCAATATCCTTTATGATTTCAATAAATCTTTCTGAATCTATTTGATTTAGCACTGAGGTTGGCTCGTCCAAAAATAAGAGCTTTAAATTACTTTTGGCTATTTCCCTTGCGATTTCTACAAATTGTTTGGCACCCCCGGCTATTTTTTTAACGGCAATATTGACATCGATAGAAAACCCTAGCTTTTCTAAGATTTCTTTGGCTTCTCTTTCATTTTCATCCTTGTTGAGCAAAGCTAAATTATTGCCAAACATTTTTCGTAATACCGGGTTTGTTTTTTCCCGATTCATAGTTATATTCTCTGCCACACTCATGTCAGGAATCAAAGCAAATTCCTGATGGATCATTCCGATACCACGTTCAAACCCATTTGTGGTGCTGTTTTCAGAGATTTTTTGTCCGTCTATATATATTTCCCCCTGATATCCTCCCGTTTCCTTTATGACATCACTGCCAAATAAGATGTTCATCAAGGTGCTTTTTCCCGAACCGTTGGAACCCACAATTCCAAGGATATCTCCCTTCTCAACCGTAAGTGAGATATGATCCAGGACTTTTATATTTCCAAAGTATTTACTTACACTTTTAATTTCCAGCAAGGATGCACCTTTCCTTTCAAAGCAGAAAAAAAGAAAGAGGTTTGACATTCCCCCCTTCCCTTTTCCCTTTTTTGGTATTACTCCGGCATTTAAAAGCAGGAGGTTATGTCGCTCTTTTCATCATCTTTTGACGTTGATACAACAATCATACCATGATTAAAATTAATAGTAAATAGAATCCATGATCATTACGTAATAATTATCGTAGCTGTCCAACTGATTAAATTGGGTTCCTACCTCAAACCATTCATTTGCAAGAGCATTTAAGGCATCTGCATCTTTAGGGTTGAAGTCAGGCTCTTCTACCATTTTCATGGCGAGTTTTACAGCAAATTCCGGCATAAAGATGGTTACCGGTACAGGCCATCCTGAAATTCTTCCTTTCATTCCTGCTGCATCTACCTTTTCCGAAATCATTTCATTGATTTTCGTATAATTTGTTATGTCTTCGGGTGCTATTTCAAGTCCCAAAACTTGTGGAAATGCTTGGGTAGGTGTAGGGCAACATTGCTCCGCTACGATAAATCCTTCCTTTAAAGCTTCGTCAATGATTACATCATACATAGGACAATTGCTTCCGAAAATCTCCGTGTCCTTTCCATACTTTTTAATTTGCTTTGGAATGTCTTCTCGTAAGAATTGCTGCATTGCGGCAGGTCCGCTACCGGTTTGTGGATCCGGTGTTACAATTTCTACAAATTCCATACCCAGTTTTTCGCTGGTCTCCTTCATGATATCTTTTCTTTGGGAGATAAGAGGCTTGGCAAGATGGGTTGGGAAGGAATAATGAATAAAGGTTTTGGCACCCATTTGATTTGCTTTTTCCGGTATGGTTTCTCCCCGGAGCAGCCAGTCTGTGTCAAGATTTAAATCTATGTAGTCTGACATCATCTTTGGATCGTCAAAGATGGGTGCGGAAATGGTTAAAATGTCAGGATTCTTTTCCTTTAATTGCTGGAATGCGGGAATCAATCCTGATTGTCCCGAGGAAACTACCACCGCTTTCATAAGTGGGTCGTCTGCCTGAGAAACGATGGTACTGATGCAGGTTTCCAATTCCGTCTCAAAGTTTTCCGGTAAGGTAACATGCTTCACAATATTCGGGTACTCCGCTGCCATGGCAGCTCCTGCTCTGAATTCGTCTTCACTGGTGGATAATGTAGGGGTAATCACAGCTACGTGATACTGGTCAGAAGGCTCCCCTTCTCCTTGAGTTTTTCCCGATGTGCCACAGGCTGCAATGGAAATTACCAAAACCATTGCCAGTAACATTGCTAATACTTTTTTCTTCATTTGTACAATCCTTTCTAAAAATATATAATCAAATTCCATGATAGGCTTTTTGGGCGGCGCCTATGGCTCCTGCAAATTGTGCTTTTTCATTGGTAATTACCTTACAGCCTAAGGCATTTTGTAAGGTGGATACAATTGCCTTAGAACCGGAAAGCCCTCCCGTAAGCAAAACGGTGTCCTCCTTCAGGTAACCGGTTTTTCCTGCTAAATTTGTAATTTTATTGGCTATGGAAATCAGTATGCCTTTTAAAATCTGTTTTCTGTCTGCCTGTTTTCCCAAAAGCCCTATAATCTCCGATTCGGCAAAAACAGCACACATGCTGTTGATGGCAATAGGATCGGAAGAAGTATGAAAATCATCAATTCTTTCTAATGGAATCCCGAGCCTGTTGCAAGCCATCTTTAAAAACTGTCCCGTTCCCGCCGCGCATTTATCGTTCATTTGGAAGGAAATAGGTTTTCCGTTTTTAATTTTAATAAACTTGCTGTCTTGTCCACCGATATCGATAATTCCGTCAATCTGCGGCTCTAAGAAAACACCACCGGCGGCATGGGCGCTGATTTCTGTTAAGGTATCTGCGGCAAAGGAAACACTTTCCCTTCCGTATCCCGTTGCAACACAGATGATATATTCCGAAACATGGTTTCTCTGAATCAATTTATCAAAGCAGCGTTGTGCCGATTCTGCCGGATTCCAGGTTGTTTCTTCTAAGTATAAGTCAATGATTTCCTTTCCCCCCATAAGCACTGCCTTACACATGGTGGAACCGGAGTCAATTCCTACTGTATATGTATTTTCTTTACTCACTGCAGTATCTCCAAAAACGCTCCAATTCTAGTTTTCAATTGAGCAACATCAGAGGTGGAATAATCGGTCTCAACACTGATAAAGGGAACTCCCTTGCCTTCCAGATGTTTTTTTACCTCTGAGGATTCAATGTTATAGGTATGGCAAGCTTGTAGAGTCATTTCCACAACGGCGTCTACCTTAAACTGGTCTATTAATTCGTCAATATCTCTTAATCGATTATCATTTGGTGTCATGATGGAGCATCCGATTTGAAGGTATCTGTCAGCAATAGCCTTGTAAGGATCAGCTGCATTTTCATCCACTTGGAAATTCATCTGCTTTGTTCCCGTGCAGTTTTCAAAGACCACCACCACAGCGCCTAAGTCTTCAATGATTTGAACAACCTTTTCACTGACACCACCCATTGGACAACCGGTGATGAGTATACGCTTTGCCTTTTCCGATATCTTCCTGTTGCCCTTTTCATAGTTCTCTTTGATGTTGTCTATGATTTCTCTGATTTCTTTTACTTTTTCTTCATGGATAAACTTAAATTGAGATCCAAACAGTGTCCTTAGTTGCTCAAGCCCTGATATGGGAGGCGGACAAAGAGTGCTGAGTTCATAAAACTCTTTCATTAAAGATCTTTCCGTGTTTTTAATCTTGATGGCATTTCTGATATCTTCATCTGTAATGGTGACGTGGAAGTCCTCTTCCACCCTCTTTTTTAGCATTAGGATTTCTTCATACCAAAGCTCCTTGGATTTTTCGTCATTTTGTCTTTGGGGCAATTGCATGACATGTACATTTTTAATATCTGATAACATCTCATACATTTTCTTTTTTCCGTCACAGGTAGTCTCGCCCACGATCAAGTCTGAAAAATACATATAAGGACATTTGTCTGTGATGGCAAAACCGTAGCTTGCCTTTATCAAAGGGCAAAGATTTCTGGGAAGATGTTTTTCCGCTTCCGGTATGGTTTCGTCGTTGGTTGAGCAAAGCCCTACCACAGTGGCTTTGGCGGCAATTAAGATTTCCGAAGGGGTGTAGGTACAAAAAATCCCCACTACATTTTTTCCCTCTTCTTTAAGTTGCTTAATGGTTAAGAATCCGTTTTTTCTGGCCTCGTTGAACTCTTCAAACGCTGCAGGTAAGTCATAATGATGATTCATGGCTGATTCTCCTTATAATGACGATATGTTTTACTATAATATTATTCTATCAGTAATGTCCTAAGAAATATAATTATTTATTTCTATAAGAAAAAAAATACTATTGAGAATTTCAATAGTATTAGTGGCGCTGATCTTTATTAGTCCAAGGGGCGGATACTATCTGCCCCTTAGACCTATCTATCAACCTTCTTCTGAAGCTTGATCCTTCTTTTCCGGTGCAATATGAAGTTTGATTTTTTCGATTCTTTGATCCTTTACGGATTCTATTTTAAAAGTACAGTTTCCGATTTCCACGACCTTATCCGTTTCGTCCCCTTGGCTGATACCATCCTCGGGAATTTCCCCCAAGTAGTCGATAATCAAACCACCGATGGTTTCGTGCTCCTCAGATTCCAATTCAAGCCCCAGTTCATCATTGATGTCATCGATATAAAACTGACCATCCACCATGTAAGTGTTTTCATCCAGTTTTTCGATCTTTGCCTCATAGTCATCATCTTCATCATCGATGTTTCCCATGACCTCCTCAACCAAGTCTTCTATAGTTACGATACCGGCAACCCCGCCATATTCGTCGATCAATATGGCTATATGATTCTTTGCAGCCTGCATCTCACGAAACAGAATGTCAATTTTTTTGCTTTCCGGTACAAAAAATGGCTTTTTAATTAATTCTCTAACAACCACATTTTGAAATCCCTTTTCTCTGGCAGCCAAAATGAAATCCTTCATATATAAAATGCCGATGATATTGTCTGTATCCTTCTCATACACAGGAATTCTGGAAAATCTCTCCTCTAACATTTCGTCCAAGTATTCTTCCAGAGGTTCATTGATGTTAATCATATATACATCTGTCCTGGGGGTCATAACCTCATAGGCCAGTTTATCATCGAATTCAAAGATACTGGTAATCATTTCCTTACCGGTTTCCTTGATAAAGCCCGTTTCTTGCCCTACCTCCAGCAGGGATTTTATTTCATCCTCTGAGTATTCCTCGGAATTATCCACCTCTTTTTGTCCTGTAATTTTTATGAGCAAATTCACAGAAGTGGTAAGTAACCATACAAAAGGAGCCGTAAGCTTGGAGAAGAAAATCACCGAACCCACCATGGCTAATGCCATCTTTTCAGAGTGAAGCATTGCTAATCTCTTAGGAAATAATTCCCCAAACACTAAATTGACAAAGACCAATCCTAAGGTAGCCACAATAACTGCCACAGGAGTTGCATAAGGAATATTAAGTCTCTGTAAATATTGACCTAAAATTCCGGAGAGGCTTACCGCAACTGATGCACTAGCCAAAAATCCGGACAATGTAATGATTACCTGTATGGTGGAAAGAAATTTTGTAGGCTTATCCAGAAGCTTCAATAATTTAGCAGCTCGTTGGTCGCCACCTTGCATTAATAATTTAATTTTATTCTTATTCGCTGAAACAAATGCCATTTCAGCTGAGGCAAAAAATGCGTTAGTAAGGATTAAGATAATTAATAAAAAGATTTCTACTGATATTCCCGTACTACTCGGGTCAGGGCCTGCAGGCATGAATTTATTTCCTCCTAATAAATTGTAATGAATTAATAGATTAAGTTGATTTTTTAATATGCTCATTGTATCAGATTCAATTAAGAGTTTCAATCTGATTTTTAAGCAAATAATAAAAAATATAACTTTAAAATTTATTTTTTACAGACTTCTTTCTAATCATAAAATTTTCACCTATGGCTCTATCCATCTTAATTTTTACAATCTGCTGTGCATGTGGGGCACTCTCTATAGGATTCCCTTCCTCATCCAACATAACTTCTATTTTTTGAACATAAAATGGAAAGTCAGGTCCGAAAATTTCAACTTCATCACCTAAACATATCTTATTTCGCTGTTCTACAGCGGCAAAACTGCTTTTAGAATCATATTCTTTCACCAAACCCAGAAAATCATACTCCTGCTTGTAAGAACTGTGGCTGTAATTTTGTGCCAGTTCATCCGGTTTATTCAGATAAAAACCTGTGGTAAATTCTCGGTGGCTTACCTTGGTTAATTCCTCAATCCAACTTTTATCAAAGACAAAACCCTCAGGATCTCCATAATAAGTATCAATAGCCTTTCTATAAGTGCCCACGATGGTTGCCACGTAGTAGATACTCTTCATGCGTCCCTCAATTTTTAAGGAATTCAAACCGGTTTTTATCAGATCAGGAATATGGTCAATCATACACAAATCCTTGGAATTCATGATATAGGTACCCCTTTGATCCTCCTCCACAGTAAAAAATTCCCCCGGTCGTTGCTTTTCCACCAGCGCATATTCCCATCGACAAGGATGAGTGCAAGCTCCCCTGTTGGCATCCCTCTGAGATAAGAAATTGCTCAATAAACACCTTCCTGAATAAGAAATGCACATGGCTCCGTGGACAAAGGCTTCCAACTCCTGATCCTGTGGAATTCTTTCCCTTAAGGTCCCAATCTCGTCTAAAGAAAGCTCCCTGGCCAAAACGATTCTCCTAACCCCTTGCTTAAACCAAAACTCTGCGGTTTTATAGTTGGTGGTGTTGGCTTGGGTGCTTAAATGAATGGTAGCTTCAGGAATGACACTCTGTATAACCGCCAATATTCCCGGATCAGAAACGATAAATGCATCAATAGGAACAGCCTTAACGCTTTCCAAATAATCCGTAAGCTGCTCAATATCTTCATTGTGGGCAAAGATATTCACCGTCATATAGACCTTCTTCTGATGGGCATGGGCAAATTTAACCCCTTCTTTCATATCCTCTAAGGTAAAATTTCTGGCAGCAGCACGCAAGCCAAAGCTTTCACCGGCAAAGTACACCGCATCCGCTCCATATATAATAGCAATTTTTAATTTTTCCAAATCTCCCGCAGGAGCTAATAATTCTATTTTTTTCATTAAATGTCTTTCTATATATCTAATTATCTATTTATCTTTTCTCACTTTATTCTAATTGTTGTTTTTCCCTTCTGTAAACCGGCTGATGGCCAGTCCGTCCCCTACGGGTAAAACGCAGGTAGTTACATGCTCCAATGAGGTAATATGAGTCAGGTACTCCCTCATTCGCCTCATGATGGTTCCGTTTCTTCGGAGTGTCAAAAACCGGTCAGATGCCGTAATGGCCTTATATAACACGTTGTCAGAAATCACCACAGCCTCGGCGGCTATAAGGCTTTGGATTTTCTCCCAAAATTCCATATAATGACCCTTTGCCCCATCGATGAAAACCATATCAAAGGGAGCCCTTTCCCCTTGAGAAAGTTCCTCCTTTAACCGTAAGAGAGTTTCTCTCCCATCCCCTTGTATCACTTGGATTCTGTCCTGAAATCCAAAATCTTTAATATTTCGGTTTGCCTTTTCCACGGTGGCTTCCCGCAACTCCAAAGTGGTAATATTGACATAAGGGGCAGCGGTGGCAAAGCAAATAGCGGAATACCCCACAGCGGTACCGATCTCCAAGATTTCCTTGGGTTTT
Organism: uncultured Anaerovorax sp.; assembly: GCA_964461765.1. Taxonomy (GTDB): domain Bacteria; phylum Bacillota; class Clostridia; order Peptostreptococcales; family Anaerovoracaceae; genus JAVVUJ01. Next base: position 15,510 of record CAYWVS010000030.1, read on the forward strand.
TTCATACGGATGGTATTTAATATGAGCTCCTCCGCATCTTTTAAAATAATAGGGACGTGCTTTTCTTCACAGTCCCTCCTGAATTCTTTCAGTTTTGAATTTAAAGGTCGATATAATCCGGATAGATATTCTGTGACCTCCGGAATGGTTATGTGCATGTTTACTCCATTCGTATTGATTTGCCTTTAAGGTTATTGATTGGAAAAGGCGTTATTAATATAGTTTTGCTTGTCCTTCAGGAATTGATTGTAATTGTTGGTAAAGGAATGGGTTCCATTTAATGACGGATTTAACACATAGTATAAATAATCTGTTTCAGCGGGATGTAAGGCCGCATATATAGAGTCTATACCCGGAGAGCATATAGGTCCCGGAGGCAACCCCTTGATCTTATAGGTATTGTATGGAGAATCAATCTCCAAATCCGCATAAAGTAATCGCTCCTTTTGTTCACCTAGGGCATATTGAATGGTGGCATCAATTTGCAATGGCATTCCCAAATCTATCCTGTTTTTAATAACGCTGGAAACGATGGCTTTTTCATCCTTAACTCTAGTTTCACGTTCAATAAGAGAAGCTATGGTTAAAACCTGATTGATGGTCATCCCCAATTCATTGGCACGGTCGTAATATTCCTGAGTAAACAACTTATCAAATTGCTGTAACATACGGTTGATAATATCCGCTTCAGTTGCAGATTCATAAACATCGTAAGTTTCCGGATATAAATAGCCCTCCAATCGGTTAGGTCCCTGTGGTGCGTCCTTTAAAAATCCATAATCAAAAGTACCGTATTCAATTTCCTCAAGGAATTTATCTTGGTCTACAAAGCCTTCTGAAGAAAGCTTCTGTGCCGTTCTTTTTATGTCGTAACCCTCAGGTATAGTAAATCTTTTGGTCTGTTGTTTTCCCTCAATAATGATATTCATCATTTCATCCATGGTCATACTGGGGGAAAGAACATAGGAACCAACTTTATATTTTCCATCATTTCCTTTAAAGCGGGATTGTAGTTTAAATACGGTTTCATTTGATATCAAATGATTTTCAAGCAGAATCCCGGCAATTTTTCCTGTTCCACTACCCTCCGGTATGGTGACAATCACAGGGGTAGTATCGTTGGGACTCAGTGCTTCCCCACCACGTACCATATAAAAGTTAAAACCCGCCACACAGATTAAAGCAAGGGTAGTCAAAATCATTAAAATTTTAATAATAGGACTTTTTTTTTCCTTTTTACGATCAGCCTTACGATCTGCCCTTCTTTCCGTTAAACCCATACTACACCTCTTTACTGTAAATATTACTCCATTTTATGTTTATATTTTAATATGTAGGAAATATCGTCAAAGACGATATTGACGGAATATCAAAGAACACCCTCGTAAAGAATCGCCATCTGAGATCCCATATTTGAGACAGAATCTTTCATTCCATTGTTTCCATTTTGCTATGAGCTTTTTCGTACTGAATCATTGCCTACTTAGCTATGAGCTTCTTACTGAATCACTGCCTATTTAGCTCTGGACAAATACTCTCCCGTACGAGTGTCGATTTGAATCACATCACCTTCGTTAATAAATATGGGCACCTGAATCACTGCACCTGTTTCTACCGTAGCTGCCTTAGTAACGTTGGTTGCCGTATCTCCCTTTACTCCCGGTTCGGTTTCCACAATCTTTAAGTTTACAAAGTTAGGAGCTTCTACCAAAAAAGCACTTCCCTTGTAGAATTTAATGGTGGCTAAATCGTTTTCCCTCAGATATTTCATGGCATCCTCTACCTGATCCGCCATCAAAGGAACTTGGTCATAGGTCTCCTGATCCATGAAATAATAGAGTTCTCCGTCATTGTATAAATACTGCATCATCTTAGTTTCAATGTGTGCCTTTGGAAATTTATCATTTGGATTAAAGGCTTCTTCACGTGTGGCACCGGTCAAAATATTTTTATATTTCGTTCTTACAAAAGCAGCACCTTTACCAGGCTTTACGTGCTGAAAGTCCACAACAACATGAGGCTCCCCATTGATATCAAAGGTGATTCCTTTTCTAAAATCGCTTGCATATACCATATTTTCGTCTCCATTTCTTATTTTTTCATGCAAAATTATTTTCCAACCGAAGCTTTTTTTAGGAAAAAGAAGATTACGGTTGCCCTTATAATGTGATTAATTCTTTGGTGGAATGTACCAAATTTATTATACCAAAAGATTTAACGATTGCCAAGTCCTCAATGCGTACACCAAACTGATCCGGTATGTAGATGCCCGGCTCAATGGTAATGGCCATATTTTCAGCTAATACGTGACTGCTGTTTGCATTGATTCGAGGATCTTGATGAACTTCTCTGCCTACACCGTGTCCCAAACCATGGGAAAAGTAATCTCCGTAACCCTCCATATTGATAATGTCTCGGGCAATCATATCTAACACGTAGCATTCTAACCCTGCCTTTGCGGCATTACATCCTGCCAACTGAGCCTTTAAAACAGTGTCGTAAACCTTTTTTTGTTCAGGACTTATAGACCCCAAAGCAATGGTTCTGGTCATGTCTCCGCAGTAACCATCCACAACTGCACCGAAATCCAAGGTGAGAAACTCCCCCTTTTCGATCACCTTGTCTGTGGGTTCACCGTGGGGTAGTGCTGTTCTGGAACCGGATACGCAGATGGTTGGAAAGGCGAGTTTTTCCCCGCCATTGGTCAATAAAAATCGGTCAATTTCATCAGCTATGGTCTTTTCCGTCATACCTATTTGGATAAAGTTCAATATATGAGTAAAACATAAATCTCCTAAAGCTGCCGCCGCACCTATGGCTGACAATTCCTTTTCACTTCTAATCATCTTCCTCTTCTTCCATAATTCGTCCGAATTGTAACACATCCCCTAAAATTTTATAAACATCGTTTATCATCATAGAAAATCGTATCTGAGACTGCATATACTGAGCTGCCAAAGGATCTGCCATGATAATTGTATTGAGAGCTTGAACCTGCTCCATCATATCTTCCCCGGTGTCCTCTCCCATCATCATTTTAGCTTGTAATGCAAATTGTTTTTGTTGAAAATCATTTATTATTTCTGTTAGTTGACTGTTTTCAGAAGCTTTATCCTTAATTGTCATATAGTTATTATATTCTTCTGAATTTTTAATGGCATTTGCTAGTTCTCTTGCGTGATCATAAACGTTCATTTTAGTGTCTCCTTTTATTTAATTTATAAGAAATGAATGCTCTTGGCAACCTATTTACCATGATATTTTCATTTTCTCCAAAGATAAATTATACTTCTAAAAATATGGGGAGGATCACAGGACTTCTTTTAGTTTTTTGATAAATGAAGGTCTTTAACTCATCTCGTATGGCATTTTTCATGCCCGCCCAATCTCTGACACCATCTAAGGCACATTGCTCTAATCTCACGTCTACAGCAGATCTGGCGGACTCGATCAAATCCTCGTTTTCTCTGACATAGACAAAACCTCTGGAGATAATGTCGGGACCCGACACAATTTGCCCCGTTCCTTTTTCTATGGCAGCTACCACGATGATCAAACCTGACTCGGATAGAAGTCGTCTGTCTCTCAGCACGATATTGCCCACGTCTCCCACGCCAAGGCCGTCTACCATCACCGCAGATGCAGGAATTTCCTCCTTGGTCTTGCTGACTTTGCCCTTGGACATGGAAAGCACTTGACCGTTCTGCAAGATAAAGATGTTATTGGAAGACATTCCCAAATTTTCTGCCAACATCGCATGTTGTCTCAGGTGGCGATATTCTCCATGTACCGGCATAAAGTACTTAGGTTTTATCAGTGAGTGGATTAGCTTCAATTCTTCTGCACAGGCGTGACCGGATACATGAATGTCAGCGATATCCGAATAGATCACTTCTGCACCTTTTTCAAATAACTTGTTGACTACATTGGAAACGGTTTTTTCATTTCCGGGAACAGGGCTAGAGGAAAGGATAACCATATCCCCTTTCTTAATTTGAATAGCCTTATGCTCTGCAGAAGCCATTCTGGAGAGAGCAGACATAGGCTCCCCTTGGCTACCCGTAGTGATAATCAACAGTTCCTTATCCGGGATGTTTTTTGTCTTATTGATATCCACCATAACGTTTGCCGGAATTTTTAAGTATCCCAGCTCTATACCCAAAGATACCACATTGAGCATACTTCGGCCCGATACGGATACCTTTCTTCCAAACATTACAGCTGTATTGATGATCTTCTGTACTCTGTGCACGTTGGAAGAGAAAGTAGCGATAATAATTCTGGATTCTGAGCCTCGGAAGATATTTTCTAAGACTGTGCCCACGGTTTTTTCCGAAGATGTATACCCTTTTCTTTCAGCATTGGTACTATCTGCCAGCATCAAGGTAACACCTTTTTTACCGATTTCCGCTAACTTCTGAAAATCTATAGGTTCTCCGTCTACTGGAGTATAGTCAATTTTAAAGTCACCTGTATGGAAAATCACTCCCACAGGTGTGGTGATGGCCAGACAAACGGCATCTGCAATGGAATGTGTCATTCTGATGGTTTGGATTTGAAAATCCCCTAATTTAATGGTATCTCCTGCCGTAACAGTATTGAGTTTTGCCTTAATCCCATGCTCCTTCAGTTTGTTTTCCACCAAACCTAAGGTAAGCCTCGTTCCGTACAGAGGTACGTTGACCTGCTTTAACAAATAAGGTATGGCACCGATGTGATCTTCGTGTCCATGGGTAATTACCATTCCTTTTATTTTAGCGCTGTTTTTAATCAAATAGCTAAAGTCTGGGATAACGATGTCAATTCCGAACATTTCATCATCAGGAAAGGACAGTCCGCAGTCAATAATGATAATCTCATTTTTGTATTCCAATAGGGTCATATTTTTTCCGATTTCGTTCAAACCCCCGATAGGAATAACTTTGACTGAGCCGCCGCCTCCCTTTGTATTTTCTAATATTTTCAATTTATATTTCCTTTCAGTTTGTATTTTACGGAAATGGAATATATGATTCCATTTCCAATGTCGCTCTCAAAGAACGATAATTCATATTTTCGCTCTTTTAATTTTTAAAATCACTTTTGTAATTTTTTTTTTACAATTTAGTTAAAATCTCGCTTTTGCTAGAATTTGTAACTATTCTATATCCCTACCTGACAACAATATTCAGCAATTTATTGGGTACTGCAATGGTCTTTACGATCTCCTTACCTGTCAAAACCCCTTTTACCTTTTCATTGTCCATGGCCAAAGCAATAAATTCGTCCTTGCCGAGACCGTTGGGAACTACGATTTTTTCTTTTACCTTTCCATTGATTTGAATGACTACTTCCACGGTATCCTTCACCATGGCTTTCTCATCATAAGTTGGCCAATTTGCGGTATATACAGAGCCTGTATTACCCATATGTTCCCACATTTCCTCGCAAATATGCGGAGTAAAGGGGGACAGGATTAAAACAAGATTTTTCAGGGCAACCTTTAGCAATCCAAGGTTCTTGTCTTCCAATTCCTTGTATCTATAGAGTTCGTTTACAAACTCCATGATGGAGCTAATGGCCGTGTTAAAGTTAAATCTGCCGCCCACGTCTTCTGAAACCTTCTTAATGGTAGTATTCATCACATAGGATAAGGATTTATCCCCTTCAGTGAGGGCAGTAAGAGAATCCTCCGCATTCTTCACCTTTTCGGACATCTCAAAGACTAAGCGATGGACTCTATTTAAAAATTTATAGCTTCCTTCTACTCCCGCATCTGACCATTCCAGTTCTTTTTCAGGTGGAGAAGCGAAGAGAATAAAGAGTCTTGCGGTATCTGCTCCATATTTTTTGATGATTTCCTCAGGGCTGACCACGTTGCCTAGGGATTTTGACATCTTTTTGCCGTCCTTTAGCACCATTCCCTGGGTCAATAGATTTGTAAATGGTTCTTCTGTGGGCGCCCAACCGATGTCAAATAAAAACTTATTGAAAAATCTGGCATACAATAAGTGCAAAATGGCATGTTCTACACCGCCGATATACTGATCCACTGCCATCCAATACTTAGCCTTTTCCTTGCCAAACACCTGCTGGCTGTTGTTGGCATCCGTATAACGCAGGAAATACCAGGAGGAATCCAGGAAAGTATCCATAGTGTCCGTTTCCCTTTGGGCTTTTTTACCGCATTTTGGGCAAGCGGTATCGCGGAAGGTAGGACTTGTGGTCAAAGGAGATTCCCCCTTGCCGCTAAATACTACATCTGTAGGTAATAAAACGGGAAGATTCTCTTCTTTTTCTGCTACCCAACCGCAATCCTCACAATAAATCATGGGAATAGGAGTTCCCCAGTATCTCTGTCTAGAAATTAGCCAATCTCTCAGCCTGAAATTGATGGACTTTTTACCAATCTTTTTTTCTTCCAAGTATTCTACTATCTTAACGATGGCATCCTTATTATTCAAACCGTTAAAGGGACCGGAGTTGATCATATTTCCTTCTGCCACAAAGGCCTCTTTTAGATTATTCACATCTATTGCAGGATCCTTCGTATCCACTACAGGAATGATATCCAAATTGTATTTGACAGCAAAATCAAAGTCTCTTTGGTCATGAGCAGGCACGGCCATAATGGCACCTGTACCGTAATCCATCAAAACGTAGTTGGCAATATAAATGGGCACCTTCTCATTGTTCATAGGATTAATGGCATAACGACCGATAAAGATACCATCCTTTTCCAAAGTGGTGGCGGATCTGTCGATGTCACTTAGATATTGCAATTTATCTAAAAATTCATTTACAGGTTTTTCGTACTCCGTTCCTGCTACCAACTCCTTCACATAAGGATGTTCCGGAGCCAAAACCATATAAGTTACTCCATACAAAGTATCTGGACGAGTAGTAAAGATCGTGAGATCCTTGTCAAATCCATCTACAGGGAAGTCCACTTCTCCACCGATGCTCTTACCGATCCAGTTTTTCTGCATGACTTTTACTTTATTGGGCCAGCCTTCCAATTTATCCAGATCAGCAAGCAGTCTATCTGCATAATCTGTAATCTTCAGATACCACTGATCCAAATCCTTTTTCCCTACAGCAGTACTGCATCTTTCGCAAGCGCCTTCCACAACCTGCTCATTGGCCAATACAGTCTGGCAAGATGGGCACCAGTTTACAGGATTTTTTTTCTTGTATGCAAGACCATTGTTAAAAAATTGAATGAAAATCCATTGCATCCATTTATAATAATCGGGATGACAGGTAGCAACTTCCCTTTCCCAATCGTAGGAAAGCCCCAGCTGTTTTAGCTGATCCCGCATTTCGCCGATGTTGTCCCATGTCCAAAGGTTAGGGTGAATTCCGTTTTTAATAGCGGCATTTTCTGCCGGTAAGCCAAAAGAATCCCAACCCATGGGATGAAGTACATTATATCCGTTCATTTTTAAATATCTGGTAGCCACATCCCCTATGGAATAGTTTCGGACATGACCCATATGCAGCTTACCTGAGGGGTAAGGAAACATTTCCAACAGATAGTATTTCTTTTTTGAAAAATCATCGTCGGATTTGAAAAGTTGATTATCTTCCCAATATTTTTGCCACTTTGGTTCGATTTCAGAATAGTTATAGCGTTCGATCATCAGTTCCTCCTTGTTTGATGTATTTAAATTTATTTATTTTGATGTTTTTAAATTTACTTATTTAATATATTAAGCATATTTATTCAATAATGTTAGGGCAAAAGCCCATTTTTTATGACATGGATTAAAATTTTTTATTCCCATATTTCTGAATCTTAAATTTTACCCTAGTCAAATATCAACTCTTCAATATATATAATAAATATTAGAGATTAAATAATATCTACTCTTCCATAAATTCCACAGAATCGCAGTCACTCCAAATTTTCTCTATATTATAGCGTTGTCTCTGCTCCTGAGAGAATACATTGATAATTACATCGCCGTAATCCATCAAAATCCAACCGGAGCTTTTCTTTCCTTCAATATTCTTCAGAATCACTCCTTCCTTAGCAAAATGATCGTCGATTTCCTCCGTCAGGGTACCCACTTGACGCTCTGAGCCCCCGGAAGAAATGACCATATAATCCGCAAAGGAAGATCTGGGTCCGATATCCAAGATCACGATATCCTGTGCTTTTTTCCCATCCAACAGTCTTGCCGCTTGGATAGCAACTTCTTTACTTGTCATATTTCCCTCCATTTTCTTATTTATGAATTCGTTTTTTGTTAAACAATTAATCTTTTAATTTATATCTATTATCAAAATGTATCCATTTTTAAATATTTTTTAATTTTATTACCCATTCTATGGCTTCAATTGTATTTTCATCAGCCTGAATCCCTTGTATCTTCAAATAATCCACTGTTGCCCTCAAGGTTTCCAGACAGGCTTTATCCAAATCCTCATAGGCTAATTTTCTCAAAGTTTCTACCTTTCCATAAGACCGGTTAGGTTCTATGGCATCCGCCAGAAATAAAATCTTTTCCAGGTCAGACATAAAGGCTCGTCCTGTAGTATGGTAGCGAATGGCATTTAATAAGTCCTTATCAATCCAGTGTTCTGAGAGACCTAACTCCCTGTAGTTGGATTCTAAAAATTCTGCTGCTTTTGGTCCGTGTGTTAGGTTATTGTCTTTTTCTCCTGTCCTGAAAAGATCGTGACACAAGGCGGCGATCTCTGCTTTGCCCTCAGATACCCCCCAACGCTTAGCCAATTTCATGATTTCATCTCGCACTCCATAGGTGTGTTGTCTTCGTTTTTCCTTTAAATGCTTCTCTAAATAATCATCTATAGAGGTTCTGTGCAATGATATACTCCTCCACTTCTTTTGGCACCAGATATTTGATGCTTTTTCCTTCTTTTCTGCTTTCCTTAATTTCCGAAGAGGATATCTCTATGAGCCGATTCCTTATTTTTTGAAGGTTACAAGAATATCTATTCTCTAATGAATCGACAGTATTCAACAATAAATCCTCTTTGTACCCCGGTCTGGAGCCAATAACAAAGGAAAATTCTGTCAATAATTCCTTGGAACAATACCACTTTTCAATGTCCAAAAAAGCATCAGTTCCCATGATAAAGGATAAATTGTGAACCTCACCTATGAGATATTTGAGTCCTCTCAGGGTATGGATGGTATAAGAAACCTGTTCTCCCTTTAATTCATATTCGGATACTTGAAATCGGGCATTGTCCTTGATTGCTCTTTTGACCATTTCCAACCGATGAAACTCCGAGGTCACCTCTTGATTTTGTTTGAAGGGAGAAACCTTTGCAGGCATGAATAAGATTTGATCTAAGTTAGCTTGCACTAAGGCTTCTTCTGCTAAAATCAAATGACCTGTGTGGATGGGGTCAAAGCTACCACCCAAAATACCAATTCTCATATTTAAAAATACCTAATTTTTTATTAATTCAACTTATTCCAACTCAGTTTCCAATGAAATTGCCGATTGAAGGGCAATACCCAGCTCGTCCAATTGCTCTTGGGATGCCACCGAGGGTGCTTCGCTGACCATGCAAACAGCCGCTTGATTCTTTGGAAATGCAATAACTTCACGAATGCTATGCTGACCGGATAACAGCATGACAATACGATCCAAACCGTAGGCAATGCCTCCGTGAGGTGGTGTTCCATAACGGAAGGCTTCCAGTAAAAAGCCAAATTTGCTGTTGGCTTCCTCATCAGAAAGCCCCAAAACTTGGAACATCTTCTTTTGTAACTCTCTGTTGTGAATCCTAATGCTTCCCCCTCCTAACTCAACGCCGTTGAGTACTAAGTCATAAGCTTTGGCTCGAACCCTGCCGGGGTCGCTGTCCATAAGGGGAACATCCTCCAGCTTGGGAGATGTAAATGGATGATGCATGGCAAAATATCTTTGGGATTCTTCGTCATATTCATAAAGTGGGAAGTCCACCACCCATAAAAGGTTAAATACCTTATCGTTAAGAAGCCCCATTTTTCCAGCGATGTCTCTTCTTAAAAATCCCAAGCTGTCAAAGACTACCTTTGGTTTATCTGCTACAATCAGAATTAGATCTCCAGGTTTACCATAAAAATTATGGACAACCTCCGACATCTTTTCCTCTGTAAAGAACTTACTGATAGGAGAATTGATACCACTCTCCTCAATCTTGATCCAAGCTAATCCCTTGGCTCCATAAGCCTTAATGGAATCCTGCATCTTGTCGATGTCTTTTCTGCTGAACTTCTCTGCTCCACCTTCAATGTTGATTCCCCTAACATCCCCACCTGCATTTAAAGCATTGGTGAAAACTTGAAAATCACAACCGGCTACCAATTCATTCAGGCTCTTTAATTCAAAGCCAAAGCGTGTATCAGGTTTGTCGCTGCCGTATCTCTCCATAGCCTCGTCAAAGGAGTATCGTGGAAAAGGTGTCTGAACATCCACCCCTAAGGTCTCTTGAAATAGCTTTTTAATAAAGCCTTCTTGAATTTCCAAAACGTCATCCACATCCACAAAAGACATTTCAATATCGATTTGTGTAAATTCAGGTTGCCTATCAGCACGAAGGTCCTCGTCCCTGAAGCATTTTACTATTTGAAAATATCGGTCGGTGCCTCCCACCATCAAAAGCTGTTTAAACATCTGAGGGGATTGTGGCAAAGCGTAAAATTGACCTTGGTTGACTCTGCTGGGAACCAAATAGTCTCTGGCGCCTTCCGGAGTAGGTTTTATGAGCATAGGGGTTTCTACCTCTGTAAAACCAACACTGTCAAAAAAGGATCTCGTTACCTTGGCTATATTGTGACGAAAGGTAAGATTCTGCTGCATCTTATGCTTTCTTAAATCCAAGTATCGATATTTTAATCGTAGATTATCATCTACCTTGTCATCATCCTTAATATAGATAGGAGGTGTTTCTGCTTCGGAATAAATCTCCAGGGCTTCTGCATAAATTTCAATCTCACCTGTGGCTAAATCTAAATTTTTGGATTCTCTTTCCTTAACCGCACCCTTGATCCCAACTACATATTCCCCTCTCAGTTTGTCAGCTTTGTCAAAAAGTTCTTTGGGGATACTGTCGTGAAACACGATTTGCACAATGCCTGTTTTATCACGTAAATCGCAGAATATTAGGCCCCCTAGGTTTCTTCTCTTCTGAATCCAACCATTCAGCACCACTTTTTCCTCTATATTTTTTGCAGTGAGCTCACCACACATATGGGTTCTTTTAAAAACTTCATTCATTTATATTTCTCCTCTTAGTCTGCTGCTTGTAATAACCTTAAGATATCATCCATAGGTACCTTTTTTTGATCAGATGTAGCCATTGTTTTTACAGAAATAGTATTATCTATTAATTCATCTTCTCCAATGATTAACGTATATTTTGCATTTAACCTATCAGCATACTTAAACTGACCCTTTACATTTCTCCCCATAATATCCATTTCCACCTTGAAGCCCTTTGCACGCAGTTCACGCATCAGTGCTAACCCACGTGACTTTCCTTCCTCGTTCATGAAAACGATAAAGGCATCGGGACCCGACGGTTTAGGTATTTCAATGCCCGAAGCTTCCAATACCAGTAGCAGTCTTTCAATTCCCAAACCAAAACCCACACCGGGGATGGGAGGGCCTCCAATTTCTTCAATGAGATGGTCATACCTACCGCCTCCACAAACTGTGCCCTGAGCCCCAATTTTATGGGAAACAAACTCAAAGGCTGTTTTCGTATAATAGTCCAAACCACGCACGATGGAAGGATCTACTATGTAGGTAATCCTAAAATCATCCAGGTTTTTTTTGAGATTAATAAAATCAGTCTTACAATTATCACATAGATAGTCTATCATCAGAGGTGCTCCCTCTGTAAGGCTATTACAAATATGGGATTTACAATCTAAAATCCTCATTGGATTTCGCTCATATCGCCCCTTGCAAGTGGTGCAAAGATCCTCGTATTTATCCTTCAGAAACTCTTTTAAAGCAACCCTGTATTCGCCCCTACATTCAGGACAACCGATGCTGTTGATTCTCAACTCTAAATCTTCTATGCCCAATGTTTCCAAGAACTCTGCGGCAGCACAGATCACTTCGGCATCTGCCATGGTATTTTCAGATCCAAAGATCTCCAATCCCAGTTGGTGAAATTGTCTCAATCTGCCGGACTGGGGCTTTTCATAACGAAAGCAAGGAATGATATAATAGTATTTTGATGGTTGCACCTCGGCATACAGCTTATGCTCCACAAAGGCTCTGCCTACGGGGGATGTTCCTTCCGGCTTTAAGGTCAAGCTTCTGTGCCCATAATCGTCAAAGGTGTACATTTGCTTTTCCACAATATCCGTAGTATCTCCCACCCCTCTGGAAAATAACTCCGTGTGCTCAAAAATGGGTGTTCTGATTTCCTTAAACCCATATTTATCACAGTGTTCCCTAAATAAATTTTCTATATAATGCCATTTATAAATTTGATCCGGTAAAATATCTTTGGTGCCTTTTGCGGCGCTGGTTAACATGAATTGCCTCCCCTTCCCTTATATAAAAGGATTGTTCTTTTTTTCAAATCCGATCGATGTTGTTCCCATATGTCCCGGAAAAACCTTGGTCTCATCAGGCAGTAAGAACAACTTATTCTTAATGGAATCCATGATCTGATCAAAGGATCCTCCGGGAAAATCCGTTCTTCCAATGGATTGGGCAAATAACGTATCCCCACTGAAGAGACAATTTTCCACATATATGCACATCCCTCCTGTGGTATGCCCCGGAGTAGTGATGATCTTTAAAGACAGATTTCCTACCTGTAACACATCTCCGTCCTTTACAAGCACATCCGGAGTCAATGCAATAGGTTTTCCGTAGGTTTCCACGGAAAAGTTTTCATAGGAATTTTTCAGCATTTCCGACTCTCCGTCGGAAGCCACCAACTTACAGTGGGTAAATTTCTCAAGGAAGGTACTCACGCCCCCGATATGATCCCCGTGACCGTGAGTTAAGATAATATACTGTAAATCCATACCGCTATCCAAGATATAGCGCTCAATCTCTTCCTTATATCCACCGGGATCTACCATAAATCCCTTTTTTGTATCCTCATCATACGCTACATAGCAATTCACCCCTAAAGGTCCACTAATAAACGATCTTAATTCCATTCTTTCCCTCCGAATTTTTAAAATAATTTTTTACTATCAATCAATATTGTAACAGGTCCTTCATTGCAAAGGCTTACTGACATTTCTGCCTGAAAGACACCTTCCTCCACCTTTACACCTTGAGCCTTGCATCCCTCCACAAAGATCTGATAAAGCTCCTTTGCTTTTTCCGGCCTGGCTGCCTTTATAAAGCTTGGTCGCTTTCCTTTTTTGCAATCCCCTAAAAGAGTAAATTGAGAAACTACCAAGAGTTGACCATTTACATCCATCAATGATAAGTTCATCTTTCCTTCGTTATCTTCAAAGATCCGCAAACCTGTGATCTTATCCACCAAATAATCGACATCTGCCTTTTCGTCTTCCTCTTCTACACCAAGTAGCACTAAAAATCCCTTTTCTATGGCTCCGGTGATCTGACCTTCCACGGTTACATCTGCCTTACTGACCCTCTGTACAACTGCCCGCATCTTTTCCTCTCTTTTTAAATTTCATTAAATATAGAATTTTATGTAAATTTCCTATGTTTTTCTATTTAAATTTCCTATATGTTACCTCGGTAAACCTCTGAAACACCTTCCACGCTCTTTAAGGCTCGCAGAACCTTTTCCATCTGCCCTGTATTGGAGATGGACAGAGTCATGATGATGTTCACCACCTTATCCTTTGCACTTTTGGCATTGACACCGGTAATGTGCACATCCATGTCCTCACAGACCCTAGATAAATCAGAAAACAAACCTTTTCTGTCCTCAGAAATGATGTTGATATCCGCATTATAGGAACGATTATCTTCCAAGTTATCCCAATAGACGTCTATAAATCGGGCTTTATCAAAGTCTGATGCAGAAATTACGTTAACGCAATCCATTCGATGAACGGAAATTCCTCTTCCCTTCGTGATAAAACCGATGATTTCATCTCCCGGTACAGGATTACAGCATCTGGAAAATCGGATCAAGAGATTATCCACACCTTTTACGCTGACCCCCGATGGATCCTTTTGGCGTTGTTTTTTTTTCAAATCTGCTGCCGCTACCAGAGCTGACATCTCTTTTTCTTTTTTCTTTAATTCTAATTGTTTTTCTTCGTTATAAATATTTAATAAAAAGGAAAATATTTTTCCTAACATGATACCACCGGAGCTGATGGAGGTGTACAGGTCATCTGCCGAAGACATATTAAGGCTTTTTGCAGCTTTGTTGACCCAAGGAATGCGCACCAGCTGCTGAGAGTCATAACCCTTACGGCGAACGTATTTTTCCAGCATTTCCTTGCCTTTATCGATGGTCTCCGTCTTGTTTTCCTTCTTTAACCATTGGCGGATCTTGCTTCTGGCATTGCTACTCTGGGCAATTCGCAGCCAATCTATACTGGGCCCCTTACTGTTGGAGGAGGTGACGATATCCACAATATTGCCGTTCATCAAGGTATGATCGATGGGCACCATCTTTCCGTTGACCTTAGCGCCGATACACTTAGCTCCGATGGCAGAGTGTATTTTAAAGGCAAAATCCAAAGGTGTGGAGCCTGCGGGAAGCTCAATGACATCTCCTTTAGGTGTAAAAACAAATACTTGATTGGAGAACAGATCTACTTTTAAAGTTTCCATAAACTCAGCAGGGTCATTCATGTCCTTTTGCCACTCTAAGGTCTGTCTGAGCCAAGCTAACTTCCCTTCCTCTTGATCGTTGGAAATTCCTTGCTTATACTTCCAGTGGGCAGCAATTCCCAGTTCTGCAATGCGGTGCATCTCATAAGTTCTGATTTGTATTTCAAAGGGTTCCCCATTATCAGCGATTACAGTGGTGTGTATGGACTGATATCGGTTGGTCTTAGGCATTGCGATATAATCCTTAAACCTGCCGGGAATGGGCTTCCACAAGGTATGCACCACCCCTAAAACCGCATAACAATCCTTTACCGTTTCTACAATAATTCGTACCGCTGTCAAGTCAAAGATTTCATCCAATTGTTTATGTTGGTATTTCATCTTTGTATAGATGCTATAAAAATGCTTGCTTCTACCTTTGATTTCATATTTATTCAGGTGAAGATCTTCCAAGCTTTCTTTGATTTCACCAATTACATTGTTGATATTTTCTTCTCTTTGTTGTTTCTTTTCCTTTACCTTTTCCACTAACATGTAGTAGGCTTCCGGATCCAAATACTTTAAGGAGATATCTTCTAATTCAAATTTTAAGCTATACATCCCCAAACGGCTGGCTAACGGTGCATAAATTTCCAAGGTTTCTTTACACTTTTCTTCGATCTGCTTTTCATTCATATAATTAATGGTTCGCAAATTGTGTAATCTGTCCGCCAGTTTGATGATGAGTACACGGATGTCCTTTGACATAGCCAAAAACATTTTTCTTAAATTTTCAGCCTGCCGTTCTTCTTTGCTTTCAAATACCAGAGAGCCTAGCTTTGTAACGCCATCTACCAATATGGCTACTTCTGAGCCAAAATCTGCCTCTAGTTCCTCTTTGGTGTAAGGGGTATCCTCTACCACATCGTGCAAAAGTCCAGCCACGATGGTATTTTCATCCATGCCCAGCTCAGCTAAAATTTTTGCCACAGCAAGGGGATGAACAAAATACGGTTCACCGGACTTTCTCAATTGATCCTGATGCATGTTTTTTGCTAAATCGTAAGCTTTCTCAATGTTTTCAAGCTTTAGATTTGGATTGATCTCCAGCAATTCTTTCGCAAATTTCTCCATGATATCTCCATTTACTACTTCGGCGTTTAAAAGGGAAAAATGTGCCGAGGTTTTTGGGAACCAGGCAATTATCCCTCTACCTTTGAAACCTTTGATCTCTTCCCTCTATACTTAGATCCTCCTGTAATACGGCAAAGCTCATAGTAAATCGGGCTGCAGATAAACACGGAAGATGCACAGCCTGCAATGATTCCGATCATCAAAGGTAATGTGAACTGCCTGATGGTTGAGCCTCCTAATATATAAAGTGGAATGATAACTAAAATGGTAGTGACAGAAGTCATGATAGAACGTACCAAGGTTTGATTGATACTGGTATCAATAAGGTCATCCATCTTAGACTTTTTCATTAATCCCAAGTTTTCCCTCACCCTATCAAAAACTACGATGGTATCGTTGATAGAATAACCCACCACGGTTAATACTGCCGCGATAAAGGGATTGTTGATAGGAATATGAAATAACCCATAAAAGGCAATGAGTATCAGTACGTCGTGAACCACCCCTGTAATGGCAGCCAATCCAAATTTCCATTCAAATCGGAAAACGATATAGATTAGCATACAAACAGCGGCAATCAAAACGGCCTTAACTGCATTTTTCTTCAATAATTCTCCTACGGAAGGTCCGAAGAGTTCAAAGGTTAAGATAGATTTTGCATCCACATCAAAAGCGGCAAACATATCTTCTTGTAGCTTGATTCTTTCATTATTTTCCAAGGCCTGAGTAGTTCTGATGATGATTTCATTGTTTGTCTTTCCAGCGTGAACCACTTCTCCTTTAATATCATTTTGCTTTAATACTTTTTGAACCTCGGCTGTGGCAACCTCTCTGCCCATATCCATGTGGAGCATGGTTCCACCTGTAAAGTCAATTCCAAAGTTAAAGCCTCTGACGAAGCCCACCCCAAATCCTATGAGGATAATTGCAACTGCCACAATATAATAGATTTTTCTATATTTGATAAAGGAGATGTTCTTTATTCCATTAGGCATGCTTCTGTACCTCCTTTATTCCAAAATACGATTTTTTGTTAAAAAACTTAGAATCCCCCATAACCTTTAAATAAATATTGGTTACCACAACTGCAGTAAATACACTGGCCAGAATACCGATCATCAAGGTCATGGCGAATCCTTTTACAGGGCCTGTCCCAAATTGATAAAGTACAACTCCGGCTATCATGGTGGTAATCTGTGAGTCAATAACCGTAGCCATTGCCCTTTTGAAGCCTGCATCTATGGCTACTCTGATACTTTTTCCGTTGCTTACTTCCTCTTTTATTCTGGCAAAGATAATGACATTGGCATCCACTGCCATACCGATAGACAGGATGATTCCCGCAATACCCGGCAAAGTAAGTACACTGCCCATGGCCACCATGATCCAGAATAGAATCAACATATATAAAAGAAGTGCAATGTTAGCCGCCAGTCCCATGATTCTATACATAACAAGCATCACGATAAAGATCAAAGCGATTCCGATAAATCCGGCATATACACTCATCTTTAAGGCATCTAAACCCAAGGTTGCAGCCACATCGGAAGAATTCACCTCTTTTAATGCTACAGGGAGAGCACCTCCTCTGATAAGCATAGCATCTCCACTAGCCTGCTCTTGGGTATAGCTTCCTGTAATCTGAGCTTTACCTCCTGAAATAATATCTGAAACAGCAGGTGCAGAAATGATTTTATCATCTAAAATAATAGCTATCACATTAGGAGGCATAGCAGAATCAGCAGAAACTACTTCATTCTTAACTATTTTTCTGGTAGCATCTTCGAAACGCTTGGCTCCCTCGGAAGTTAATTCTAAGTCTATGGCATAATATTGTGGGTACTTGCTATCGACTCCTGTAGTGGCATTTTTCACCATACTACCGTCAAGCACTACTGTATTGTCTGCCATAACAAACTGAAGTTGTGCTGTTCTTCCGATTAAGGCAATAGCCGCTTCTGCATCTTCCGCTCCCGGTAACTCCACTCTGATTTTATTGCTACCTTCTATGGTAACTACAGGTTCCGAAAGACCCATACCATTCACTCTTTTTTCCATGACCAACTGAGTTTGGTTCATCAGGTCTCTCAGTTCTTCCCCTGTGGCTTGGGTTTCTGCTTCCATGACCACGTAAACCCCACCTTTTAAATCAAGTCCCAGTTTGATCTGATCCTTCAGCGGTTTGATGGATCCCAAACCAAAGATACTTACATACCAACCGAAAACAATGATTACGGCCAAGGCGATTGCCAATGCTTTCTTCATTTTTTTACTTCACCTTCTCTTTTGCTAAAATTTATTTTCCATTTTTTGCCTTTTCCAATTCAAAGCTACTCAATATTTTACTACGGTTTTGAAGGATTTACAAGTAAAAGTTCTGATTTTATTAATATGTAGCCAATATCGTCACAGATAATATTGACTATATATAAAAGTTTCCTATTTTCACTTTTTTAGTTTCTCATGTTAACTCCGATAACTCCCCCGATTCCTCCGAAGAAAATGGGTACAAGGTATCTTAAATGAATCAATTGAAACTGAAGGGGTTGATTGAAAAATACATTTAAAGTATAAAATATGATGAAGGTAAAGAGAAGTGCACCCAAAAATCCATAGATTAGCCCCTTTCCTCCGGTTAAATGACCCAGGAAAACTCCTAAAAATAAGGTGGCTAAGGACATGGATATGAGTACATAAAGGAATGACAATTTTTCTGGCAATCCTGTTGTCTTTAAAAGCAAGGCAAAGAGCGTGACCATGACCACAAAGATCATTAAGGAAATTCCAAAACCTTTCATTGTTTTTATTGTCTTTTCCATAATATAATCCTCCTATTCATATTTGTGAAATCGGTCAAATATTTAACACAACATATGTTTATAAAATATTAAGTAATTTCCCGATATCATATTTTAAAAAATATATTATTAGAGTATATGCCAAAAAATCCTGATTAAAACCAAAAATCCTTATTCATAGAATAAGGATTTTTTTTAATATGTAGGAAATATTGTCAAAGACCATATTGACGAAATATAAAAGAATGTACCTTGCAAAGAGTCGCCCTTTGGGGGCGACATGTGGAAATAGGAATCTTTGATTCCGTTATTTCCACGTTTTTATCAAATTAATTTTAATTTGCTTGCAATTTTGCAAATGTTTTAAAGATGTAAATTAAAAATCAAAATCTTTAAAAATGAATTATTTCTTTTCTGAATCTTGGTCTAACTCAACGCTTTCAATAACTACTTCGCTGTCCGTGTCTTCATCCCCTGAGTTTACCTCAGCTTCTTCATTTTCAGCAGGGGCAGGGCTAGCTTTTGTCAGCTTTTTCGGCATTACTTTCTTTGGTTCCTCTACCGGCTCCTCTTTTTCTTCTACCGGAGCGGATTTTTTAGAGGGAGCATTGGAACTGCTGCTTACAACCTTAGAGATAGACCATCTCATAACTTCCATCTTTGTTTTGTCGGCGCCCACTTGTATAATCAGGGTTTCGTCCTTTGTTTTTACTATCTTTCCGCAAATTCCGCCTATGGTGATGATATCATCTCCCACCTTAAGTGCGTTTCTCATTGCATTGACTTCTTTTTCTCTTTTTTTCTGAGGTCTTATTAATAAGAAGTACATGATAAAGATTAATAATATTAAAGGTAATAGTGTCATTAATTGGTCCATTTACTCTCCTCCTCTTTCCATTTAACTGTTAAATGAATTATATAATATAAAATTACAAAAGTAAATAATTTTTTTCTTGATTTTTGTTTTGAAGTATGATAATATTACTTTTGTTACGCCGGC